>NC_015717.1:3792000-4108000 GCF_000253295.1 Hyphomicrobium sp. MC1 | reverse complement strand
TTCGAAGGTCAGCACTGACAAAAATTCCACCTCGTTACGGCCGGGGAGGCGCGCGCCGAAGCAGGTAGGTGTCCATGATCCAGCCCTTCCGTGCCCGTTCCTCCGCGCGCTCTTCCTCGATTGCGTCGACGCATTCCTTCAGTTTGCCGGAGATCAGGACCTGATCTGGCGTGCCGAGATAGGCGCCCCAGAAAATCTCGACGTTCTCGTCAATCAGCGCGCGGAGCCCTGAGCCGTTATCGAGCATCACGACGGCCGTATCGACCTTTTCTGGCAATCCTTCGAGCAGTTTGCGGCCCGTGGTGATGTGCACCGGCTCGCCGATCGGATTGAGCGCGATTTTATGCTCGGCGGCCAATGCCTGGACGGCCGTGATGCCGGGAATGATCTCATATTCGAAAGCGAGCGTTCCTTGCGCTACGATCTGGTCGATGACGCGTATCGTGCTGTCGTAAAGGGAGGGATCGCCCCAAACGAGAAACCCGCCGACCTCGCCGTCTTTCAGTTCATCCGCAATAAGCGAGCTGAAGATCTGCGCCTTCTCGCGATGCCATGCATGGACACCGGATTTATAATCGCCGCCCTGGTCCCGCACCGGCCCTGGAACCTCCACGATCCGATAGGACTTCTCCTCGATGAAGCGATCGCAGATTTCCCGTCGGAGATTGGCGAGATCAGCCTTAACTTCTCCTTTGTCGAGAAAGAAGAACACATCGACCGCATTCAGCGCCTTCACCGCCTGCATGGTGATGTAGTCGGGGTTTCCCGCGCCAATCCCGATGAGCAGAACTTTCTTCATGCCAAGGCTTCTCCAATGTGACGGGCGACGGAAACCGTAAATCTGCCGATTTGTCGATGGGGCACATGCGGGACATTGCACGAGGCCGCATTCGGTGCCAATTCACGGTGGTCGAATTCGTAAAGGGAAATGCCCGTCGATGGCCAAGCGCATTGTGTTGGTAACCGGATCGCTGGCCGAGCCGCGCGTCAAGCGCGTCGCTGAAGAACTCAATGATCCCGACCTGGAGCCCGTCGTCGCCAATATCGGCGTCAAGGTCGCAGCCCTGATGACGACGGAAATCGTCGAGCGCCGCCTGAAGCTGCCCGAGCACGCTGACCGGGTCATCATGCCCGGCCGTTTTCGTGGCGATCTCGAACGCCTCTCCGACCATTTCGGCACACGCTTTGAGCGCGGCCCGGAAGAGATCGCCGATCTGCCTGAGTATCTCGGCCATGCTGCCCGCAAGATCGACCTGTCCGAGCAGGACGTCAAAATCTTCGGCGAAATCGTCGATGCAACTCTGATGACGCCGGAGCAGATTGTCGAACGCTCACGCAAGTATCGCGCTGACGGTGCCGACGTTATCGACCTTGGCTGCCTGCCGGACAGTCCGTTTCCGCATCTGGAAGCATCCATTGCAGCCTTGCATGCCGATGGTGCGAAGGTCAGCGTCGATTCCTTTAACCCGGAAGAGCTGTCGCGTGCCACGCGCGCAGGGGCCGACTATCTTTTCTCGCTATCGGAAAAGACGATCTCGATTGTCGACGAAGGCCCTGCGGCGCCGATCCTCATTTCGGCTGGTGCCGCCGACATGGATTCGTTGGATCGCGTCATCGATATCATGATCGCGAAGGGCCGCCCCTTCTATGCCGACCCGATCCTCGATCCGATCCACTATGGCTTCACGGCATCCGTCGCGCGCTATTACGACCTGCGCAAGCGCCGCCCAGACATTCCGATCCTGATGGGCATTGGTAACGTCACGGAATTGACCGACGCTGACACCACGGGCATCAACGCCATCCTGATGGGCATGTGCTCCGAGCTTCACATCACGGCGGTGCTTGCCGTGCAGGTGAGCCCGCATTGCCGGACAGCGATCAAGGAATTCGACCGCGCCCGCCGCGAGTACTTCGCCGCTCGCAAGGCCAATGCACTGCCGCAAGGTTTTGGCTCGGGTCTCATGGCTTTGCGTGATCGCAAAGGTTTCGCCTCGACGCCGGAAGAGATCAGATCGCTCGCGTCGGAAATTCGCGACCAAAATTATCGCATCGAGGTCGCGGAAGATGGCATTCATATTTACAACCGCGACGGCCATCACGTCTCAGACGATCCGTTCCAGCTTTACCCGCATCTCGATACCCGCGCCGATCCCGGCCACGCGTTTTATCTCGGCGTCGAGACGGCACGCGCCGAAATGGCCTATCGCCTGGGCAAGCGCTACGCGCAGGATGAGCCGCTGGAATTTGGCGTCGTCGCCGAAACCAAAGGCTCCGCCGACGACGCTCACTTGATGAAGTTCAAGGAAGCGGGCTCGACTCTCAAGAAAGAACCAAAACCCGAGTAGTCCGTTTCCTCATTAAATATCGACGAACGACATCATCCGTTCCGTGTATCTCGCGCCCGCAACACCGAGCAACTTTGCTGCAGCATCAAGACGTTCGGTCTCCTCGGTGGTCAATTCAAGTTTCGCCGCGCCGAGGTTCTCTTCGAGATAGACGCGCCGCTTCGTCCCCGGAATCGGCACGATATGTGGACTGCAGCCGAGCAGCCACGCCAGGGCAACCTGTCCGGGCGTTGCATGATGGGCGACCGCAATCTCGCGCGCGATCTCGGCGATCTTCATGTTCGCGTCGAAATTCGCCCCCTGAATGCGCGGATCATTGCGCGAGCGATAATCGTTGGTCGGATAGTCTTCAGCACGCTTTGCTTTGCCCGTCAGAAATCCGCGCCCGAGCGGACTGAACGGCACGAGACCGATGCCGAGTTCGAACAATGCTGGCCGAATGTGCTCTTCGATGCTGCGCTCCCACAGCGAGTACTCGCTCTGTAGCGCCGAGACCGGCTGCACCGCGTGCGCCCGGCGGATCGTTTCATCGCTCGCCTCCGAGAGGCCGAAATAAAGCACCTTGCCTTCTGCGATCAGCTCTTTGACGGCCCCGGCGACATCCTCGATCGGAACCTTCGGATCGACCCGGTGCTGATAAAGAAGGTCGATGCGGTCCGTCTGCAGCCGCTTAAGAGATGCTTCGACGACCTCGCGAATGTGCGCTGGTCGGCTGTCGGTTCCGGAGATGCCGTTGCTGTCAAATGTGAAGCCGAACTTCGTCGCGATCACGACCTGATCCCGCTTGCCTTTGAGCGCCTGCCCAAGCAGCGTCTCATTGGTAAATGGCCCATAAGCCTCTGCCGTATCGAGGAATGTGCAGCCGAGTTCTATCGCGCGCGCAATCGTTGCCTCGGATTCCGCGTCGTCCGCGGCTCCGTAAGCATAACTCATGCCCATGCATCCGAGGCCGAGCGCCGAAACCTCGAGCCCTTGCGTGCCTAGCTTGCGTTTCTCCAGCACAGCGCCACCTCTCAACCATGTTCGGGGGAATTCGCGTCGAAAGCACAAAAAATCCGGCTTCCGCGAACATCGGCCACATTTAATAGCTGCCATGTGCCGATATAATATGAGGCAATCCGAATACCTCCTTTGGCTTTGAGTATATAATGCGCGGAAGCGAATTCGCTGAGCTACGCGCCTTCGTAACCATTGCCGAGCAAGGCAATTTTGCGCGGGCGGCCGCTCATCTCAGAATTTCACCATCGACATTGAGCCAGACGATCCGCGAGCTGGAAAAGCGGCTTGGCGTCCGTTTGCTCAATCGCACGACCCGCAGTCTCTCTCTAACAGAGGCGGGGCAGCGCCTGCTGGCGCGCTTCAAGCCGGCGCTTGAGGAAATGGAAGAGGCCGTGCGCGACGTGCAGAATTTGCGCGTCGTTCCGGCCGGTACGGTGCGGCTTCTCGCACCGCGCAAAGCGGCCGCCACGCTGATCGCCCCGCATCTGGGCCGGTTTGCGACCGAGCATCCCGATATCGTGCTCGATATCACCGTCGACGACGCCGTCATCGATATCGTCGACGAAGGTTTCGATATCGGACTTCGATTGGGTGAACTTCTCGAAGACGATATGGTCGCGATTAAGCTGGGTGACGATCTCCGCATGTGCGCTGTCGCATCGCCCGAATACATCTCGAAGCACGGCATTCCGAGAGATCCGAGCGAACTCAACAAGCACCGCTGTATCAATTGGCGGTGGTCGGGCCGGCGCGGAATCTACAACTGGGAATTCTTCAAGGACGGTCACTGGATGTCGGTGGTCGTCAACGGTCCGCTGACGGTCTCATGCGCCGAGATGGCGATCCACGCCGCAACGCAAGGTGTCGGCATTGCATTCTGGACGGAGTCGGACGTCCGACCTCTGATCGCAACGGGAAAGCTCGTGCCAATGCTGGAAGAGTTCTCACCGCACTTTCCTGGATGGTATCTGACCTATCCGCGCCAAAGGGACATGTCGGCTGCTGTGCGCGCGGTGATTGATTTCTTCAGGGCTCGCAACGTGCCGACACTTGCGGCAAGCAAGGCATTGGCGCCGGCTTGACCGCCGGCGCCCTGTGCGTCAGTCGAACGTCGCCATGTCGATGACAAAGCGATATTTGACGTCGCTCTTGAGCATACGATCGTAAGCGTGGTCGATGTCCTTCATCGAGATCATCTCGACATCCGAGGTGATGCCTCTCTCGGCGCAGAAATCGAGCATCTCCTGCGTTTCTGCGATGCCGCCAATCAACGAACCCGCAATCGACTTCCGCCCAAAGATAAGCGGAACGACTGACGGCGAGGGATGCGGATGCTCGGGCACGCCCACGAGCGTCAGCGCGCCATCCCGCTTGAGCAGATTGGTGAATGCATCGAGGTTATGCGACGCGGCCACCGTATTCAGGATGAAATCGAACGTGCCGGCATGCGCTGCCATTTCGTCGGCGTTCTTCGACACGACGACCTCATCCGCGCCGAGATCGAGCGCGGCTTGCCGCTTCGAGTCCGACGTCGTAAAGGCCACGACATGCGCGCCGAGTGCGTGAGCGAGCTTGACGCCCATGTGGCCGAGCCCGCCGATGCCGACGATGCCGACCTTCTTGCCAGGCCCAACGTTCCAATGCTTCAGCGGCGACCACGTCGTGATACCCGCGCAAAGCAGCGGCGCCGCGGCCGCAAGCTGATCTTCTTTGTGTCGGACCTGCAGTATGAAGTGCTCATCGACCACGATCCGCTTTGAATAGCCGCCGAACGTATTGGGCAGTCCGCCCTTCGCCGCGCCGTTATAGGTGCCGGTGAAGCTGTGCGGCCCCTCGCAATATTGCTCCAGATCGTGCTCGCAGGAGTCGCAGGTCCGGCAGCTATCGACCATACAGCCGACGGCGGCGACATCGCCCTCTTTGAACTTGGTCACGTCCTTACCGACGGCCGTGACGCGGCCGACGATTTCGTGGCCCGGAACGCACGGATAAAGAATGCCGGGCCACTCACCGCGCGCGGTGTGAAGATCGGAATGACAAACCCCGCAAAAGAGAATGTCGATCACAACGTCTTTTGGTCCGGGATCTCTACGGTCGATCGTAATAGGTCCAAGCGGTGCCTTTGCTGCCGCCGCGGCATAGGCTTTTGTTTGCATGTTCGTCCTTTTATGCTGCTGTCGTGAAATGCGATAATCGAACGCCGAAGCCGCGTCCGGCCGTTTTAAAATCACCCGCGTAATTGTGATAAGCCGATTGCCGATTGCATCCGCCTGTGATGTGGCGTGTCTACTGAAGCGGAGATTCCGGGGCAAACGGTTGGCTCCTCCTAGGTGGAGGATATTCACCGTCAGGAGAATGCGGCGGAAACCGAATGCCGTATTCGAATTATAGGGCATAATATCCTGAGCTGCTTCAAGCGACGCGAAGATATTTTGGCTTATCTCCCCGCCGAGGCGGAATTCGTCACATTGTTTATGCGGGCCCGCTCGACTATCTGTTCGCCGCCCTGCCCGCGCGGCGAGAAATTGTCGCCATGCACCGCCTCTCAAGAAGCTTTGGACGCAAATTCCGGATAAGCCGGATGTCGTTTGCAAGGAACGATGCGCGGGCTGAATCGTCATTGAAATCTGATATCAGCGAGTTGTCCTTTGAACGTCCAGACGAAAGACAAGCGCACCGCCGAGCCTTCGGCTACGCTCATTACGATATTTGCGATTGCTGCCGGAGCGCTCGTCGCCAATCTCTATTATGCGCAGCCGTTGATCGCCGAGATCGGCAAAGAGATCCACATTACGCCAGATCTTGCGGGCTCGATCTCGAGCGTCACTCAGATCGGGTACGGCGTCGGCTTGTTTCTGCTCGTCTCGCTGGCTGATCTCGTCGAGAACAAGCGTCTGGCTCTGACACTTCTGACTTTGACAACGGTGGGCCTTGTCGGCGCGGCCACGTCGCAATCCGCGCTTCCGTTCTTTGTGGCGTCGTTCATTGTCGGCGTGTGCTCGACAGCAGCGCAAGTTCTCCTGCCATTCATCGCCCATCTCGTTCCCGAGGCCAAGCGAGGCCGCATCGTCGGCAATGTGATGGCAGGCGTTTTGACCGGCATCATGCTGGCGCGCCCGGCCGCGCTTTTCATTTCGGCGCATTTCGGTTGGCGCGCGGTCTTTTGGTTTTCGGTGATATTGATGATCGTGATCGGTTCGACGCTATTTCGAATAATGCCGAGCCATCGCCCAGCAACCGGCAAGCATTATTTCCATATTCTGCGGTCGATGGTCGGCTTGTTTCGCAGCATGCCAATCCTGCGCGAGCGGGCATTGTATCAAGCGCTGATGTTCACTGCATTCAACATGTTCTGGACGGCAGCCCCGATCATGCTCGCCGATCAATTCGGTATGAGCCAGCAGAGCATCGCGCTTTTTGCACTGGCAGGTGCTGGTGGAGCGTTGGCTGCGCCGATTGCGGGGCGCTTTGCCGACCGCGGCTATACGCGCATCATGACGATCGGAGCCATGTCGGTTCTTGCCGCCACCAGTTACGCGGCAGATTTGGCAGTTAGCTGGCAATGGCTCGCAGCGCTCGTCGTGATCACGATTCTTTTTGATGCTGCTATTCAGACCAATCAGATCACGAGCCAGCGCATCATTTTCTCGGTGCCCCAGGAAGTACGCGGCCGCGTAAATGCGATTTATATGACGATCAATTTCATTGGCGGCGCTATCGGATCAGTGCTCGGAACAATTACATTGCATTGGGGCGGTTGGTCGACGACGGCCGCAACGGGCACCGCAATCGGAATTATATTGCTGCTGATTTTCTTTGTGGCCAATCGCAGCCGGTAATCCGTTTGTGCCCAGAATTGCAAAAACCATAACGGGAGCGGGAACGCACCTGGAATCTCAGATTGTGGGTTGGAGCGAAATGGAGCTGAGAATAAATGACCGAATCCATAAAAATGAAAATTTATCGTCCCAATTGTATTGAAATGAATTGAAATTAATCTTTTGTTAACCGAAACACTGCGGACTCGAAATCAATGGACATCTCTTTCACATCGGATTGAACCCGTGAAGATACCCCGGCTTTTCCCCACTCTCGTCTTGTCCGCCGCGCTTTCGCTTTCCGGCGCTCAGGCCGGTGTCGCGCAGAGCCTCAGCGACGCCGCTTCATTGGCCCTAACCGGCGGCTGGTCGACGGGCTATATGGGATTGGGGGGCAATCTCGGCCGCGCGATCGAGCATCGCCAGCGTCACCATCATCAGGCGAAGGCGGTCAGGTCCGCAAAGTCCAGTCGGACGGCACACCGCGCGATGCACCGCCAGACAGCCAGTGTGCAGCCCGCCAGCTACCAGCCGAAGCGTCGGGATACGCCGACGTACCTCATCGCCCAGGCGCTCGACCAATCGGGTCTGACGGTCAACACGCTGCGGCTGCAGCACTTCCCCTGAGCCTCGTCAGACGGCGGCGCAACAAGCCTGTGCCATCACTGAGCGATTGGCGCAGGTGCGCGCGAGGCCCGTAATTCGGGCCTTCTCAACAGGATGCCGAAGAATTTCGACGTTGGGGGTTCCCAGACGTTTTTTTTGTGCTATACGGCCCCTCCTGCCGCTCCAACGAGCGGCATTGTTTATCCGGCAAAGCGCATATGTCTCGAAGACCTTGCGTTTTTTGGTGACGCGGGGTGGAGCAGCCCGGTAGCTCGTCAGGCTCATAACCTGAAGGTCGTCAGTTCAAATCTGGCCCCCGCAACCAATTGATTTACTTACGTATTTTCTGGAATCTTCGTTAGCGATTTGTCTCGGAGAAGCCGCGCTGGGTACCAGCTGGGTACCGACGACACAAAATTTCCGTCTGCTGCGCGTCGCACGATAGTTGGTAGCGAAGGTTTATCGATTTCGACCGCCGTCGGGCCACTTCGGTCGGTCTTTTACCGCGATCAGTTCTCCGCCGAACCGCGCTATAAATTTCAGCGCGTGTTCTTCTTCAGCGAAGCACCAAACATTGAACCACTTGTCGTCGCGCCGAAACGTGTGGCCACGCGGACAAAGAGATAGGTCTTTGCAGAACGCGCGCAGCACATCGTGAGCTTTGCCCGTGGACAAGTCCGCGCGCAACGCCACCTGAAACGGCCATCCTTCATCAATGTGAAAGCCACGCATTTCGCCCTTGCGTCTTGTCATAGATCGTGACTAGAACAAAACAAGAACGATGTCAACGAAGGACGCCCCAATGTCAGCGGCAGGCAAGCAAATCGAAAGCGCTCATCACGACGAAGCGACGACGACTATGTTGCTCGAAATTCGGAAGCACATCGTCGAGGAAACCGTCTCGATGAACCCGTCTTTCGACTTTGACGGCCTCGACGAGGAGGTGGCGCAAGCGTTGGTGGACTTATCGCATTACGGCGAACGGAGCCGGGAACACTTGACGCGATATGCGAGGCAGCGCGCCAATCAGTTTGTGTGGTTTAAGGCTGGCGCACCTTAGTAGACGACAGCAACCGGACTATAAAAGCATCAAATAGCGGGCCGTAAGCGAATGTGGTTCTAACTGGTAATGCGACGCGGATCAGACTAAAGCGACAATAATGCTTGTTCAAAATAAGATTGTGACTTGAGTGCTTCAATTACGCCCTGGATCGGACATTAAATTTCCCTCTAATAATCTTTCATTCACGACAAACATTGGTTTGCCTGCGGCGGCTGGGCAAACATGCCACGTAAGCTGACGATCGTCCTATAGCTAGTTCGCGACGCCACAGCATAATCTTTGGCGTCATTTTGCTCTGTCGCCTGAAGTGTGAAAAATGATCGATCAACGCAAAACAAATAAACAAATCGATCAGGCCATTGGAAATCGCATTCGCGCAATACGAACCTCGAGCGGCAAATCGCAGGAAGACCTTGCGAAGGCTACTGAATTGTCTTTGACGGACTATGCGCGAAGCGAAGCCGGTGAGCGCCGATTCAATGCCGTTGAACTGTTCGCAATTTCGCAGGCACTCGGAATCGGGCTTGTCGATATCGTTTCGGCGCTAGAACGCTAGTGCGCTAAGGATTTGCGTCGCGCCGACACAGCATCAATCGTCTTGGCCGTTTGTGATATTAGGTCAGTAAGACAATCTCGTCCGGCCGAGTCATGCTGCTCCAACGAGACGTCCAAAGCTTTCATCAGTGTATCGAGAACCGACAGGAGCGAGTTTAAAATCTCATCCCGTTTTTCTTTCGCAATTATCTGCTGCCCCATAACGCCACTCAACTCCCCGCATCGGCGCCAGACAATGAAATCAACCGACCTATTCCGGTCCTTGAAATCTGATTTCGTGAAAAACTCACTCCACTCACCGTTAAGCATAGTCCACATGGCCAATGGCGGCTAGACCATCTGCGATTTTATTTCAGCATTGGTGCAACCAAAATTTGCCTCAGGAGTATTGTTGTCTTAGCGAAATTATGGGCGACGGGGGCGATATGAACACGACGCATGTTGATCGATTAGTGGGCAGCCGCCTCAAATCTATTCGTGGCGTTCGAAATCTTTCGCTATCCGAACTCGCGCAATCGGCGATGCTGTCGGTGGAGGATTACGTAGACGCAGAGGCCGGCGCCCGAAGATTTCGCGCGGCCGAGCTATTTCGAATTGCGAAAAAGCTCGATATCAGTATGGCCGATATCCTAGAGGTCCTTGACGGTTCGTCGCGCGCGGTCGTCGATGATGTGCGCTAACGATTTCAATAGCGCTTTCTTCCGTTCGTACATCTCGACGTCACTGCGCTCTTGCGCATTTGCTAAACTTTCCAGCAGCGCATCGAATGCGTCGAAGAGGGGTTGATTGGCCTTCTCGCGCTCGTCGCGGCGTCGGTCATCCATCGGCACGGGCTCATTAGATATAACTCCAGAAGGGCTACGCGGTATATCGGCAACCGTTCCCACTCCGGACAATCGCGAAAAACTTATCCCCGCTGTCCGCACCCGTGAGAGAATGCTCGCGACGCCTTTGTGGGAGGATAGCATTTGCCCAGTAATCCTTTGAGACTGCTAGAGATATGCGAGGAGTTGGTCGCTTTCTCTAGCCATGAGCACGCATTCTTAGACGTCGAGTTGCGGTTGGCCATCGCCAGAAAACTTATCGCCCATAAAAGAAGAATTGACTGCACGTTGAAGCTGCTCGGCGCGCTTGATGAGCCGACGCGCGTCCACGGGCTTTCCCCTCGCCGTTCATAAAGTGATTAACTGAAGATCGCGCTGAGGATGTCGGCCCTTGGACATCTCACCGCAACCGCAACTCTGAGCGGGAGCAATTTTGCGACCGACTCGTTCGGCGTCGTTGATTTGGATCAATGTCGTTGCGATGTTGTCGGGCTCGTCGGCACTCTTTGAGGAGAAGGCCATTGTGAGTTGGAGAAGCCCGAGCTCACCCCGGTCCTAGCTCCCTCGATTTGCAGCCAAATTTTCAGTACGGCGTGTGCGATAGGAAAAAGGTATTCAGGACCTATTACGATCATTTGGATTTTGCTGGCCGCAAACGGAAGCATGGCCGTCAGTGCGTCGAATATTTTTCTTAAAGCGGTCCGAATGGTCTCGTCTATTCCAATCGCCGCGGAATGAGAGGGTGCCGCTTCAATTATAAGCGCATCAATGCTGCCGAACCTTTTTCCTATTTTTTTGAAATATTCCCTTTGCGTCTGAGGAGTATTTCCCGGCGCTTTAAGACAGCAGACGTTCGCGCATCCGCGGTAGAGGCTTTTGTCAATTGATAAACGGTCGCTTGTGGACGCAATAACAAGCTGCCCGCTATCCTTTGAGATTAGTCCGGCGATGCCCAATGCGTAGGGGCTCGCGGGATCATACATTGCCACAACATACTTGGATTGATGCGCTGTCATCCTGGCGCCCGCTACTGCTGATTGCGCCGAGGTTATACAGCCATTGCGATAAACTCAATAAGGAAACAATCTTTGCGTGTGGATTGGTGCCGCTCCGTGTTAATGGAGAAGCCAAGCCAACGCCAAGCCGAGAGCCACTGCGGCGAGCGCTATCCATGTCCGCTTTGGATCAATCGGTGGTCGGCCGCCGTAGTCAGGCGATTGCTCATATCCTGACGGCATTGCTTATCCCCCATGCGATTTACGATAGGCATCTATCATTTCCTTCGAAATGTCGCTTGCGTAACAATAAACCGTCCAGCCGCCCGCGCGACTGTGCGCGCTGCGTTTCCCGCATCGGTGGCCGGCTCGGTCTCTGTCTTCGGGACAGGCACACGGACCCGGACCGCCCGATCTGTAGGCGGCGATAGAAGCGGCGATTAGCGCGGCGATAATTGCTGCGTCGGTCAGCACTTCCTTCTTAGTTATTGTGCTGCGAGCTTGCTCCGAAGGCGTCACACTATCCGCGAGTGCCTGCGTAACGATGAGCGAGCTGATAACTAGTCCAAATATTCGGCGCATCCGCCCATCCCAAACGCCCGTCGCTTCGCCGTCCCCAAAAATACTCGCTTACGAGCTAAGGGATGTCGAGAGCTTGAATCGGTTTTCCTTTGCCGGTGATCAATTTGCAGGGTCAGTGCGCCGCGGACACTCTGGAGCGGAACGGCAGCTCAGAGAGTTGAAAACGATGGCCGACTCGGTAATCAGGGCGATAATTGACAGTAGCGGCGCGCAAGCTGGAGCAGCAAAATTTGCCGCCGCAGCGCGGTCAATGTCAGCGAGCGCACAAATAACGGCCCGTAGTATTTTAAGCCTTGAGGGCGTCGTGGCCGGGCTCGGAACCGCGCTCACGGCTCGGGAATTCATTCAGGCTGGTGACAACTTCTCGAACCTCAAGAGTCGGCTTCAGCTGTTCGCGCAAGAGGGAACGAACGCGAGCGACATTCTCGACGCCATGACGGTTGCCGCAAGCCGATCGCACGCCCCGGTTGGCCAACTCGCCGATATCTATTCGCGCAACGCTGCGGCGCTTAGTAATCTCGGCTATTCGACGTCCGATCAGATCCGCCTTGCCGAGACGCTTTACAAGACGCTCGTTATTTCGGGTAACGCGACCGAGAGCGGGCGCGAAGCACTCATTCAGTTCTCGCAATCGCTCAACTCTGGCGTCTTCCGGGGGCAGGAGTTCAATTCGGTCAACGAGCAGGCGACAGAGATCATTCGCGCGCTTGCTCGCGAAACGGGCAAGACGCAAGGCGAGCTTCGGAAGCTTGCGAATGACGGAGCGCTAACTGCGCAGCTCGCCGTAAACGGCCTTTTGAACGATACGAAGACGATCGATTCTCAATTTGAAAAGCTGCCTCAGACGGTGACTCAAGCGTCGTCGCAGTTCTCGAGCGCCTTTCAAATCTTGATCGGCGAGAGTGCCGAAGCAACTGGCAGTAATCGCGCCCTCGCTGAAGCCATTAATGAGTGGACGAAACTGCTCGGGTCTGACGCCGGCCGCGAAATAATCGATTGGTTTTCGGACCGGCTTAAGGGTTTCTCAGACTTCGCCGCCGACGCCGCCCGCGAAATCAGAATAATGGCCGCTGAGACTGCAATAGCGGCACAAAAGCAGAAAGAAGCCGCTGACACTGGATTTACTTGGGCGAAGGCTCTCCAAAGCGTTTGGGTTGTTACAAAAGTGGGGCTCGGCGCCTGGATTGACCAAGCGAAAGCGGTCGCCAATGGCACGTTTGGCATGACGCCCGAACAGCAAAGGCAGATCCGCGCGCAAGCAGAGTCTCAGGTCGGATGGGAAGCGACCGTAACAAAAGCGAGCGCCGTTCCGAGCTTTGATTCAAACGCTGCAAAGCGGAGCCTAACGTTCGGTTCCGGCGATGACGAGAAAGAAGCTCGGCGCCGCGAGAAGACGACACAAGAGCTTGCAAAGCAGCTCGACATTGAGAAAGACCGCGTTGCGATTACCCAAGCCCAGATCGACGGCAACACGGGACTTGTGCAATCGCTTACGACGGAAATGACTATCCGCCAGCGCATCACCGACGACATGCGCAAATATGATCCGAAGAAGGCGCAAGCCCTCGAGGATGAAATTCGCCTACAAGACGCGCTCGCGGAAAAGCTGAAGACGACGCAAGAGATTCAGGCTCGCAACACTCAGTTCGCCGAGGATTTCGCGAGCACCATAACCGATGGCTTTGCGTCAGCGGTTAAGGGCGGTCAGAGCTTCACCGACACGCTTAAGCAAATGGGCATCAGCATTTTAGAGGTGATTGAGAAAGCCGCCGTTCTCGACCCGCTTGGCAAGTCAATCGGAAATTCGCTGAGTGGGTTTCTCAATGGCGGTGGGCTTGGAAGTGGCTTTGATATTGGCGGGCTACTCGGCATAGGAAGCGGTAACGTCGGGCTCGGCTCATGGGCGCCGACCGTTACGGCGTTCGCATCGGGCGGTGTCGTGAGCAAGCCGACGGGCTTTGCGTTTAACGGCGGCCTCGGCGTTGCCGGTGAAGCGGGCGACGAAGCCATTATTCCGCTCACGCGCACGGCAAACGGCGATCTCGGGGTGAAGGCGATAGGCGCGGGCGGGGGCTCGCAGCAAAACATATATATTACGATCACGGGCGACGCGACCGACGCAACGGTTGCGAAGATGTATCAGGCCGCTGCCGAAGTCTTCGCGAAGTCGGCGCCGGGGCTCGTCGACCAAAGCGCTAACGAGGTCGCGAAGCGCAACCGTAACGACAAAAACTATCTCCGTCGGTAATCGGGCAACGTCTCGTCGTCGAAATCAAGCGGCCTGATTTTCTCTGCGACCCATAAATCTAGTCTATGACTGGCATCAGTACGCAACTGCTTTTCGTTATGCTGTTTCGCCGTCACTATTGGGCTCGGAGGGCGCAATGGTCGATATCAGCGATACTTTTGGATTGTGGGAACGCTCGCTTATCTCTTGGCCGGATGGGCGCCAAGACACGACAACGTATGTTGGCTGGCTGCAAGGCCCGACGCTGTTCGCTGACCTTCGCCAGCCGATCGGCCCGCCGCCGTTTGAGGGCGTCTCGTGTTTGAACGACCTCGGTCCTGAACATTTCGATTGGCTCGCGCGGCAAGAGGGCTTCGCTGGCCGCTTCGTTCATATCGGCGACGCGTTCGAGTGGCAGAGGATCATAGATTTTCAGTGCACGAGCATCTACAGCGACGTGGGCTATCTCGAATTTCTGGGCGATATTCTTATCGAGACTGGGCGCGACGTCCCATACGTCGAACATTGGCACCGAGCTTCACGCGACTTGCTCCCGCACTACGCCCTGAGAATGGTCGATCGGATAGGGCGCCAAGGATTCATTGTCCGCGCTGGGGCGATTTTCATGTACGTCCGTGATCGCGTGAAGCCTCTTGATTTCGATGCGTCTCTGCCGGATTTGGTCGGCAATGCCACGGCTGCAGAGGCTCGAGCACTCCTTGATTGCGAAATCTCGCTTGGGCGCGTGCAGGGAAGCGCATGGACCATCCAACGATCGAGTTTGCCGTATCGGGTTGGGAAAGATCTTGCGGCGAGCCTCTCACCCGACCGAATGAGTGCGCGGTTTTCGGATATCACCGACGACGGCCAACCTTTCATGTGCAACTGGACGGTCGTCGAAATCGACGAAGGTTCGGCGGATGCTACGGTCTAGGCGCCAGCACCAGTTGATCCGTATTTTTTTTTTTTTTTTTGATGGCAAATTCAGGCTTCGGCGCTGAACTGAGATTAACAGCGGCATTCAGTTCGGGTTCTTCATCGCTGTGATGAAGTGGCTTCGCTGCGGATAATCCGCGGTCCTGGAGCTTCCTCAAATGACTTCCAAAATCGCTCTGCTTTCCCTACTTGCCGCATCGGCAATCGGTGTCGGCGCATCATCGGCCTCCGCAGATTGGGACCGTCCGCCCCCGGGCTACGCCGGACCGCCTTCCCCACATCGCTTTGACCCGCCTCGCTATCGTGACAGGTTCGAGCGGCATTGGTGGCACGCGGACCGTGAAAGGTGGGAGTGGCGGCACAGGCGTGCCCGTTGGGACGATCGCGGACCGCCGCCCCCTCCGCGTCGCGATTGGCAATACGACTGATCGGTCGACCGCCGAATGAACGTAATTGAGGGTTGCGGACTTCTGCTCGAACCGCGGGAGTCCGCAAAGAGGTCGGCGTCCTAGGCCATCGCAGGCGACTCGGCAGGGACGGAAAGCACGCGCTCCAGGCCGTCCCATTCGGATCGCTGCGGCTCTCGGCTAAGCGGATTTTCGAGCCCCACCTCGTCTAGGGTGTAATCCATGCGGGCGTAGTTGCACGGGGCGCAGGTAACGATCACGTTGCCCATCGAGTTATCGCCGCCTCGAGCGTGCGGCACGATATGGTCGTATTGGAGCCACATCGCCTGAAAGGCTGCGTGCTGCGAGGTGTTTGATCGGCCCCAGCGAACGGCTTCGGGCAAGAGCTTTCGCAGATGGTTGCGAACTTCAGCTCGGATCACTGGAATTCCACAAAACCGACAGCGATGGCCGTCGCGCGAAACGATGGCTCGCAGCGTGACCTTGTCGGGCATGCGCTGCTCGACGCGTCCGACAATCGGGAGAGCAAGCAAGGTGGGGTTCGGTCGGGTCCACTTTGGCGACGCGCCCCATAACCCCTCTGTCCAATCACGGATGGCCGGGATATCGGCCCTGCGAACGAATGCGTCAGCTTCGGAGTGACGACCTTCTAAGAGAGCCGATGCTGCAACCGTCAGAAGGGCTGCTGCTTCGAAAATCTCGGGAGCGGGCGCGAGCAGGCAGGATCGCCGAGGAACTGAAGCCGAATTTTCCACCGCCATGTAACTGCCTTCGAATTTACGTCGGCGCTGGGCGCCGAATAAAAATTTTCCTCGTCGTTACGCTCGGCGAGCGTAACGACGACCCGTGAAAGAAAATTAAAAATCCGCGCCGCTGCTGGCGTCTCAAAAATTAAGGGACGCCTAATGCACGGCGGGTTGCGTGAATTCAGATTCGCATTTGAATCGATGATTTTGACGCAAGCAGTCCAACGCAGCAGTCTCCAGTCCACCCGCACTTGTTGCCTTGTGTTATTGGAGAACCGAATGTCTAGGAGTTTGCCGCCTTCTGTTGCGTCATGGCCGAACCGAATGCTGAACATTCGAGAAGTCGTTGCCGTTACGGGTCTATCGAAGGCCACCATCTACGAATGGATGCCCAAAGGGATGTTTCCGGCTTCACGGCGCCTCGGACCGAATAGGGTTGGTTGGCTCGCGCGGGACATCGAGGACTTTTGCAACAACTGTCCCGTGAACGAAAAGGCGAAGGCTGCCTAAAAAGAAAGGGCGCCCCTGGCCGGGCGCCCGATGATCAATTGCGCAAACAACAATGCTACTACAGGCAGAATATACCGCGATCCAGCACGCGGCGCCAACCCGGCGAGCATTTTTGTTTGCGCTCCTTTCAATGCGTAATTGCTGGAGCGCTACATGTGCGAAATAAGCTTGAATCTTGAGAACCGCCACGGTGCTGCATTCCGTGACGACGCCTCCGCCTCACTGAATGACGCGGAGTTCTTTGTAAGCGCACGCCTAGGCGCCCAATTTCGCCTGACCGCGGCGAGCAGCGCAGACCTTCTCCGAGCCCGGATAGTTCTTAAGAAGGGACGTCGTGGAGCCCGATTGGCTAATCTGATCATCGATGCTGACGGATCACTGAGATCTAAGGCCGTTATATTCCAGCTCAAAGAAGTGGAAATCTCATCCCTAAATTCGGCGCCCGACAAGATGCTGCTGATCGTCTGGCGACGAGTGTTGGAGACGTGCCGTTGGTTTGAAATCGATGAGCGGGGTTGGAGCGCTGAACACCTAAAGCGTGCGACTGCTACTATATTGCGAGGCGCACAATGACAGCCCTGGATCTCGCGTTATTGACCGCGAAAGAGTTTCGCGTGCTGCCAACCTGTCCGGGCGGAAAGATTCCGGTTCTAGCCGATTGGCCGAACCGTGCGACAAGCGACCCGCTTTCCGTCGCCGAGCTATGGGCCGAGCATGGCGCGAACTGTAACGTAGGTATTGCGTGCGGCGACGGCTTCATTGTCGTCGACGTCGACTGCAAAGATGGAAAGCGCGGTTTCGATGGCCTTGCAGCGCTGCCGCCGCTTCCGGCCTCTCGCACCGTCCGTACTCCGTCTGGAGGCGCGCACATCTACTTACGCATTCCATCCGGCCTTCGCGTTCAGAATTCAGCCGGCACGCTCGCCGAGGGCGTCGACATTCGCGCGACGGGCGGGCAAGTGCTTGCGCCCGGGTCGGTTATCGGCGGCAAGCGTTATGAGCTGGCGCGCGATCTGCCGATGGCCGACGCACCCGATTGGCTTATTGCGAAGCTAACCGAACGGCGAGTCGGGGCGAGCGCCCCGGCTGGCGCGATGCTCGGCGCCGAGGACACTCCCGAAGCCATTGAGCGGGCGAAAACCTACGTTGCGAGCGCCGCCCCTGCGATTGAAGGCGAAGGCGGCGACCATCAGACTTATAAGGTCTGCGTTCGGTTGCGGCGCGACTTTAACCTGAGTGTCGAAACAGCGCTTGAAGTGCTCGACCCCTGGAACGCTCGGTGCGTACCGCCTTGGGATCTCGATGACCTCACGAAGAAGCTTGAGAACGCCGAGCAGTACGGCCAGAACCTTGCAGGCACCGATAATCCGCTTATCGGGCTCGAGCCAGTTGAGCCCCCGCCATTGCACACGAGCAAGTTCCTAGCCTCAATATCAACCTATAGGAACACTCGCGAGGATGACGCCGCAGCGCCGCGCTTGCCGTGGTTGGCTCCTGGTCGGCTGATGCGAAGAAACCTCACGGTGCTTTTTGCTCCAGGGGCGACCGGCAAGTCGCTCCTTATGTTGGAATGGGCAGTTGCTGCTGCGCTCGGACCATCGGCACTTGGAGCCTCGGATTTCTGCGGCTTGAACGCTCGCGAACGCTGCAGCGTTCTGGTCATCAACGCCGAGGATGAAACGAGCGTTATGGAGCAGCGGTTGGGAGCCATCTGCGACGCGTTCGAAATTCCTCGAAATGAAGTTTGGGGGCGGATAAGACTCCAAAGCGGCAAGGATCGCGGGTCGTTTCGCTTCAAAGTCGCGGTCAAGAATACAAAAAATGGTGCGATCGAACCGACCCCAGAAGTCGACGAGATTATTGCTTACTGCAAGGCGTACAATATCGATGTGGTGATCGTCGATCCGCTGATCCGAACGCATCCAGCCAATGAAAATGATAATGGCGAGATGCAGCAAGTGGCCGATATTTTCGAGCGCATCGCAGCTGAAACAAACGCCGCCGTTGTGCTCCCTCACCACACGAAAAAGCCGGGTCGCGGCGGTTATTCAGAGTTTGCAGGTAGTCCGGACGCGGGCCGCGGCGCGTCGGCGATTAAGGACGCTTCCCGGGTGGCACTTACGCTGTTTCCGATGAGCGAAGCCGATGGCGAAGAATTTAACGTGCCTGCGCACATACGGCACCGTTACGTCCGGCTAGACGACGCAAAAATGAACTTCGGGTTAGCTGGGCCGGAAGCCCAATGGTTCGTGAAGAGGACCGTGCAGACCGCCAACGGCGATGAGACTGGAGTTCTGGTGCCGGTAATGATCGGTGCACGCGCCGAAGTCGAGCCAACTGCCGAACAGCTCGAGCGTGTGTACGAATATTTATGCGGCGTGACCGTGAGCAACGAATGGCAAAGGCTGTCGGCAGATCCTCAAGCACAACGTTACTTACCCCGACAGACCGGAATTTTGCCTGGAGCCGAGGATGATGCCGTTCCCGGGATTATCGAGGCGGCGCTTTACAGATTAAAAAATTCTGCGCGCGCGGAACTGGTCCCTTATGGCAGGCCGAATAAAGCCGGGAAAATTCCGGAACGGTGGCGAGCAATTATAAAATGAGGTTGCGCAGTTCCCTGCGCAGTTCAGTTTGCGCAGTTTTGCGCAGTCGGTTCGATAAGTGCGCAAGGCCAATGATTGCAGCCATTTGGAACGGATGCGCAGTTGTTTTGGTGCGCACTTCTAAAATAAGTGCGCATCTCCAGTAAACACGGGCTTTTGCGCAGTCTGCGCAGTTCCTCCTACTACGTAGGTATACGGGTGCGCCTTGAGGGCGCGCCCCGCCCATCGAAGCCGAAAATTAAATCCGAGAATTAAATTCGGAACGCCCGCGTTGGCCATCGGGAATTAATTTCAAATGGCCGCTGTGTAATTCGCGAATTAGCGCCGTTCCAAAATTCGCGGCAAAAATAATTCGGCCCGACGCGGCATTGGCGTGCCGCGACGAGCCTGAAGATCGACCCTGCTCAAGAGGGCTAATCTGTGAAACCATTTATTAATGGGTCGCCCGCGACCTGGCTAGCAATATTTATGGCCGCGCTGTTTGTCAGCGTGTCAGCGTCCCAAAACATTTTGAATGGATGGTCTCTCGGAATTGCGACGTCCGAGATCCACGCGGCGATATTCGCGGCCGGCAGTTTAGCCGGCGCAATCTGTCAGCCGGTTTCGTGGTACGCGGCTTGGCTCGGCTTCAGCCGGAAACAAACCGGCCGCGCGATCATCGCCGCCGTGCTCGGCCTCACATGCTTGGCTTATGCAACACTCTCGAGCCTTGCTTTCGTGTCGACTGCCCGAACCGACGGGATCGCAGGTCGAGAGAAAAGTGCCGACCTCTACCAACTATCGAGCGATCGGGCGGCCGCCGCGCTTGCAGAACTGAAGACCATAAATAACACGCCACGCGGCAATGCTCGGACAGAAGCGCGAAAGGCAGAGCGCCGATCCCAGCTAGACTTATTGATTGCCGACGCAGAGAAAGCGCTGCGCGGCGATTCTGCGCCCGGCCCTATCGATCCCGCGGCGAGCAGCCTTGCCTCCTACGCGAGCGCGCTGGGTTGGCGCCTGAGTGAAGCCCAAATATCGCCGTGGCTCACAGCTGCGATAGTTTTGTTCTTCGAAATCGGCGCTGGGCTCTCGCTTATTGTTGTGAGTCTGGTCGCTGGAGCAGCACAAGTGAAGCTGGCGCCGAAACCCGAAGTCGATAGCGACGCGCAACCAGATGGAGCGAGCGACACCGAACCCGAGCCGAATCCGCCCGGCCGGCCCCGCGGTCGACCGAGATCCGCTACCCCAGAGTCGGTCATCGCACGCATTCGATCGAACGGCGGCGCCGTGAGCGGCAATCTCAATGCGATCGGTCGCGTGATCGGCTTGCCGGCGAAGACAACTACCCACCGGGTTTTGCGCGAGCTGCAGGCGACCGGCCACGTGAACGTCCAAACGACGGCCGACGGAATATCAGTTCGATTGCTCGCGAGTTAAAGCAGCCGCTGCTTCGGAATTAGTGTGACTATTGAGATCGTCTGCGATGACTCGATCTAGATGGAGCGGCCGGGGGGACTTGAACCCCCACGGGATTTCTCCCGCCGAATTCGTAGAGGCCCCGCAAGGCATCTACGCAATTCGGCGTGTCTACCGTTTTCACCACGGCCGCTATACCCGCCCATATGGGTTCGCTCATGGTCGGCTGCAAGTGCCAGAGCGTGGGTCGTAATCTCATAGCGATCGAAGATCTCGCGAGAGCGCCTTTCACGGATGTAACGATTAGCTCACGGACCCTCTGAGGACCTGAGTAACTAGCGTCATTTCGGGCAGCAGGACAGGTTCCTTAATATCAATTTTATAAGGAGGTTGTTTGAGGAACGGCAGGCTATCGAGCGCTCGCGTCAGCTTACCAACTACAATCTGGTACGACGGCGTTCCGAGGAAGCAGAACAAGCGGACTACAACGGTTGCGTAAAAGGTTCCACCAATTGCTACGACTTCCCACCCGATCTCATGCAAACGGGTGTTCGGAGCGGTCTCGCCGGCAGGACATCCTCCAATCCACTGCGGCTCCCCGTCGAATTGAAAGCCTCGAATGAAAGGCGTCAAAGAGTGTTCGAATGAATCGTATCCTAATTCGGCGACAGCATAAGAGTGAGCGATCTTAGCCAGCATTTGACAGAATGGCCTCGTGCTCGATGGACCAATCCGCATACCTTGCTTGTCTCCGGGCGCAAATTTTTTCATTCTCTCCCGATCAATAAGGCACCACGCCTCGAATGTAAGTTCGTCCTGTCGTCCTCTACCGACCAAGAGACCAGGTGGCGGAAATGAATAGGCGTAGTAGACCGTAGGGTATTCGTCGGCCTCTATCAGATTCTCCCCAATCTTCGTGTACTCAATCGAACCGTCGGGGTTGAACTGGCTAACTTGCATAGTCCGAACCATGAACTTCTCTGGTCGCGGATTCCGTGTTGGAGCCCCCACTGCGGTCCTAAACGGCCACCACATGTGTTGGAGACAGATAGTTTCAAAGTCGCGGGTGCGGTCGGCGCAACGTCGGCAACTCGATTTGTGAAATACGAGGGAATTCGCGGCCAGCCCGAAGGGAATGATGTGTTCTTTGCTGAGTTTCGCAGCTCTGCGGCCGCAATATGCGCACCGTTGAAGAGGACCGAATGATTTTGGTGCCGTTTGGATGTGAATTGTCATGATGTAGCAAAGAATAGGAGCATGAAGGTTTCGAACAGCCGCAGCGAATTTTAAGATGGATTATCGACCGGTTGCTTTCACCCTCTCAACGGCGCTCATCTCATCTAAAACATGGACAGCGGATCGGCCGCCCGTGATGCTCCTCAATTGCCGCCACAGTCTTAGCGCCACTCGAGCTAGCGCCAGTCGCAACCGCACCTAAAAAGAAGAGCGATTTGACGCCGCTACGCCCGCGCGTCGTTATGTAACCGTGAAGTAAATGGATCAATCGAAATGGGCACGCGGAAAAAAATAGTGAACACTGAAGCGACGCGCGAAAAGTTTTTGGACGCGCTTGCCGAAGGCATGACGGTACTCGACGCGGCGAAGCATGTCAGTCTCAACGAGCGCACGCTATATCGCTGGCGCCAAGTGGACGCGGATTTCGCAGAGAAGTGGGCGAAGGCATACGAGATCGGTACCGATTCACTCGAGGCCGAAGCACAACGCCGCGCTGTTGAAGGCATTGAAAAGCCCGTGTTCTATCAGGGTGTTCAGGTCGGAACGGTGCGAGAATATTCTGATACGCTTCTGATCTTCCTTCTTAAGGCTCGCAATCCGTCAAGGTACTGCGAGCGCGTGCGCGCCGCTCGCATTGAAGCTGAGTCCGAGGCTGCGCGTCTTCGGGCAGAAGCGGCGAACAACAATCAGGCCAGCGCGGCGGTCATTAAGTTTTTGGCGGACTTGGCATCGCAAAAGGCGGCACTCGCTAAGAAGGCGGCGTGACGCACCGTGTCGTTAGTGGACCGAACTTCGAGCAGACCTGGCAAAACCGATTAGATTGCGCCAAAGAAAAGATTGATTTGGCGCATCCTACCATTGGAACGTGGAAAATTTCCGATAGGCTGCGTTCACGGAATGTCTTTATTGGTTCTCAGGCTAGCTTCCCTCACATACGTCAGCACTGAAACGGCTATAAGCCCGATCCAGATCGCACATGGAACCTTCATCGCTATTAAAGCCAAGACAAACAAAGATACGGCTTGAGCGTTGATCATAAACTGCGTGTAAGTTGACGCGGACTTCCACCAAGGTGCTCCCGAATATGCCTTGAGTGCTCTCTGATGCACACGGAAACGGTACATCACATGAGAAAAGCACAATATCATCAGCGATAGTGCGACAAGGAGAGTTATAAGTAAGACGTTTTCAGGTATGCCAATTGATGCGGCGACCTTGGGCAAATCTGCTGAGCCTAACCCTTGAAGCGAAAGTGCAAAAATCGCCGTCGCCCAGGCGGGTACCTGCCAGATCAGATTATCAAAATGTCTATACTCTTCGCTATATTTCGCATCGAGTGTTTTTAGCGCGCGAATATCTTGGGCGAGGATTTCATTTTCTGTGCGCAGTGCAATGCAGCGGCTGTTGAACTCTTCGGTGCCGCCGGTATTGCGATCCTCGCACGTGCAATTGCCATGCTTCACTGTGTGAATGACAGAGTGAGCTGGCATGTAGACATTGTGAACCACGCCAGGTTGGGTCGTAAATAACTCTCCTTCGCGAAAGATGCTGATTCGTGGAGTTGGACCTTTTTGCTCCGCGTAAGCGATCCAACCTTTTTGGACGATGTAGGTCTCTCTGACTTCCTTATGATAATGGCTCTCTTGCCATCCGCCCTGCGTGCTAGCTTCGGTTCGAATATAGGCCGTGCCGTCCACTTTCTTGAGCCGGAATCTAAGTTCGTTGTTTGGCATCTGGTGATGTAATGTGAAAATGCCGTGCTCCGATTGTGCTTCCTTGCAATCAATTACTCTCATCACAGGTCCCGCCGATTGCTTTGAATACAAAATATGGGGTGATTTACGCGAACCCACCGCGGTAGCCCAGCAAAGATTCTACCTCTCGAATGCAGCGTCCGATGTTCCCTATCGTGGCGCATTGACTGAGGTAACATTAAGCCGTGAGCGCAAGTATCCAATATTGCTTTACAGCCAAACCTACCTGTGGACCGAAACCGAAGCCGCGATAAGTTTTATGCGGACAGGGGCAGACTCGGGTGCAACTATTTCCCAATTTCCAACGCCCGCCTAACGGCGCGCTGGGCAATTTCGCGCTGATGAAGCGTGAGTTCCTCGCACGCGGCTAAGACCAAGCAAACGACGTCGACAGTAAGCGGACCAGCTCGCCCGCGAAGTTCGGCGCCGATGATATCAGAGACCCTATAGAGGATTTTTCCGCTCGGAAGTTTTACGAATGGCGCGCCTTTGTTGCGCTTCCGGAGATTGCACAGATGCGTCGGCGTCAGCCGCCAATGGCTGCACAACTCGTCTGACGTAATGAACACGTCGGAGAGCATGTTGAGCAGCGGTCGGAATGCTTCGACCTTTTCAGCGGCGGGCAGCACCGTTTTCAACATTCGAAACTCGTCGCGGGCGGATAACGGACGCCACTATGAGCGGCGGCCGTCGGGAGAGCCAATTAACAAAGCCTTATTTCGGGTTCGGCACCGTCTCGAACGCAGCGCGGATGTGCCGTTGAGCAATCGCGCGATGCTCCGTTGAAAGCTCTTTGCACGCGGCGAGCGCCAGGCAGACACGATCGACCGTTAGTGGGCCGGCAGTGTTTTGCACTTCAGCGGCGATGATCTCGCTGAGCCGGTAGCGAACGCCGCCGCTGTCGAGCTTGATGAACGGCCATCCGCGATTGTTCTTTCGCAGGTTCGCTAGATGGACCTCCGTGTAAGAGTATCGCGCCGCGATTTCTTTCGGCTTCACGAGCACGTCGTTTAGCAGCTCGAGCAAAGGGCGGTAAGCCTCGTGCTGCGAGACGATTCTAGGTTGCGTGAGGATCATAGGTCGCTCCGGGAGTTTCGTTCAGCTAATGCGAAAAATTCCGCGGCCTATGTCCGCAAAAGAACCGTCGAGAAAGCGAAGACCCAAGATGATGTTGCTGGACTCTGGCTCACTCACGACAATCGCGTGATAGCGGTCAGCGATAGCCTGCGCTTCAGCAACCAATTTGTTTAGGGTCTTTTGAGCCCTGGTCGCCGAGCGGGCACGAAGGCCGTATCGACTTAATGCGATCGCGTCTTTCGCTATGTCCGCGGGATACAAACATCGCGCGGCAGAGGTTTTTCCCAAAACTGCTGCGACCCTGACGTCGTTCTTGCTGCTGAAGACTGCTGTCTCGTCGGCCGTGCGGTTTTTGGCGCTTTTAGACGCGTTCGGTTTGCTGTTTGTGGTTTTCATTTTGACCTCACTAGCTTCTCAAGGCTGCGATGATCGGCGTTAGCCACCGCCACCTTGGAATTTAAGACGACTGCAGAATATCGCGAGTCTGTAAACTTGAAATTAACAGCAAAAACAATAGGTTATAACGATTTTCGTTATTTATTGTTGCTCATCGTTGGGCGTCCCGACACGCTAAAACCTGAGCAGATTCAAAAGCGTCGCTCTGCAACCGGGCACGGGTTTTTACGACTATCGTAATTTCCATCGCGGCGGATGAAAGCGGCGGCGCGCTCTTCTCGATAGGAATCAGGAGCGGTTGGCGACCGAGAGCGGCTTGGTGGTGTCGACGATCAAGCGGCTCGAGAACGGCGGCATGTCGAAAGCGTCGGTCGAAAACATCGATAAGATTTCAGACGCGCTCGCCGCGGCCGGCATCGAGTTTTTCAACGGCGGCGAGCCGGGCGTGAGATTGCGCAGGAAAGCCTAGTGAGGCAGCAAATTCGATTCGCACGGGGATGAATCGAAATGGCGTCGTGGAGCGCAGCAAATCTTGCGATACGCTAAAACCGCATATGATTCGCAGCGGTGCAAATATGAATTTCAAATCTTGGCTTGGCGAACGGCTGCGGAGGACAAAACAGCAAGAGTCTCAACCCGATAATTTGAGTGCTGACGTCCCGATCAAATCGCACCCAGACGACATTTTTCGTCGGTCACAATTTGTCGCTCGTATTACTGAAGTGCTTTTGTACTCCAGAGCACGAGAGGGCCGCGTTTTTGCGATCCGGGGTGATTGGGGGTCTGGAAAAACGTCCCTAAAGAATCTCATTGTAGAGCAGCTTCAAAAGCAATCTGGTAAAGCCGATTGGTTGGAGTTTAACCCGTGGCAATGGGGCAGTAGCGAAAAGATTGCTCGGGCTCTATTTTCGCAAATGGCTGCCAAACTCGGGGGCGCTCACTCGTCGAAAGCTCAAAGCCGAGCAAGAGCGCTACGTAAGTATGCCGCGATACTGTCAGGCGTAGCCCAACCACTTAAAGATGCGAAATCCGACTTTTCGGACTGGTTGGTTATAGCAGCGCTTGTCGCTACGAGCGCCGGATTGGCTCTCCCGCAGATCGCCGGCGCGGCTGTGGCTCCAATCTTCTTGGTAGCGATTGCGCTTATAAAAGTTGTCGTGTGGGTACTCAACTATCTGGGCCGCGATCAATCAAACGAATCGCTCGACGCAGTGCGAACCGATTTGGAAGATCGCCTGGCTAAAAGCTCTCGACCGCTTATCGTCTTTGTAGACGATATCGACCGCCTTCAGCCGAAGGAAATACGAGTACTTTTTCGCCAGATTAAAGCGAACGCGAATCTTCCCAACATTATCTTCGTACTTCTCTATCAACAGAGCATCGTGGAACGCGCGCTCAATCCTGTAGCGGGGAAAAACGGTCGCGCTTACCTCGAGAAAATTGTCCAAGCGAACTTCGACCTGCCTCTTGTTCCGCAATCAAAAATCTACTCCTTTTTTACCGAATCTTTGCAGGCAATCATCGGCGACTTAGCAACGGAGGCCAATGGCTTCGAACAAGTAAGATGGGGGAATGTGTTCATTGGAGGGGTGCAGCCGTACCTCCGAAACCTTCGAGATGCAAAGCGGCTACTTTCTTCCCTTTCAGTTTTGGTGCCTCTTTATCGAGGCAAAAGCGCGTTCGAAGTGAATATCATCGACTTGTGCGCGTTAGAGACGCTGAGGCTTTTCGAGCAAGAAACGTATGCCTCGTTGCCTCTACGGAAGAGCCTTCTTTTGCAGAGTCATCGCTTCACTGGCGATCGGCGAGACACGCTCGACAAAGCCGAAATGCAAAGCCTCATAGAACGTAGCAGGGCCGACGACCGACAAGCGGTCAAAGATATTTTGAAGGAGCTTTTTCCGAGAGCCGCATGGACGATAGAGGGACCTCACTACGGAGAGGAATGGCTCGCGGATTGGACTAAGGCTAAAAGAGTTTGCTCTCCGCGGATGTTTGATCGCTATTTTGAACTTCAAGTATCAGAGACAACAGTCTCCGAATCCGACTTCGCGGAATTTGTGGCTAGTTCGGCCAATGCATCCGATCTCAGAGAGGTTGTTGCGAATCTGCAAGCCAGAGGCATCCTAGACGACTTAGCAGTAAGAATGGACGGTAGCGTAGAGAGTCTGCCCATCGAGAATATCGCCGTCCTGCTCCCAGAGATTTTTGATATTGGAGAAAAACTATCGCGAGAGGCAGACAGCGTTTTTGATTCCGGTTTTTTGCACGCTTGGCGCGCCGCTTCTTGGTACCTGAACCGTTTGCGCGATCTGAAAACCCGGGGCCATATATTTATCGGCGCGATGCGCGCAACGGACTCTTTAGCAGTGGCAGCAACGCTGATTTCAATTGAGTTGGAAGCTAGGAAAAAGCGCGAAGGCGCAAACTCGGAGAGCCAAAGAATTGGTGAAATTTCCGACGCGGATCTCGAAGCTGCAAAATCACTGTGGGTTGAGAAATTTACCCACCGCCTTGCCACCCTCGGGCGAGATGTCCTGTTAAAAGATAAGAATTTGGTAAGTTTTCTGTATCGTTGGGCCGAGTTTAGCGGCGATGAGAGTTCGGCGCGGCAATGGATATCTACTGCGACCGATACGGACTCCGGCCTAGCCAAGCTGATAGTTCGATTCATGAGCGTAGGTTCGTCTCACGCGATGGGAGATAAAGTGTCTAGGCGAACCGAGAATTTCGATCGTGCAGGCATCGAGAAATTTTTCGATCTTACGGTTTTGAATACCCGCATGCAGAAATTGGATATCACCAAGCTTGATGATCAAGAGCGCCGAGCTGCAAGTATTTTACAAAAAAGCTTGAGAAGTTGGCTTTCAGACTACTCTGATGATTTGACATCATCGAGTGATCCAGATCGATAAGCTACATGCCGCCGACTGACGGCATTAGAAACTCAAGCAGTTGATCGCCCCACTTTGTCAGCGCATCCCGTTTCTCAGGGTCATACGAGTATTGGTCGTAGACCTTGCCGGTGATTGTCCCGCGCCGCACGCTGATGTGGTTGAGTACGAGCGATATCGTGTGCGGATTAACGCCGAGCTTCGCCATGCCCGTAGCTGCGGTGCGCCGCAGATCGTGAATGCGAAAGTTCTCTATTCCGAGCGCGTCGCGTGAGCGCTCAACAGCCTTTGTCGGAGCGTGCGGGTCAATAGGCTTCTGCGGATCGATTGCGCTGGGAAATAGCCAAGTCTTGTTTCCTTCACTGAGCGCCAATGCGGCGCGCAAAAGCTTAACAGCCAATGGTGAGAGAGGCACGCGGTTCGGCTCGCCGTTCTTCGTCCGCTCACGCGGAATGATCCAAATCGGTGCGATATCGTTGAGGTCGAGTTCTGATTTCGCGATGCCGGCGACTTCGCCGATGCGCTGGGCCGTCACAAGCGACAGCTGAATGGCTAAGGCGGTGGCGCGGGTCATATGCAGTTCGTCCTTGCCGACGAGGCGTTCGCCCATCTGCCCTCCCTTGGGAAGCTTGCGGCGCTCGACCGGCGTAGCCTCAAGCGCTGCCCAAAGCGTGCGTATCTCGTCGGCCGTCAGCTCGCGCTCGCGCGCCTTCTCCCGTTTGATCGGTGGCGACACGCCGGCCGTCGGATCGATTTGCAGGACGTCTCGGCTGATCGCCCAGCGAAAGATTGTGCGCACAACTTCAAAGACGCGGTTCGGACGGTGCGTCATGAGGCGGGGCGTGTCGGTGTCTTTTGTTCGGGCATCGCCCTTGGCTTGCACGGTATCCAAGAGTTTGATGATGTCTCGCTTGCGAATGTCGACGGCCTTCATTGACCCGATCTCGGGATTGATGTGCCGGTCGAGCATCGATCGATCGTCGCGCCGGGCGCGCTCCGACTTGTTGACCTTGCCGTGCCGCTCGATCCAATCGTCGGCCAGTTCCTTAAATGTCGGCGCCTCTTTGCGAGCGCGCTTGCCAGCCGCAGGATCTTCGCCTCGCGCGATCTCCCGCTTCAGATCCTCTGCCCAGTCGCGTGCCTGCTCGAGCGTGAAGTCGGGAAAGGCGCCGAGCGTGACAGTGCGTTTGGCTCGATCGCTTTGGCGCCGGTAGCGGAGCGCCCAGATTTTACTGCCGGCCTTCGATACGCGAAGCTCGAGACCGCGGGCCTTCGTGTCTCGAACCTCCAAACGCCCGGCTGAAGCAACGGCGGTTTCAACAAAACGAGCGGTGAGCTTACGCGCAGACATGGTGACCTCAAATATTCTGGGTACCGGCTGGGTACCAGAACGACGCGGATTTCGTCAAACTTGCTCGGACGACGCCAGACTCACATTAACCAGTTAGAAAGCTGTTATTGAAGCCTAAAAGTCGAAATCAGGCAGTGAGAATGCAATATTTACGGAAGTTCGTAAAATCGATGTCAACAGGCTCATAACCTGAAGGTCGTCAGTTCAAATCTGGCCCCCGCAACCAATCCCTTCTCGCAATTTTTTCACGACGAGCTCGCGCCGTTTCGTTGGGGAGAAACGCGCGGAAGGCAGGTTTGGCTTTCTCGTCCGGATCCTAATGCGCTGACGGTAAGCCGGCTGCGTTCGGAGCGGTGGACGCCGGGCGATCCAATGTCTGGTCTGCCACGGTCGTCACCGTGCCGGGATATCCCAGCCGAATAATTACGCCGAGCAGCGCCATACCGAATGCAGCCCCCAAGAGCATCATCGGCAAGCTTGAGCCGACGTTGTTCGCACTTTCAAATGCGTCGTCGTCGATTTGCCGATCGGGAATGCGCGTTTCGGCTTTGGAAGAATGCGGATCTGCCCACAGAGCCATGTTCTCCTCCATTGATCGGGCCGCTGGTCGTTACGGAAGTCCAACGTTACCCATGAGATGCCGCTCTGGTCGAATAATCCGCAGGCATCCTAAATCACGACCGCCGCGGCGTGTGCGGATCGCGTTCCAACATCATCCGAATAACGTCGAGAGCGCTTTGTGATATTTGCAGATATTGCTGCGTCTGATTCGAGCTTGCCTTCATACGCTCGGCGAATGACAGGGCCTGTCTGGCACGAATGTCTTTTGACAGGCGAAAATCGACCCAAATCACATTGTCTCGAAACATGACGCACAGCTCACACGTTGGCGGCCTTTCTAGCCAACGTGCAATCAGTATGCCTCGTTCCCACGCTTTGTGAATACTGTAGAAAGCGCCAGCAAAATGCCGAGTTGTTTTTCGCGGTAGCGAGCGGGTTTGCTGCGCATGCGAACAATAGCGACGTCTCTGGCCGCCGTTCAATGTGAGCCAAATAGAATTGCGAGAGCACGCACCTCGCGCGTTCCACAAAGTCCCCGCAGTTTTCGGGTGCGGAGCGGGTTCATGGCCGATCTATCCACAATCGGCCCACAGTTATTTGCTTAACTGAGCGGATCGTGAATTGGCCGTCGTGGCCTCCCGGTTAGACTGGCACGGGATCTGATGAGCAAGGAAGTTTGATAAACGCGGGGTAGCGGTGGGGGATGACCTCAAAGCAATCGTAATTTCCGGGCGCTTGAGCGAAGCTGCCAAAGGCCGCGCTTATGCGTTCGAGGCCTTCTCCGCCGCCTTGGCGTTCATGCGATCCGCAAAAGCGGTAACTGTTATTATCGAGTTCAGCGTTGAGACCGACACGCTCGATTTCTACGATGCTGTGAAGGTCCTTAAGGTGCCTGTCGTTTTCTCGGCAAACAGCCTGCAGCCCTCGGAATTTGCCCAGTTCGGGATAAAGGCGGCCGACGTCGTCTATCCGGAACGCCGCACACGGCTGGAGGGCTTCGCCGATTATCGCCCAAGGCCTGGTATTCGCGGCTCGTCGACCACCATTCGCCCGATCAAGTCCCGCGTGCTTTCCGAAGCCTGAAATGGTGCGCCGCGGCAGCGGCAATTGTGTCGCCGACCAATGTCCCGCTGGAAGAGAGCCTTAAGACAAAAAGGCTAGGGATCTGCTACGGTCGGCCGTTCAACGCCAATGCCCAGCACGAGGCACCATGCATCGCCACGTAAAGATCCTCACCGTCGCTTGTATTTTGATCGCAATCGGCTTCGTTGCTGGCCGCTATATTATGTACACGGATGTGGCCCACTACGATGGCGACCATCCTTGAGGCCAATCGGCCCTCCGCTGAGGACGCCTATCCGCGAGGCGTGCCTGCGTCCATCATCACAGTAGCACGGGGCATGTTCGGCCTCTCGTGATCGAACAGGCGCCACCCGATCACAACCGTGACGGCGATAAATCCAAGGATGCACAAAGGGAGCAATCCCTCTTCGCGCGCGTTGATTTTGTCCTCGGACTGGCGGGTAACAGTCATCGCTCTTGTCCCATCTTTTCGATCGGCAACAGCTATCCCACTACCGCCCGGCCCTTCAGCCGAGCGCATACGAAACGCAACTGTCGCCACTGCGATTTTTAAGAGAGAACCCCCGAGGTCCACTCAAACTTTCCGCCCCAATCCCACCACAGGGGTGCCGCTATCGCAACACACAATTTATTTCAAAACATAAGCCTTGACGGCCGCAAAATCCCGCAAATGCGCGTTGCGCCGTGAGCATGATATGCCCTTGGAGATAATAAGGCGGTTTGATTTTGCAGGATTGTCAGGTCGGGTTCGGCAGCGAAATGCCGGACCATACCGTCGCCGCCGTTAGCACCAACGGTGGTTGGAAAGGCAGCGGCGATAGGCGTGTCCGACCCATCCCCACCGGCTGGCGCACATGTGCTGAACGCCTCTGCAGCCTGCGTAGCCGGATTCGTAGTAGCTTGAGTTGAAGGCGTAGCTATAGGCGCGGGAATATTCGATGCCGTACGGCGGTCCGCTATAGCCGCGCCAGCTCTTGCGGATCCAATGGGTTTTCTGAGTCAATCCCGGATGCGCAAGTTCGCCAAGAGCGAACGGACCAGCCGCTGCCGCATCTGCAGCGAGAAGGCACGCTGTAGCAGCAACGATTGCGATTTTCTTCACGACATCTCTCCGATTGGAAGGCAGATCCCGTCGGGAGTGTCGGCGAAAGATATTGCTGTCGGCCTATAGCGTGTCCAAGCGCCCCGGTTATTTATGCGCGACGGTTTCTGCGTCGCGAATACGCGAATCAAAACGAGACGATGTTTCCTGTTCCGCTACCTTGGCTGACTGGCAGGAGGAGGCGCATTTGAGCCGGTACCCGTGGCCGATGTCTCGACTCGAGGATTCATCTGGCCGTAGTAATAGGCGCCGGAACCGAGCGCAAAAGCGGCCAGCAGCACGATCACAAGCACATTGAGCGTACGATCGCTGGTCCGCACCAAGTCATCGAGCGTCCTGTTTTCATGCCAGAAGGCCATGGTCCATCTCCCTGCGCCAATCTCTCTTGCGATTGCTGTCAGTCCGCCTGAGGCTGAGGAACTGAGGGTGCCTGCGGCACAGTTATGGCCGGCCGCGCGGTCAGCTCGGTGACGTCGCTATCCGTCAATATCCGCCCATACATCAACAGCGAAATCAGCCCGACGCCGAGAACCAGAACGCCCAGCAGGCCGATCAGCGATACGATCCGCGCCGCCCGACGCGCATCGGCTTCGTCGGCGACGTCAATGAAATCGTGATCATGATCAATCGTCATGAGTACGTCCTCCATACGTCTATGGAGAGCGTAACGGCTCATGTCGGGGGTGGGTTCCGAAAAGTCGAAAATGCCCCTGAAAATGCAGAAGAGAGCGGCATTGTAAGCCGCTCTCTTCTTGAGCTTGTCGCTCAATGGACAGAACCATTTGGGGACGGCGCGGTTCTGTCTGCTGCCGATGACACCTCCGGGGTAGAGGTTGACCCTGTAGATCCAGGGGCAACAACTACTCAGCACACGTGCTGCTGTCGGCGTATGTTAAGCAATCTGATTTGGGTCACTGCGGTCAAGTCCACATCCGCAAAATTCGCTATGCGCCGAGCTACAACCAAAAGCGCGCAAGAGGGCCGCCGACGGTCGGGCTCCTTACGAAAACGTATAGCGAATCCATTGTTTTATTCATCTTGATGACAGCAAGAACAGGGTACCAGAGGGGCATCAGGCAATGTCAGCAGACGTTGCAAATCCTATGGAGCCCACGATGAACAAGACCCTGATCGCGGCAGTTGCCGCTGTTGCCACGATGCTCGGTGCTGGCGTTGCCAATGCGGCAGAAGCCACGAAGCCGGTCCACCATCATCATCACGCCACGAAGCATGTCGCCACGAAACACGTTGCGCACAAGCATGTCGCGACGAAGCACACCACGAAGAAGCATGTCGCCTCCAAAAAGACGACGAAGAAGCACGTTGCCTCGAAGCACACGAAGAAGCACGTCGCTTCCAAGAAGCCGGCCAAGAAGCACGTCAGCTAAGCTACAAAAACAGGTGCGCGGCTTAAGCCTCGCACCTGTTTTAATCTCGAATGGAACGAACAATCGTACCGTTGCCGAAACGTCGGCAACTTTCTTTCGTCATGTGCCGTCGGCCCGATAAAGGGGCCGGACCATACTGGGTCGTCGATCGATCGCTCTAGTCGCGCGCGCTTTGCAGGATAGCGTCGCTCAGCATCTGCGATAGGCCGATCAGCTCGTGAAGGCCCGTCTTGTCGTCTTGCAGAATGCCCAGCGTGACGTTCTGCCCGTCCGCATCGACGCTCGCATAGCAGATTGCCTTAAGCTCTCCGCACTCAGCGCGGGCAAGCAACTCTTTGAGCCCGACAATCAGCCGTTGCTTCTCCTCCAACTCTTTCTTTGCGCGTTCACCACTTAGAAGAACCAGATTTCCCATCTGCTCACCTTCCGCATCAGCCACAGAAGTTCAGACCGACTCCATGCTGGCATGCATTGGGCGCCTTCGTCTTTAGCGCATGCACAATTTCACCACCCATTGCGGCCATAGGACGCCGGTTGTCGCCACAAGTGTTACGCGGCGGACTCGGGGGCGGTCCCCCCGTGCCAAATGAAATCATCGTTATCGCTGGCAACGGAACCGCGGCTTTCCATTCGCGTTTTGTGTGTCGGAGCCGGTCGTGGAACCGCGCTCGAAAGACGCTCGCCCGGATGATTCGGTGAGCAAAACGGGCTCTGGAAGTTTTCGCATGCACGGCTGTTACAGCTCGGATGAGTTGAAATCTCTCGTTCGTATCTTGAACGATATTCTAGCTCAGGCACGAACGCGTCGCCCCGATCTCGCAACGGACGACGTTGTCGAGCGCGTTTTCTCGCTTGCGGATCGTGGCGAGCGCGATGCCCGGAAGCTGCATCAGGCCGTCTTCGGCGCGTCAGACATCCGCGTCCCACGCCGTCCCGCGCGGATCGCCGATCACGGCTTCGCTCCAAAAGGCGATGGCCACAGTGACGGATTGGTCAGGAGATCGAGGAAGCCGACTTTCGTGCCGATCGCCGCGAGATCTTTTCCCGATCCCTTCTGACCCTCTGCAGTTCCCTCACCTGTTTCGCCCACTTGCGCGGCAACGGCACGCGGGAGGCGATGTCGTTTTTCATTTGTCGTCAAGCGCCGTCGTGATGGTGCGCGCGCTTTGCCGTTGCCGTCGGTCTGTCGTGATGCGAGCACGAAGGATCGCGAGCTATTCGTCGTGACGATGTGGGGCGGATCGACTGCCGCCACAGGCGCGTGTGTCTGGACCGACGCAGCGGGCGTCGGCTTTGCTGCCGGAGCCGGAGCCGGAGCGGGTGTGGTTGTTGAGGGAGAATCGTCTTTCGCGATCGAATTCGTCGTGATGTCGGTAAATTTCGCGCTTAAGGCTTCGGCAGCGCGCCGCGCCGACGTCGCTGACGCGCGATTGTCGTTGAGCGCCGTGGTAAAATTTCCGCGTCCTGAATTCGGCACGAAAGCAGGAAGCGGGGCGTCGAACGACGTCAGGGGAAGCGCGTCGTCGGCCAGTGCCTGGGAGGCCTGACAGCCCGCGAGGGCAATTGTCAGCAATAACCTAGATGCAATGGGCGTCATCGTTCGTCCCCATGCTCCCCGCCAAGCATTTGGGAATGCAAGCGCGGCAACAGAAAGGCCGAATTTCTTCTCAGGCCGACGTTTATTGGAGCGATAGAATGGGTACTATTCCCGGCAGCCTGGCAATCGCCACGCCTGAGCCACATTCCCGACCAGAAGTCCTCCCCGAGCGAATCGCGGCTTACCGAGAACGGGGAAATCTAGTACCCCAGTAAACAGCCGCAGCAAGGGGAGGAGGGGAACGACGTGAAACGAGCGATTTTATTCTTTTCGGTAACCGTCGCGCTTGCCGGACCGGCATGCGCGCAGATGCGTTTCAATCAAAGACAGTCGGATACGAATCCCGCGATGGTCAGAGTTCCACCGTCGAGTCTTCCCGGTGCAGGTCTCTCCGGTTCCGCGACGTCGTCGACGAAATCAACGTATCCGAAGCCGATTCGACGCGAGTACGATCCGAACTTCATCGATCCGACGGCGAGAAATCGGAATCTGCGCAAGTACTAGCTGTCTCGGCGGTATCGAAAAAAAGCACTCGGAAGAGACAATCTTCCGAGTGCTTTCATTTTCTTCTGATGATGGGCGTTAGCGGCGATCGTCGGGTCGACGATCATCATGGCGGCGATCATCGTGCCGAGGGCCGTCGTTGCGCGGGCCGTCGTGACGCGGTCCATTACCCCAGTTTCCCGGCGGACGGTGCCAGCCTGCACCCGGCGGCGGCTTCATGCCACCCGGAGCGCGATAGCCGGAGCGCCACCAACCGGCGTGACGGGGACCCGGAGGTGGTGCGCGCCAGCCGGGACGCCCGTGGACCCGGAATCCAAACCACCGTGCTCTGTCAGCGTACCATGGGCGGCCGACGTAATAGCGGTTCCAATAGTCCGACGCGACGAATGCCACGACGGGAATGCCGAACGCTGCGATGCCGACATCCGGCAAGAGCGTCGTCTGCCCGCGGTAGTCGAAGCCGAGGTACTCGCTGTAGACCCAGCCGCGATTGGGACCCCAGATCACATCGCACCACGACTCATCGCGCAGACATCCGCGGACATCGACGGGCGCGCCTTCCGGAATAACGCCGACGCTCGGAAATTCCGTGTCTGGCCCAGTCCGCATGTTGACGTTTGCCGTGGAGTAGCCCGGCGAGGCCTCAGCAGCTGCGGTGCCCAGCGTCAGGAAGACGGCAAAGGCCCCCGCAAGTTTTCCTATTCTCATTACAGCTCCTCAATCGGAATGGTCTGCTCTCTTCAATCTGAACCATGGCAACGTCAAGACTATCGCAGCATTTGAGCAATGCCCGTCTTCCGCAATCTTCGCTGGCGCGCCGCTGTCTGTCTTTGACGAACGCGGAACCGGGCCAATGAATGCGCGATGTGTGCGGCGATGGCCCTGAACCGGTCCTGAATACTTTTCCGAACATCGAGTCGCACGGGAATAGGGGAACGATAGCCGTGGGGCTGCGTTCAACTTCCGGATCGAGACAAGGGCCGAAATCAATGAAAATTGCGCAAGTCGCTCCCCTTATCGAAAGCGTGCCGCCCAAGCTTTATGGCGGAACCGAGCGCATTGCTTCGTATTTAACGGAAGAGCTCGTGGCGCAAGGTCATGACGTCACGCTGTTCGCCAGCGGCGATTCCGTTACGGCGGCCAACCTCATCCCGTGTTGCGATGTTGCGCTCCGTTCTGATCCCAACGTTAGGGATCCGCTGCCGTATTACATGATGATGATCGACAAGGTCCGCCGGATGGCGTCCCGTTTCGACGTCATCCATTTTCATATCGATCAATTTCAGTTTCCGCTCTTTCGTTCTATCGCCGACAAAACGATCACGACCCTGCACGGTCGCCAGGACCTGCCCGACCTGCAATTGCTCTATCGCGCATTTCCAGAAATGCCGCTCATATCGATTTCGGATTCGCAGCGCGCGCCGATCCCTTATGCGAACTTCGCCGCCACGATCTATCATGGCATTCCACAGGACCTCTATCAGCCGACATTCAATCCACGCGGCGGCTATCTTGCGTTCATTGGGCGCATTTCTCCAGAAAAACGCTTGGATCGCGCCATCGAGATCGCCCGCGCCGTCGGCTTTCCGCTGAAGGTCGCCGCCAAAGTCGATGCGGTCGACGTCGAATATTTCGAACAGGTCATCAAGCCGCTGCTGCAGGGCGACGACATCCAATTCATCGGCGAAATCGGCGATTGCGATAAGGCGAAATTTCTAGGCGAAGCTTCGGCTTTGCTCTTCCCGATCGATTGGCCAGAACCTTTTGGCATGGTCATGATCGAGGCTATGGCCTGTGGAGCGCCGATTTTGGCATTCGACCGCGGATCGGTCCGCGAGGTCATCGACGAAGGCGTTACCGGGTTTGTCGTCGAAGACGTTCAAAGCGCGATAGCCGCGCTGCCCCGTGTTCTCGCACTCGACCGTGTGCGCGTTCGTCAACAATTTGATGAGCGCTTCACCGCTGCCTCGATGGCGATGAATTACGTCGATATTTACGCCCGCGCCTTCGCGGAAACAGAACACGCGTTGGTGTCGGTGCGGGGCGAAGACGTCGCAATAGGGCAGGAAACGCTCGTCAATTGATGTGATCGTGACTATGCTCATTGAGGAGCGTCTGCGATTGTGAGAGTGGCGCGATATCTTCGGAAGGGAGTGGTTCGATGGCAGTCGCGCCATCACGGCAGCCCGATCATGACGAAAACGAGATCGAACGGATTCATGCGGAAGCGGATAGCTCTCCACGCACGCACGAAACGCTAAAACATGACGATGCTTTCGCCGTCGTCGATACGCACGGCGATGTTGGCGCGTTCGGCAATCACGTCGATGGCTTCTTTTTCAATGATACGCGATATTTGTCGCGGCTCGAGTTACTGATTGCGCGCCATTCGCCTTTGCTGCTCGGTTCAACGCTGGACAGCAAGGACCTGCAGCTGTGTTGCGATCTGACGAACACCGACGTCTTCGCCGAAGGCACGCTCTGGCTTCACAAGGATGTCGTGCACGTCTTTCGGACGACGTACGTGCGAGAAGCTTCCCTGCGTCAGCGTTTGGTCTTCACCAATCACTCCAACGTCGATTTGATGCTGCCGGTGTCGCTTATCTTCGATGCCGACTTTGCAGATATTTTCGAAGTGCGCGGGATGCGCCGGGAGAAACGCGGCAGTGTCAAGCGCGTCGTTGATGCGCCGAACGCGGTCCGCTTTGTTTACTCCGGCTTAGACAACGTCGTGCGGCAAACGACGATCCATATAGATCCCGAGCCGGCATCTCTGAAAGAGACCTCGGCCTTCTTTCATCTGCACATTCCAGCCAAGCAATCCAAACGCGTCTTCATTACAGCCAGCGCCGGAACGGATCGCAAGCAGCCGCCGTGCTCCTACGTCAAAGGCTTGCGCGATGCTCATCGCGCACAGCGCCGCATCGAGCTGAAGGCCGCAAGCATTCGAGTATCCAATTCGGAATTGGATCAGGTGCTGTCGCGTGCGCTCGCCGACCTCCGGCTTCTGGTCACGGAAACGGAGGATGGCCCGTATCCCTATGCCGGAACGCCCTGGTATTCGACAACGTTCGGACGCGATGCGCTGATTACGGCCCTGCAGGTGCTGTGGCTCGACCCTTCGATCGCGCGCGGCGTCCTGCGGCGTCTCGCACGCTATCAGGCAGTCGAGCACGACGCAGCAGCCGATGCGCAACCGGGAAAAATTTTGCATGAAATGCGAAACGGCGAAATGGCAGCGCTGCGCGAAATTCCGTTTGGTCTCTACTATGGCAGCGTCGATTCCACGCCGCTATTCGTCGCCCTTGCCGGAGCTTACGTCGGCGTCACAGGCGACACGAAGATCCTGAATGAGCTTTGGCCGGCCATTCTGAAGGCGCTCGAATGGATCGACGGTCCGGGCGATCCCGACGGGGACGGTTTCGTTGAATACGCGCGGGAAACCGAAGCGGGATTGGCGAACCAGGGCTGGAAAGACAGCCATGATTCCGTCTTCCATTCTGACGGTTCGCTCGCCCAAGGCCCGCTCGCTCTCGTCGAAGTACAGGGCTATGTCTATGCTGCCAAGATTGCCGCTGCACGAATTGCAGAAATTCTCGAACATCGAGAACTCGCGGAAAATCTTCGCACCCAAGCCGCGGCGCTGCAGCAGAAATTCGAACGCGAATTCTGGTCGCCGGAAATCGGCACCTATGCCATCGCGCTCGATGGCGCCAAGAAACGGGTCGCGATCCGCTCAAGCAATGCCGGCCACATGCTGAGCACGGGCATGGCGTCTCCCGATCGCGCTAGCAGTGTCGTCCAGCAGATGTTGTCGCCAGGTTTCTTTTCCGGTTGGGGCATTCGCACGATCGCGACCACCGAAGCGCGATACAACCCAATGTCCTACCACAACGGCTCGATCTGGCCGCATGACAACGCCATGATCGGCGCCGGTTTTGCGCGCTACGGACAGACGGAGCGCATCGAGCCGATTTTCGATGGGTTGCTCGACGCCGCATTGAAGATGTCGCAAGGCCGGTTGCCGGAGTTGTTCTGCGGCTTTCGCCGGCGGCCGGGACGCGCACCGATTCTTTATCCCGTCGCGTGTTCGCCGCAAGCCTGGGCCAGTGGTGCCATGCTCCATATGGTCAGCTCGCTGATGGGCCTCGAAATCGACGGCGCATTGCGCACCATCACGTTGCGCTCACCGCGCTTGCCGCTCCGAGCCGGAGAAATTGAGGTGCGCAACATTCGTGCGGGCGAAGGTTCGGCCGATTTCGTCTTACGTCGCCACCACGGCGTCGTGACGATCGACGTCACCAATTGCCGTGGCGGCGCCAAAGTCGTCATGGCTTGAGCTGAATATCGGCGCTCGAGTGGGCGGTTTACGCCGCTGCCGTTTGCAAGCGGCGAACTTCAAGATCGACAAGAGATTTGTACGCACCCGCCTTGCTGATCAGCGACGCCGGTGTCCCGTCCTGAACGATTTTGCCATTCTGAATCACGATAATGCGGTCGAAATTGCGCAGCGTGGAAAGACGATGCGCGATAGCGATGACAGTGCGGCCGCGCATCAGCGTTGTTAGCGCTTCCCGGATCAGTTCTTCGGAATGAGTATCGAGCGCCGACGTTGCCTCGTCGAGCAATAACACCGGTGCATTCTTCAGGAAGGCGCGGGCAATCGCGATCCGCTGCCGCTGGCCCCCGGACAGTTTCGCGCCGCGGTCGCCGACAATGGCATCGAGCCCATCTGGAAGTTGTTCGATGAAGCTCAGGCATCGCGCCATTTCGGCCGCGGCTAAGACCTCTTCATCGCTCGCATCGGGCCGGCCGTAGCGAATGTTATCCCGAAGCGAGCGATGAAAGAGGCTGATGTCCTGCGGCACGACGGCGATTGTCCTGCGCAAGGCGTCGTCAGGAAGCGTCGCGCTGACCTCGCCATCGATCAGAATGGCACCATGCTGTACATCGTAGAATCGCTGCATCAGAGCAAAGATCGTCGACTTGCCGGCGCCCGACGGGCCGACGATACCAACGCGCGCGCCCGGCTCGATCTTGAAGTTCAGCGACGAGAAAACTTCCTTGCCATCCGGATAGGCGAAGCCGACATCGCGGAACTCGACGGTGCCGTGCGTCGTCGCCTCACGCTTCGCCGACGCGTAGACCGGTAGTTCGTGCGGGATGAGCAGCGTCCGCAGTGCTTCGGAAAAGCGGGCGAGATGCTGCGTCACGTCAACGAGCGCCACGGCGAGATCGCGCGTCGCGCTGAGGATGGAAATGCCCAGCGTGCAAACCAGAATGACGTCGCCCGGCGTTGCCCGGCCGGCCTGCCAAAGCGCGATCGACCACGCCAGCACGCACGACGTTAAAACGGCTGTCGTCAGCGCGTGAAAGATCCGCAGCCGTTCCAGAAAGTAGAGGCTGTCTTTGCGCGCGCGGATTTCGCGGCTGATGACGCCACCAAGGCGGCGATGTTCGCTGCGCATGCGTCCAAACGATTTGACAACGGAGATGTTGGAGATGACATCAATCATGTCGCCGTCAACATTTGCAGCCTCACGCGCATAAGTGTGGTGCAGCGGCGTCCCGCGCGCGGCCCAGTAGAACATGATCACCACCACAACGCCGACGATGGCCGTAAGAGTGAGGGCGATCGCTTCGCTGACTGTCGTCAAATAGATGATTGAGACAACCGTCGCGATCAGCGGCGGCAGGGCGTTGAATGTCACCATGCTTTCCGTGGTGTAGAGCGCATTAGAAGTCGCGGTTATGCGACTCGTCAGAGCGCCCGGTGCGCGACCGTGGAAGAAGCTTGGCGCGTGCCCTGTCAGGTGCCGAAAAAGCTTCCGACGGACACGGCCGGTAACGCCTGTAAACGTCGAGTGCCCCATCCACGCCGCAAGCCGCCAAGACAGATTGTCGGCGGCAATGAATGCAATGAGAAGAAAGAAAGCGGCCCAGACGGTTTGATGTTTCGTAGGATCTGAAAGCGCATCGACGAGTTTTTTGACGCCATATTGCGTCGAAACCGAAAACGTCACCGCGGCGATTACGGAGAGGAGAATCGCCAAGTGAGACCACCGATATCCGCGAATGATATCGGCAATGAAACGATAAGGATGCTTGGCAAATGCCGATAAATCGTTCGTCAAAATATTACGTCCCTCGATGGTCGACCGTTCGGGATGACAACTCATCGAAGCGGAGGCGGTTCATGGCGAGTGCGCGACAAGACCAATTGGTCGCGCCCTTCACTCGGATATGAGAATTGTCATCGGCTGATCGGCCTATGCCGATGTCAGCCATCGGATTTCCGCGGGGCTGCGCTGTTCCCTTGGGAACTGGGCAATATTCGCTCTGGTTCCTACTTCGGGTAGGAACTCAAGGACGCCGTTCATGCAGAAATCTTTCGCAACACTTGTGAGCGCGCTGACCGTCGCTCTTATGCCCGTAGCTGCGTCCGCTCAAGACGCGGCGCAGCAAACTCAGACTCAGACGACAACCCCACCGCCACCGTCTCAAACGGATACGTCGAGCCCGCTGACGCCATCTAATCCCAATACCACCAGTCCGTTGACCCCGACGCAGCCAAATCCCATCACAGGACAAAACCAGCAATCGTCGAGCGCCGCTGCTGTTCAGTCGAGTTCAGAAGTGCCGTCCACGTTTGTCCAGGCGCCGATCGAGGAGAACCGCGTGGACCCATCGGCCCCCAGTCCGCTGCAGTTGGAGATCGATCCAACGAGCTCGGAGTCGGTGTTGCTCAGCCCCGACGTCACACAACTGGCGCCGACGGCGGCCGGTGTATCACTCAATGCCGTGCAGGGCACGACGTCGACGACGATGCCATCGCTTGGGTCATCGATCTCGCCGCCCACGTCGACGAGCGTCTATCCCGCGATAATCTCCGAGCCGACGGCTACGCAATCATTTCTTTCCTCACTGAGTGGAGCTGGCTTCGAGAGATCGTTGTCGAGCCGGCGCGTCGCGACGAGTTCAAGTTCGAATTCCATGGGGCCGTTGATCGGCACCGCCGCCGTGATCAACTCAAGTCCGGTTGAGTCGATGACATCTGATCCGCCAGCTGTTGGCGCCTCGACCTTCATGCGCTCGCTGCGGTCTTCTTCGATCGTCTCGCCAAAGTTGGTTTCGACGTCGCTCCGGCCGAGTTCGATTGGTCCGACAGCACTGCGCCCTGCCTTCCATGGCGGTTCATCAATGTCGGTTCATCGTGTGATGAGCAGTAGTCGGCGTTGAAGTGCTGCCTGCGCAAATGTGTGGAACGAGTCGGCGTATAGCGCGTTAGCATCCTCGGATGGAGCGATAGGCTCTGCCCTTTTAAGGAGCACCGGCGTGACACATGCTCGCCGGTGCTCCGATTGGACCCTTACAACACAGGATCGATGTATGAAGCTGGGCGAATTCACCCGTCGGGCGCGCGCGTCCCGCCTGCAAAGAAAGGCCAAATACGAAGCCGCTTTTCAGCGCGCGATTCGCGATTTGGATCTGTCGGACGTATCCGCGACGCAGCGCCCCGCTCCGACCGTGCATTATCTGCGGAGCGAAGTGCGCCGTCCCGTTTTATCGCTTTTCCCCAAAAGCGATGCGCAGGGCGATTCGCGGTCACGCGTCTGACGCCTGCATCTGACGTTTGACGGTCGGCGAACGAACATGCGATGACGATTCCATGGCTCGTCGCACAGGAAGCGCTGATCTTCCACTTCATACTGGACGCGTTCCCGCGTGGCTTGCGGGGCGCATGGCCACGCTCGGCGCCGTCATCTGTCAGGCGATTGTTGAGCATTACGGCCGAGACGAGTTGCTCGGCCGTTTGGCACATCCCTTCTGGTTTCAGTCGTTCGGTGCGGTCATGGGAATGGATTGGCATTCCTCGGGCATCACCACGAGCGTCATTGGCGCCTTGAAACGCGGCCTGGAGCCGCTCAAGGACGATCTGGGCGTCTATGTTTGCGGCGGACGTGGCCGGCATTCGCGGCGAACGCCCGATGAGCTAAACCTGCTCGGCGAGCGCATCGGCTTCGATGCGCAAGGCCTGACCCGCGCCAGCCGCCTCGTTGCGAAAGTCGATAGCGCCGCAGTCCAGGACGGTTTCGATCTTTATCTTCACGGCTTTTTCGTTACGCGAGAAGGCCGCTGGACGGTCGTGCAGCAAGGCATGAATGGCGAGAAACGCCAAGCCCGGCGCTACCATTGGCACTCTGGCGCACTGGCAAGCTTTGTCGATCAGCCGCATGCGGCGATCGAAGGGCCTCAGCAAGGCGAGATCATAAATCTCACGGATCGGCGAGCGGAAAAATCGCGTTCCGCGCAGCTCGATCTACTCGCGCATTTAGGTCCCGACCGGATCGTGAAAGAGCTGCAGACGGAAATGCCGCCCGAAGCGCCGTCAGCCCAGCTATCGCTGCCGCACCTCGTCATGCCCGCGCATCACGACGTCCGTTCGAGCGACGTATTCACCCGTCGTCTGCACGCCACATTGGCGGCAGCGGCCGAGCGTGGGCCTGTCGATTTTCCGGAGCTACTGTTGACGCCCGGTGTCGGCGCGCGAACGGTGCAGTCACTCGCGATGGTCGCTGAAGTTGTCCACGGCGCGCCTTATCGCTTTCAGGATCCGGGTCGCTTTTCCCTGGCGCTCGGCGGCAAGGATCGCCAGCCGTTCCCTGTTCCGGTCAAGGTCTACGACGAAACGATCACCGTGCTGAAATCGGCGATGCAGAAAGCGAAGCTTGGCAACACCGAAATGCTCGCGGCGCTGAAACGCCTCGACGATCAAGCCCGGCGGCTCGAAAGCTCCGCACGCGGCCCATCCCTCGAAGCGCACATCGCCCATGAGCGTGCGCGTTCGCCGGACTACGGTGGTCTCTCGGTGTTTGGCTGGGAGAAAGAACCAGACGACAAAGCCAGCGGCTCGCGCTAGCCGATACGTCAGGTGCCGTACTGCGCGATGAGTTCTTTCAACTTCGGTTCGCGGACTTTCTGCGCGGCATCGCTCTGCGAAAACCAGACGCGGACGCGCTCGTCGCGCTCGCGCCAGCTCTTGCGCTGCTTCTTGACCAAAAGCGGATAGACATCGACGTCGACGATGCGAAAGGTGCCTTCCGGCATCTTCTTCCTGTAGCGATAGGTCCCGATCGGACGGCTGCCGATCTTGCCCGTTACGCCGGCTTCCTGCCGCGCTTCCCGCGCTGCAGCTTTGGGATCGCTTAGGCGCTTTGCCGGCCAGCCCTTCGGAATGACCCATCGCCGTGTTTCCCGCGACGACACGAGAAGCACTTCGAAGCCTCCACCGTGCAATTTTCGCACGGGTAGTGCGCCAACCTGCCGAAGCGTCATGAAAAGTTGTTCCCGCCCTGTGTCGTGCCCGTCCGAGGCCCCCGATACAGGTTTGACATTGCGCACATCAATCAAATTGTCTGAACGTCGTATAGTAAACGTCGGATCGGAACCGATTTCTAAATACCTCTGTTAACGCACTAACGACGATCTGGGAGAGAACGCGATGATCTCCGACTTCGATCCTCGCCGCGACCCGGACGATTTGGAAATGGGGCGGCCGACCGTAAATTCTTCATGGCTGGCTGTAATCGTGCTTCTCATCGGCGTCGCGCTGGCAGGCTGGTACGTTTTACTAAGCGGAAATGGTGCGTACAGGCAGTCTTCGCAGGAGGCGAACTCCGGACCCGCCCCGGCGGCCCCGAGCAGGCCATAACGCCTTTTACAAAGCAAAACTTTAGAACATGCTGGCGGGACCGAAATCAGTCCTTTTTTGCTTTGGCCTCTTCGGCAAGCTTATCGACCAATGCCTTGTCGATGATCGGCGGCTTCCGATCGGCTGGCCGCACCGGCCCGTCATCGCGGCTGTCGACGGCAATCGCATCGCTGCCGGGAAACGTCTCCTTGAGCGCCTCGTCCAATTCTTTGTCGACTTCCACCTTGGGCTTCTCGCGATTCATGGGAACTCCGCGAACGTTGGCCAATTTTCTTTTCAATCCGGGCTGACCGATATCAACGCCGGTCCCTGCCGGAGAGTTCAATTTCGCGCCGGGACTGATGGCACCTATGGGGCCACTATAAACCATACGCATTTGCCAGCTTCGCCATTATATATGTGCTGCCCCCCCGAATGCCATCATGCTGAGCAATCGCAAGATGGAATGGAGATCACGATGCATAACCCTCTTCAGGACCAAGGCTTCAAGTTTCACTTGATCGCCTACGTCATCGTCAACGCGATCCTGATTGCCGTCAATCTCATGAACCCCGCGCACATCTGGTTCTTCTGGCCGTTGCTCGGCTGGGGCATCGGTCTAGCGGCCCATGGATATGCAGCATCGAAAGCGCTGGGCCGGCCAAGACGCCCCATCCCACGCATGAGCCGCTAGGCGGGGCGGCTGAGACCGCCGGCCACGCCATTCCGGCGCGACGGCGTGCAGCAGTCGCGCAGACCTGCTGAGTGCGAACGCGCAGTGGCAATCGCCTGGCCGCCGCGCTAGAAGCGGGCGCATGCAGTCAAATTCTCGAACGTCCCCTGATACCGTTAGTCCAGCGCCGCTCAAGACGACCTTAGACGCGCCGATACGGTCACCGGCGTTGGCCGAGGGCTTTGTGCTGCTCGACAACAGCACCAGCCTGGACGCGATCTCAGAGCTGTTCGAGCGCCCCACCGAAATCATCAGAGCCGACACAGCGGACGACGTCGCCCCTGCGCTCGCGGCATTGCAGGCAGGCATCGGCCGCGGACTGCATGCTGCCGGCTTCTTCTCCTACGAGCTTGGCTATCTGCTTGAGCCGAAACTGACCCACCTCTTGCCGACACAACGCAAGGTGCCGCTGTTGTGGTTCGGGCTGTATGAGGCCCCGCGTCAGCTGACGGGCGGCGAGGTCCAGCGGTGGCTGACCGAGGAAGCGATCGGCAATCCGACGCTCGGTGAGTTGGCGCACAGCTGGGATAGCAGTTCCTACCTGAAGCGCTTCAATGAGGTTCAAAAGAACATCAGAAGCGGTGACATCTATCAGCTCAATCTGACGTTCAAGGCGAAGTTCAACCTTCAGGGTTCGCCGCTCGCGCTCTATCGCGATCTCCGCTTAAAGCAGCGGGTCGCCTACGCAGGCATCGTCGATACCGGCGATGTGACGATCCTGTCGTCTTCGCCCGAGCTGTTCATCAAGCAGCATGACCGCATCATCGAGACGCGTCCGATGAAGGGGACCGCCCCGCGGGCCGGTACGCCCGAAGGCGAAGCCGAAGTGCGCAGTGCCCTCTCGAAAGACGTGAAGAACCGTGCCGAAAACCTGATGATCGTCGATCTGATGCGCAACGACCTCGGCCGCATCGCCGATCTCGGCTCTGTCGGTGTCACCGATCTCTTCACCGTTGAAACCTTCAAGACGCTCCATCAGATGACGTCGGGCGTCGAAGCCCGTCTGAAAGACGGCATCGGTATCGTCGATATTCTGAAAGCGATCTTCCCGCCGGGTTCAATCACGGGCGCGCCAAAGATCCGTGCAATGGAACTGATCCGGGAGCTGGAGACTGAGCCGCGCGGCGTCTACTGCGGCGCTATCGGCCGGTTTTCACCGGATGGGTCGGCGCAGTTCAACGTTGCGATCCGCACGGCCATCATCGACCGTAAGGGCTTCGGCGAAATGGGCATCGGTTCGGGCGTCGTCGCTGATTCCGATGGCCCGAAGGAATACGCCGAGTGTCTGCTCAAAATGAAATTCCTGACCGATCCCGTGCGCCGCTTCGAGCTGATCGAAACGATGCTGTACGTGCCGGGAGACGGCCTCTGGCTGAAGGGCTATCATCTCGCGCGCCTTGCCGCCTCCGCCGCTTATTTCGGGTTTTCTTACGATGCCGAGAAGGTGCGGGATGCGATCGACGCCGCCATTGCAACGGCGCCTGATCAGCGACTGCGCGTTCGCTTGTTGTTGGATGAAGACGGTGCCGTTTCCGCAACCGCGACGCCGCAACCAGAGACGGCGGCCGACGCGGTCATGCGCTACGTCATTTCCGATACGCGGATCAACAGCGCCGATCTTTTCCTTTATCACAAGACCACGCGGCGCGAACTCTACGACCGCGAATGGAAGCACTATCACGACACCCTTGGTGCCGATGAAGTGATCTATCTTAACGAAAATGGTGAGTTGGCCGAAGGTAGCCGCACCTCGATCTTTATCGAGCGCGACGGACGTCTCCTGACGCCACGCCTCGCAGCCGGTCTGTTGCCCGGCACGCTGCGGGCGGCACTGTTGGATGAAGGTCGGGCTGTCGAGGCGCGTCTTACGATCGAAGACGCCAACGCCGCAAAGACGATCTATCTAGGAAATTCGGTGCGCGGTCTGGTACGTGCCGGACCGCTTGTGCCGCCGTTATCGGTCGACAACCGGAATTAAGACTGATCCGGTTTCGACAGATACTTGACTGCCGGGCTTAAAGTTGATGACCGAGGTCTTGGTGTCCTGCCGGGCGGCGATCGACATGGCGGCCAGAGCCGCTAACGTCAAAGCAATCGCAGCAACGATGGCTTTAGATGAAAGCCGCGCGCGACGTGCAAAGACCTGAGAAATTTCCTTGGGCATGTCCTGATCGATACGCGCCGAGATGTCGTCTCTCCAGTCCACCGGATGCCGCGCGACACCTTGCGCACGCGCAAACGGAGGCCTCACAAACGGCATAAATTGATACAGCTCGGACTAGACGCAAGACGCATAGCTCAGCGCCTCTACATGCCCCGTACCATGCAGCCAAGCATGAGGATGGTGTAAGCCACGAGCATCGCCCAGGACTCGTTTCCGGTCAGCATCGGGATCTCTGCACCGAAAAATTTCGACATCAGAACAACCACGGTCAAAATCACGGACAGCATAAAAGTTATGATGCTTGGCGCCTTCAATCCCATATCGTGAGTTCCCTCCTCGCTTCTCAATCGAACGCGCATGTCCGCCCCCTTTTGTTCGCGGGTCCAAATCGCGAATCCTTATAGCAGGCGCAGATCACACCAGAGATGAGACCGCATCGATTGATGTGGAAAGGTTCGGCCGTTCAAGCCGAAGGGCGGTCGGCCTGTGGCCGGGAAAACCGCCTCGGCCGGAACAGCCGGGCAAGCCAGAACATGACGATGAGCGCCAGGAACCCGGCGAGGGCGACGGCCCGCGGATGTTTGTCCCAGAGCAGAAGAGGGGCCACACGGCCTTCCCAGACCAGCTGGCTGTCGTCGAAAAGCTCTTTGCTCGATAAGCCCTTATCGGGCGCCAGCATCATGTTGACCGCCGCCAGTTGGTCGCTGCTGGAAATGATCCGCTCGCGGACGGCGCGCGCAGCCAGGATCTGCATTTTCGCAGGCTCGGCAGCGACCACCTGCAAGACTTTTTCACGAGGCGCAGGTTTCAACCCGGAAAGATAGCCCGCCAGCGCCTTCAGCTCATCCTCCGACAATGAGCGCAGTAGACTGTCGAGGGCGGACGAATTGAGTGTGAACAGCATATCGCGGGCGTCTGGCGGCACGCTCGCGATCTTAAGGATTGCAGACCGATCGTTGAGCGCCAGGATTCTATCGAGCGACGCGCGGGTAAGGTTCTTGGGATTGATCCGCTTATGCAACTCATAATCGGCGACGTTGCCGAGCTTGTCGCCCGCCAGCGCCGTCCAATCGAGCCCGGCCTGAATGGATTTGAGATCACGGGCGATCTCCATGCCTTTGTCGGGCATCAGATGAACGGCCGAATTGAGCGTGCCGTCCTGTAGCCGCTTCAAGATAGACGGTTCGCCTTCCGACGTGACCAGGATCGAGACCACTTCATCGAGCCTCGGCAATGCCTCGGGCTTCACGCCATCGAGAAAAGTCTTGAACGCACCATTCTGGTCGGCGAGCTGCAGTACAAGGGCGTGCGCGCGTCGAAACGACTGCCAAACCTGAATGACCTGATCGGCGGCCGCCTGCGCAATCTCGCTGACGTTATCGTTCATTTGCGACTGAAGCGCGTTCGCCAGTTCGTCGCGCACCTTATCCTTCGTCGCCGGCGCCTTCATCTCCTCGGCAATGATCGGCAGAACGCCGTTGCGGAAATCCCAAAGATCCTTCGCGATCAGGACAAGCCCGACGCCCCCCGCGACCACCGACACGAGCCGCGACAGGACGCTGCCAACCAGACGCTGGCCGATCCGTTCGGCAAGGTTTGCAAGCTGACGGCGAACGATCAGGATCGTCGCGCCGGCCAGTCCGGCGCCCGATTCCTTCAGCATCGCTCCCGTCGAGACGTCGCCGGAGCCTTTACTCGGATCGACGATGACGCCCTTGCTCGCATCTCCCGCCAGCGCGCTGGCGACCGCTCCGCCGTATCGCGGACCGACGTAAGCCTTGAGGCAATCGAGCAGGGGGCCGGTCGCGTCCGAGCTTGCGAACTCGATGGTCTTGCCGACCTCTTTGGCGACACCGGCAGCCAGGTCCTCGATGCCGGTCTTGACGGCATCTGAGCGATAAACGCGTTCCGCCACCATGGTCGCGAGCTTCTGCGACTTCTCGCTATAAGCCAGCGACTGCAGCCGTTCAGACCAACTCGTCTCGCTCGTCACCTCGGCGACGGCAATGTCGACGCGGTTGTCGATGATCTGGTCGAGATTCCGCTGCCGCCACTGGTCGGCGACGAGCACTTTATAGTCGATCGACTTGGTGCCGTTCGTGATCGCGTCCGTTACGATCCTGACCACGGCGGCCCTCAGCGAGGCATCGTCCTTGGCTTGGCAGGCCTCGTAGTCGGCGCGGCTGATCGGGTCGGCAATGGCGGCCAGGGACGAGAGCTGGCCGAGCGCCAGGGCTGCAGCGGTCAGCAGCGAAACGGGCGGGCGTAACGAAAAGATCACTGCAGCTCAGTCCCAGCCTTGTCATCCACCGGTAGGCATCCGCAGGGCGGGGCCGGTAACGCACTCTTAAGTATAATTGACCCAATGCGGGTGACCAGTGACGACTGAACTTAAATCCAGGTTTATTCGTTGTCGTACCGGGATTTGGGGTGGGATCCGCACAGTCTGGTAATGTTCTGTTCATCGGGGAGCGATTAACGCGGTACCCCTGGTAACAGCAGCGGCGCTCACCACGTAGTATGCCGCAATGCAGCAACGGGTGAGGGGAAGTAAGGCCGCGGCATGAAGTCCTGTTTAACCAAACGGAAGTAAGCGGATGTCAAAAGCTATGGCGTTTTCAGTTACTTCGTAATAGCTTCACAAATCACGTCTGAAGTACGGGTATCTGCAAGAAAGCTCAAATCTGCGGCGACGCGACAAAGTTGCGTTGGCATCTAAAGCCACCGCGTCGTAAGAGCCACCGACAGGGAAATAACGAGTTCAACGTAGGTAATGAAAAACAAAGAAAAATTTCAGGCCCCTCGTGGAAGTCTGTACATCCCCGGCGGCCGTTCGGGCATCCTGCTGATTCATTCTCTCGGCGGCTCGCCGTTAGAGATGAAAGCAGTGGCCCATGCGATGTCGCGCAAGGGAATGACAGTTTACTGTCCCGTTGTTCCAGGTCTGACCTTCGGAACCGACGTCTCCGGCCTCTCGACGTGGCAGGACTGGTATAAGTCGGTCGCAGCCGCTTTCGATCACATGCGGACTGTTTGCGACAACATCATAATCGGCGGTGCATCGGCTGGTTCGATCCTTGCTCTGCGGCTTGCCGCATACCGGCAGGATCAAGCTTGCGGCCTGATGCTGTTCGCCCCGACGCTCTCCGTCAACGGCTGGGCGATTCCGAAAACCATCAAGCTGTTCCACCTCGTCACCGACAAGTGGACGGCGCGACTCTTCAAGTTCCGCACGCCGGCACCGTACGGCATCAAGGACGAGCGCGTTCGTAACTTCGCGCTTGAGTCGCTGCGTGGCTCCGACAACATGCCGGCCGATATCACCGAGCGCGGTGGCGGCACGGTCTACGAATTCCTTTCACTCGTGCGCAACGTTCGGCCGATGCTGCCGCTCGTGAAGCTGCACACGCTGATTTTCCATCCCCGTCACGACGATCAGAGCGACATCAAGAATACGATGGCGCTTCAGCGGCGGCTCGGCGGCTTGGTCGAAGTCTCGGTCCTCGACGACAGCTATCACCTCGTGACGCTCGATCGTCAGCGCGGGTATGTTGTTGATCGGTCGACGGAATTTGTTGATCGACTGCTTGCGCGTCAGGCCGACAAGGTCGCCGTGCAGAAAGCCGTCTCGTCGACGAATTCAAAGCAACTGGGAGCGGCTGAGTAGCCGCTCTTCCAGGCGTTTCCTGTAACAACAATCGCAATGCTATCAGCCGTTCCGGCCACAACTTGTGGTCGGGAGAGGTCAGTTGAAGTCGCCCCCGGCAAGCCGGCCACTGACCATTCCGGTAATCAAGCGTCCGCTTTGATCACGGATTCGAAGCGACAGGCGGAGGCTCAGCGGTAACGGCCGCCTTCGCAACTTTCTTCTTTTTATGATGCGATGATTTGGCGATGTCGGCGGCTCCGAGCTTGGAGGCGCCAGACGCCGTCTTGCTCTTCTTCGCGTTCGAAGCCTGCTTCTTGCGAACTGCAGGAACAGGCACCGGTACCGGCGGAAGTGCCGCTTGCGAATCGCATGACGGCAGGTCGGAAGGCGCACGCGTCCAGATGAAGGACTTGCCCAGGAAGCGCATGCCTTTGTAGCCCGTCACCTTCAGCGTGTCTGGGCCGAGCAAATCGAGCGCTACACTGAAGGATTTGCCTTGCTTGGGGTCATAGACCCAGCCGTTGTCGAAGCCGCCATCCGAAATTTTCTCCAGATCGCCCAAGACGGGCAAGCCGCAGATCGGTCGGGTACGCTTCGAGGGCTCGGGATTATACCGATCTATCTTCGGCTGACCGTCATCAGCCATCGGCTCTTTGAGCCAATAGATTTTCCCGCAGAGCGTCGTCGGCGTGCAGATCTCGATCTTGACCGCGCCTTTGCCGGTGTCGTCATACCAGACGCCGACTTCCTTCGGATCAGCCGCAGCGGTGGACGCCTGCATCGTAAAGCCGAGTAAAAATCCCGCGGCAGCGATTGCAGCGCCTGAACAATTCGCAATGTTGAAGCAACGCATGACAATAAACCGCAGATGAAAGTTCAACTTTCATACTCCTATGCCGCGAAAGAGGCAAAACATTGGAACCTATTTGTTAAACCCTCACTAAGGCTTCCGTAATTTTGTCTTGGGCCTTACGTATAAGATGCTTAGCCGCCAATTCCGGCAAAACGTGACGCGGACAGAATAAGCGTTTCGCTGTAGTAGCGACGAGCCAATAGCGCTATACGACCCAGGCGTGCATGGGCGCGCCGTTCGATTTCAGGCCAGCGCCGAGTTTGGGCCGGCAGCCCCTTTTGGAAACGTTTGAGAGATCCCGCAGGCACATGGTTTTTACGCTCGCGCTTCGTAATCTTCTGCATGACCGCGTTCGCCTCGCCGTGACGCTGATTGGCATTTTATTTTCGATTGTCCTCGTGGCTGTGCAACTTGGCCTGTATCTCGGTTCGAGCCGCATGATCACGGCAAACATTGCGCGCTCGAACGCTGATCTCATCATCACGACATACGGCGCGAAAAGCTTCGAAGACGGCGGCCTGCTGCTCGGAGACCGTGAGCGGCATCAGGCTCTCGCGACGCCCGGCGTCGAAAGCGTCGTTCCGATCGTTGTCGCCTTTGCCGAATGGCGTAAGCCCGAGGGCGGCTCCTCGCGCGTCGTTCTGATCGGTGCCGATGCCGACGATCAGGGTCTTGTCCCGTGGTCGCTGACCAAAGGCACGATCGAGGACATCAAGGCGCCTGACGCAATCGCTGTCGACCAGACTTATCTTGGCGAGCTTGGCATCACCGGCATCGGCGATACGGCCCAGGTCGCCAACGGCCGCGTTAAGATCCGCGCGCTGACGGAAGGCATCCGGTCGTTTACCCAGTCGCCCTACGCGTACACGACGCTCAACCGCGCGCGCCAGCTTCTCGGCGCTGACGACGACAAATCGACGTTCCTGCTTGTAAAGCTCGTTCCGGGTGCAAACATCCAGGAGGTTCAGAAGGACCTCGCACACCGTCTCGATTCAGCGGACGTGCTGACGAAAGACGAGTTTGAATCGCGTAGCCTCAAGCAGTGGCTGTTCCGGACCGGCGCCGGTCTGGCCCTGATCGGCGGTGCCATTCTTGGCAGTCTCGTGGGTACGGTGATCGTGGCGCAGACCCTTTATTCGAGCACGAAAGACCACATTCACGAATTCGCGACCTTGCGCGCGTTAGGGTCTTCAAGAGGCTACATTTACAAGGTCATCCTGGCCCAGGCGGCGCTCAGCGCTGTCATGGGGTATGTCCTAGGTATGGTGATAGCGTTATTGATACTTTACCTCAGTAGGAACTCGTCGTTGCCATTGGTCATGACCCCTGGTTTGGCATTCTGGCTCTTCGCACTGACACTCTTCATGTGCGCGATCTCGGCGCTTTCGGCCATCGTCAAGGTCACGAAGATAGATCCGGCCACGGTGTTTTCGAGATGACCATGACACCTGTCCTGCGCGCAGAAAATATCGTCAAGGAGCTGGGCACGGGCGCCGGTTTGGTAGTCGCCGTCAAGGGCGTCTCGCTCGACCTGGTTCCCGGCGAGCTGACGCTGCTGATGGGACCATCGGGCTCCGGCAAGACGACGCTGCTCTCGATCCTCGGCTGTATTCTGAAGCCGACATCGGGCAGCCTGCGCATTGCCGACACGGTCATCGACGGTCTCTCGGCCGAAGAGCTGGCCAAGGTCCGCCGCGATCACATCGGCTTCATCTTCCAGTCCTACAACCTCTTTCCGACGCTTAACGCACTGGAAAATGTGCGTATTGCCCTCGACGTCCGCGGCATCAAAGGCTTCGAAGCCACCAGCCGCTCCGAAGAGGTTCTGCGCGAAGTCGGCCTTGGACACCGGCTGACGAACTACCCGCGCAATCTTTCTGGTGGCGAACAGCAGCGCGTTGCGGTCGCTCGTGCCATTGCAAGTTCCCCGTCCGTAGTGCTAGCGGACGAGCCGACGGCCGCTCTCGATAGCGAAAACGGCCACGCCGTGATGGCGCTCCTGTCGCGCATCGCCAAGGAGCAAAATCGTAGCGTGCTGGCCGTGACACACGATCCACGAACGCTCGGATACGCGGATCGCGTCGTGCGCATCGAAGACGGTAAAATCGTCGGTGAGGAACGCCGGCCGGAGGGTATCGATTCCCCCGAAATTACGGATTTGACGAAGAGGCGAAAGCTGCATGCTTAAGAAGATTGATCCGGCGGTCGCGACCATTGTGGTTGCCGCCACCATTGCGCTTGTCGGTGGCTTTGGCGTCAACGCCCTGACACAAACCGAATCCCTGTTTTCGAATATTGCGGGCTCGGCCCAGGCCGACACGACCGCCCCGGCACCGCAATGGGCCGCTTCCGCCACCGCGCGCGTCGAGCCGAAAGACGGCGAGGTTCGCATCGCCAGCGAAGTCGGCGGCAAGATCGTCGAAATCCTCGCCAAGACCAACGACATCGTTAAGACAGGCGATCTTCTGATCCGTCTCGATGACGCGGACTACTACAACAAGATTTACGCCGCTGCCGCCGAGGCGAGCGTCCGCGAGCGTGAGCGCGCCGACGAGCCGGCAACAGGGCCGGCGCTTGATCGCCGCAATGCCGACGACGCCGTCTTTAAAGCTCAGCAGGCTGTATTCGACGCGCACGAGACGTTCGATAAGGTTTACCGCGCTTGGAAATCCGCCGATGGTCCGGAAGACGCCGTCGACAAGGCGCGTCAGGATCTGGCCGAGAAGAAGAAAGCCTTGGCAGCCGCCAAGGATAAGCTCGCTCAGGTCGAGAAAGAGCCCAACATGCCGCTTGAGCAGCGACTGGAATCCTCCCTTGCGCTGGCGCGCTCCGATCTGACGTCGGCAGAGCTGGCACTTGAGCGGACCCGCATTCGCGCACCCGCCGACGGCACGGTTTTGAACATCCTCGCCCGCGTCGGCGAGACGGCCGTCCCGTCGCCGGACAGCGCTCTCGTTGTCTTCGGCGACATGTCGAGCCTGCGCCTGCGCGCCGAAGTCGAAGAGCGCGACGCCGCCAAGGTTCACGTCGGCCAGCGTGTCGTCGTGAAGGCCGACGCCTTCCCCGACAAGACGTTCGAAGGCACAGTCACGTCAATCTCGCAGTCGCTCGGTGCGCCGCGCATTGCAACCCGAGGCCCGCGTCGCCCAAATGACGTTGAGGTCGTCGAAGTGATGATCGCGCTCGATGGTCATCCGCCGCTGTTCACGGGCATGCGCGTCGATGCATTCTTCAAGCTCGACAACGAAGCCGCGACCAGCATGCCTTCGACGACCAAGACGAACTGATCGCGTTATCTTGGGATCAAACGAAAAGGGCGTCGGCATTCGTGCCGGCGCCCTTTCTTTTGAGCTGAAACGTGCCGAAGATCGCTCAGGCGGCGGCCGCTGCAGTCGCATCGATATGCGCCGCAAGTTTCGGATCGAGCCGCAGCGCGGCCGCAAGCGACGACAAGAATGCTTGTTCGGCAGGTGAGTTATCGGCCACCGCAATGCGCGCTGCGGTGTAAAGCTGAAGCGCTTCCTGCGGATTTTTGACCGCATCCGCAAGGTCCTGGACGGACGCCGGGTTATTAAGTTCCCTTGCGAAGAACGCCTCCGCCTCACCATCGAGGCCCGCCTGTTTCAAGCTGCCGATGATTTTGTCGTGCTCGTTTGCATCGATCCGTCCGTCGGCATGTGCCGCGGCGATCATCGCCTGGATGTAATGCACGGCGGCATCGTTGCTGACGGCGGCAGGCTCGAAGCCTGATCCAGCCGGAGGCGGCTCCGTCGATGTCGCGCCCGTTACGAGCGGCCGTCCGGCCTGATAGTTCTGCAAAGCTTTGTAGGCGAGGCCGCCGATCATCGCCAAAGCGCCAAGCCGCGCCGCGCTGCCCGCAAGCGATCGTCCCGTCTGCGTGCCGAGCAACAGTCCGCCCAAACCACCTGCAGCGGCGCCCGCCGTGTAGGGATTGTTCTGGATGAAGCCTTTCAGCTTGCTGATGATTTCAGCTGCCTGCGGATCAGACGCAAGGCGGCCGAGCGCATCATTTGCGCCTGTCGCCTCGCCAAGGCGCGACGAGCCTTCTTTCACGCCCTGCGTCGCCTGCGTGAAAACCTTGCCAAGAATATCGCCAATACTGCCGCCGTCGGTTACAGCGCCTCCGGCCTGCCCAAGCTTGTCCTTGAGCTGAGTAAGAATATCGCCGAGTTCGGGATTGGAGCCGGAAGGCGCGGCCGTAGCGCCCGTGCCAGACGATGTGGACTGTCCTTGCGACAGGCTTTTCCCGATCTGACTCAGGATATCTCCGAGGCCGCCGCTGCCGTTTCCGCCAGCGGGCGCTCCACCCGCACCGCCGCCAGCGTTTTTCAATATGTCGTTCAGTATGTCTCCGAGACCGCCACCCGATTGCGGCGATGAGCCGGCTCCGGAAGGCGATGCACCTCTAACAATATTTTCCAGAATGGATTTGGCGTCGAACATAGCGGGGGCCCTTCTGTTGCAGCCATGGCCTGCAACGTAGGTATGCAGAGCCTGCAGCACAATCGGACCTCTGCACAATCTTGGCGAATTTATTCTGCCGCGAGTGGCACCGGTTTGGCTGCAACATGGCCTGCCGTTTCGACTTCGTCGCCTGGCTCGTCGCGCGGTCCGATAAAGCGGCCGAAAATGCGCTGCATCAAATGCCCGACGTCGTCCATCACGGTAAAGAACGACGGCACGAACACCAGAGACAGCAGCGTCGAGACGAGGAGGCCGCCGATCACCGCAATCGCCATTGGCGCGCGGAATTCGCCGCCGTCACCAAGCGCATAAGCGCTGGGCAGCATTCCCGCCGCCATAGCGAGCGTCGTCATGATGATTGGGCGCGCGCGCTTGCGTCCCGCATCGAGCACAGCTTGATCGCGGTTGACGCCAGCCGCGATTTCTTCGATGGCGAAATCGACGAGCATAATCGCGTTCTTCGTCACGATTCCCATCAGCATCAAAAGCCCGATGTAGACCGGCATGCTGATCGGATTGTTTGTCAGCAACAGCGCAAGTGCGACGCCGCCGAACGATAGCGGCAGCGACAGAAGAATTGTGACCGGCTGAAATACGCTCCCGAACAGCAGCACCAGCAATCCGAAGACGATCAGAATGCCGGTGCCCATCGCTGTGATGAAACCATCGGCGACTTCGTCCTGTACCTCGGCGTCGCCTGACGGCTGCAGCGTGACGGATTTCGGCAAATTCTGATCTTCGATGACCTTCAGGAATTTGTCGCGCGCGGTGCTCATCGCCATGCCGCGATCGAGATCGACACCGACGACGGCACGCCGTAAACGGTCGTAGCGTTCAATCGATGCTGGTCCGCGACCAAGCGAAACGGAAGCTACCGCCGTCAACGGAATAGCTTTGCCTCCGGAATTCGTCAGCCGAAGCTGCTCGATCTGTTTGAGATCGGTGCGCGTCTTTTCTGCGAGCTGCACGCGGATTGGAATTTGCCGGTCGCCGATTGTGAACTTGGCGAGATTGAAACCGGTATCTCCAATCGTCGCGACGCGGATCGCTTCGGCAATCTGATCCGGCGCCACGCCGAGCCGCGCAGCAACGTCGAGCCTTGGCACGACACGGATCTCCGGCCGGTCGGTCGAACCTGATGCTGCAACGTTACGGAAGCCCGGAACGCCGCGTAACGCGCCTTCGACCTTGCCAATCGCGGCGTTCAGGTCATCGCCATCACGTGACAGCATCGAGAAGGACAATTCGCGCTCGCCGCGCTCGTTGACATACCATGCGCGCGTATCGGGAATGTCCGAGATCTTTGCCGCAATAATCGATTTAAGCTGCTTCTGCGTAAGCTTGCGGTCTTCCTTCGGGACGAGCTTCACATAGAGCGCGGCACGCCGGACTTCGAGCTGGCCGGTGGGGCTCGTACCGCCAAGCACGAAAACCTGCGCCACCTCCGGAATACTTTCCAGCGATTTGACGACCTCATCCGTCTTGGTCAGTGTTTCATCGAGCTGCGTGCCCGGTGGTAATTCAACAGCGACGACGACGCGTGACGTATCTTCGTCAGGCAGGAAGCCGGTCGGCAGCAGCGTCGTTGCGTAGATCGACGCCGAGAACAGCGCCACGCCGGTCACGAGTGTCAGATAGCGGTGGCGCAGAGTCATCGACAGGAAGCGCGTGTAAAAGCGCATGAGCGATCCGTCGGCGTGATGTTCTTCCGGAACGGGACGCAAGAAGTAAGCGGCCATCATCGGTGTTATGAGACGCGCGACGAGCAGCGAAACGAGCACGGCGACTGCAACCGTCAAACCGAATTGCCGGAAATACTGTCCGGCTATGCCGCCCATGAACGATACCGGCGCAAAAATCGCGACGATCGTCAGCGTGATCGCGATCACCGCGAGACCGATCTCGTCGGCAGCTTCGAGCGCGGCGCGATAGGGCGATTTTCCCATATGCATGTGGCGCACGATGTTCTCGATCTCGACGATGGCGTCGTCGACGAGAATGCCGGTCGCGAGTGTGATGCCAAGCAGGCTGACGAGGTTCAGCGAAAAGCCAAGCGCACTCATCGCCCAGAACGTCGGGATCGCCGCAAGCGGGAGTGCGATCGCCGAGATCAATGTCGCGCGCCAATTGCGCAGGAACACCATGACGACGAGCACCGCGAGCACGGCACCCTCCATCAGCGTTTCCATAGCCGCAACATAGTTGCCGCGCGTATATGCGACCGCGTCGTCGATCTTCGTCAGGTGAACATCGGGATATTCGGCTTCGAGTTCCTTCAGGCTTTCGTTGACTGCATCGGAAACGGAAAGCTCGCTCGAACCTTTCGTCCGGAATACGGAGAACGACACGACTGGCTTGCTGTCGAGCCGTGCGAATGACCGCTGCTCGCTCGCGTCGTCGATGACTTGGCCGAGATCCTTGAGCCGCACTTCGCGCCCGCCCGCTAAAATGATCTTGGCATTCGCGAGCGTCTCGACCTGTCGCGCGCCCGCAAGCGTGCGGATCGCCTGTTCCTGGCTGCCGACTTCGCCGCGTCCTGAGCCGAGATCGACGTTCGTCGCGCGGACCTGAGCGTTCACCTGGGCGGCCGTAATGCCGTAGGACAGCAACTTGTCGGGATCGAGGTTGATGCGGATCTCCCGATCAACGCCGCCATAGCGCTCGACCCGCCCGACGCCCTTCGTCGCCTGCAGCTTGCGCTTGATGACGTCGTCAACGAACCACGAGAGCTGTTCGAGCGTCATGCCCGGCGACGTCGCCGCGAACGACAAGATTGCCTGACCCTCGACGTCGATGCGTTCCACGATCGGCTCGTCGATGGTGCGCGGTAGGTCCGCGCGCACTTTCGCAACCGCGTCTCTGACGTCGTTCAACGAGCGGTCGGTATCGGTGCCGAGCCGGAATTCAAGCACGGTCGACGACAGACCATCCGTTAGCGTCGACGTAATGTGCTTCACGCCGATGAGATTGGCGACCGAATCTTCGATGATCTTCGTCACCTGCGTTTCGAGTTCCGCAGGCGCGGCCCCAGATTGCGTGACTTTGATCGACACGATCGGAATGTCGATGTTCGGAAACCGCGTGACGGGCAGAGATTTGAAACTGAGTGTGCCGAGCAGCATCAGCACCGCGAACAGAACGATCGCGGGAACCGGACGGCGGATCGACCATGCCGAGATGTTGATCCGCATCACTTCGCCTCGCTCAGTCGCGCTTCGGGAAGGATCGGGCGCACGACATCGCCGTCGCGCAGGAAAGTTCCGGCGCGTGTCACGACGAGATCGCCCTCGGTGACGCCATCCTTGATCTCGATGAGATCGTTGGCGACGAGGCCGATCGTGACCATGTGCTTTTTGACTTTGTCGTCTTTCACGACCTGCACCGATGCAAGATCGTGATCGAACGTCACGGCCGACGCCGGAACGGCAAGCCCTCGGCTTGACGCTGTTTCGATCCGTCCGCGCGCGTACGTGCCGATCCTCAACACAGGATTGACGCCAAGGAAAATCTTTACGCGTCCGAGCCGCGTCGTCTTATCGACCTCCGGCGAAACGAGACGCACCTGACCTTCGAAGTCACCGATTTGCGGCACCGTGACGATGGCCTTCTGTCCGACCTTGACGTTCTTCAATTCGGTCTCGACGATTTCGCCGTCGAGCTCGATTTGGCCGTTCTCGATGATGCGAAACATGGGTTCGCCGTTGGCCGACGCCATCGCGCCGATGCGTGCCGTTCGCCTGCTGATGATCCCATCTTCCGGCGAAGTGACGTCGGTATTGCTCCGCCGCCAGAGAAGCTCGCGCCGCTGCGCCTCGACCTGCTCTTTCTCGGCCTCGGCGGCTTTCAGGCCGTCGCGCGCCGCAATGAGCTGCGCCGCAGTCGTCCGCGCGGCGCTCTCGCGTTGATCGTAGGTTGAGCCCGATAGATATCCTGATTGCTTCAGCGGCACGGCGCGTTCGAGCTGGGCCTGCGCCTCTTTCGACTGCGCGTCGGCTTGTACGATTTGGCTTTGCGCCTGTGCGATGGCAGCCGTGGCGCGCGCCAAGTTCGCATCATTCTGCGCCAGCTGCGCATCGAGCTGCTCAGCCACGAGGCGGGCAAGCACCTGTCCCTTTTTCACCTTGTCGCCTTCATCGGCGAGAAGTTCGAGAACGCGAAGGCCCTCGACCTCGGGTGAGACCAAAATTTCTTCGCGCGGCACGAGCGACCCGGATACGGCGGCGGTCTCGACGAAATTCTCCGTCGTCACCTTCGAAACGGTGATGGCAGGTGCGGCGACGGTTTTGGCGACCTCAAGCCGGGCGGCCTGGATTTCCGCCGTGTGCTTCTTTTCGAGGTAGATGTAGCCCGTGCCGGCCAGTGCTCCAGCGGCAACGAGACTGAAAAGGAATTTCTTGAGGTTCATTGTCTGGCCTCACGGGCAGAAAACTTTGTCGAAGGCCGCGCGTCGTCGGACGTGTTTTTCGGATTGAGCAGATCGCCGATGATATCCATGATGACCGGCAGCACGGTGCGCATGTCGGCCGTTGGGTCGATCGCGCGGCGCCAAAACATGCCGTCGCCCAAGACGTTGAACACTTTCACTAGCGTCTGAATGTCTGTTCTGGGTGCGATGCGGCCTTCGTCGATCAGACGGCGAAACAGAGCTTCGAAATTGTCCTTGCAGAATTTGTCGACGCTCATGAAAATTTCGGCGATGCGTGGATTGCGTGTCGCCTCAACGCCCATCTCGGCGACGAAACGCTGCTTCTCCACCGCTTCTTCGAAAAAATAGTGCTCGCCGATCTCGCGCAGCGCCCCGAGGAAATCCGGTGCCGTCGCCAGCGCCGCAAAGCGTTCGGCAAATTCCGCCCGGTCGCGTTCGCACAGGCCCGCGATCAGCGCTTCCTTGCTGTCGAAATAGACATACAGCGCGCCGGGCGAGACATGCGCTTCCCGGCAGATCGTCTGCATCGTCGTCGCGTGGAAGCCGCCGCGCGCGAAGCATCGAAGCGCGGCATCGAGAATGTGCTCGCGCCGCGCACGTTGGGTATCTGGCTTGAGCTTCGGCATAACGGACGGATCGTCCCCTCGGTAAAAATAAAAAACGAATGCGTATTCTGTTTGACGTCAGATTGCGGTAGCCGCAAGGCGAATGATTGTTCGCTTTGTAAATTTTTGTTGCAAAGGCATGCATCCAAAAGCGCCGGTCCGGGGCTTTGCGACATGCACAAGTTGTCGGATTAAATGAGATATTTAAAAAGAGGAGCAGTAGGTCCCGCAACCCACCGCTCCTCTCTCACCTGCCCGCGCCGTACGGCCGGGCGGATTTCTGGTACTTCGAACGAATCGGTCCCGGCTTGTCTCAATGCCGGGTTGGGTGCCGCAAAAAGCCTTTCGGCTGCCTGCGTGCAGCGGCGGGCGGCTATTGCATTTCATATGGGGCGCTGTTCCAGCGATCGCCAAGGTCACCTTGGCGACGAACTGCATCATTCCGACGCGCGCCGTAGCCGCAGGCCAGGATCGAAGCGGATCGCAGCGACCGCGCCTTAGCGCCGGCAGGGTGTTCCGGTGAAGATGCACACCGTTCCTTTGGGACCGGTCATGCATCTTTCTTCGGTATCCTGTGCCCGCCCCCAGTTTGCGTAATCGGGACCAAGTGTCGTCATGGCCCGGACCTTTGCGCGCCAGTTGGCGCGCGTCTTGGCCTTTGCCGACCATTCGAAGCGCGATTCCTCGCCTCGCGCCACGACCGGAGCCGAGGCGCACGTGTCGGCATGTGCACCGTTCGGGAATTCAGGAACCAGGATCGTCGCAAGAATGATGACCGAGACGGTCCCGAGAATGTTTTTCATTGTCTCATGCGTGTGGCGGCATCTGCCTTTGGAACAGAATACAACGACGCTTTCCCTCATCTTGGCAAGTCTCGCACCAACTTCGTCAGTAGTGGAAAAGCACGTGGAGAGTGCCGTAAGCAGAAGGATTGTCCGGCGTCCAGCCGTCGATCCACCACGCCCCGCCGCTCGCCAGGGACACCTCGCCGCCCGTCCATTCGTAACGCGCGAAAAGACCCGCGCGGCCGTTCCACGCCCCATCGCCCGTTTCGATATTTTTATCGTAGCGAAGCTCCGGCCCGATTGAGAGCGCAGGTGTCACACGCCAGCCTGCACGCCACCGTGACGCCGTCTCGTTGCGCGCTGTCGAATAGCTGACGTCGAGCGACGTCCACGACGTGTCGGTAAGGTTGAGCCAGAACTCCAGCGCACCTTTGACGCCGAACTCGGTGCCGTCATTGTCCTGCGCCGGCTCGAAAGCGTTGAGATGATTTTCCGATGACATCGAGAAGCCGCCAAAGGCCTTCGCCGTCAAACGGCCGAGCTGGAGATAATACCCCAGCAGCACCTCGGCGTAGGAATGCGAGACCTCGTAGTGTTGCCGGGTTCGGTCCTTCTCCGAGCAGATATCGTTCAGCCATGCCACGCCGCAGTTCGTATGCGGACCCATGGAATCGTAGCTGTAGCGCCCGTAGCCGCCTCCGACGCGCAAGCGCCAGCCGTCGCTGTAGATGTTTGGGCTGAAGGGCGTGATCGTCATGCCCGAATAGAACAGCCACTGGTCGCGGGCGGCATCGACGCCGCCATACATTTCGCGCCAGCCGTAAGCAGGGGCGTCGGGCTGGGCTTGAAGCTCTTCTGCCGAAGCCGTCATGGGCGCAGAAATCATGATGAGCGTCGCGATTGCCGCAGCAATCACGCCGGTTACGCCGATGCCCCCCTGACGCCACGCCCCACGCATTCGAACGCCAACTTGAATAAATTTGTATTAGGCAACTTGATCATAAGGCCGTCCGGCGGGAGCTTTCGTCAAGAAGAACAAAGAAGAATTTGCTTAACGATTTGGGTTGCGAAATGTCTAGCAATGCAACTGGAGAACGCGCGGAAGTTTGTCCGCGCCGCTCCGCTCAATTCCACTGTTTGACCTGCCGCAAAGCCCGCAGGCAGGGGAGACGTTAGAAAGCTGTTACAACGTGCACGTATCTGTGAAATGCAGTCGGCGTCCCACCATGGTACTGACTAAAAAATGGGCGCAAGTCGTCATTGCGAGCGCCAAAAAAGATTGTGAGTTCCGAACGGAGCCGAACAATTGAGTGTCTGGGAGGACGCGTCAATGACAGGTGATACGCAAGTATCCGTAAAAACGACTTCGCTATACTATCCATTTTTCCAGAATATGTTCGAGCTTGTGGACGTGACGTCTTTCGCGTGGCAGCCGATACTTAAGGCTATCGGCCGGACCCATCTGGAATTCGCAAGCTCGCAGTCCCGGCAATCCCGTGCGGTCGTGCATTGGGCGCATCAGATGACACGCCCAGCGACACCCGCTGACTTTTTTCACGCCAACATGCAGCTCTGGGCAGCGGTGATGCTGGAGTGTTTCGAGACTGCGCCGCGCGTGGCGGCTGTCGTCGAAACGGCCGCAGAATCGGTCGCGCCGAAAGTGCTTGAGCTGCCGCATAAACCAATGCGCGATACGCTGATCCTGTTGGACCGCGACCCCGCTGGCGAGAGCGTCCGTAAAGTCGCCTAAGAGCAGTGCGCGGCTCCCGGAGGCCGCCCTAGGCATCGGCTTTTACTTCAGTTCCTTCAGCGCGTCCCCAAAGCCCTTGAGGGAAATCGGGATGCCGATGCCCGCTTCCTCGGTCTGGAAGATGATGAAGATCGCCGTCTTGCCGGTCTTGAGCTGCTCGATCAGTGGATCCTCGACCACAACTTGCGCATAGCACGCGAAACTGTGACAGCGCAGGAACGGCGCATGGCCGACATCCTTATTGTCGATCTTGAGGCCAAGCCCCGGCGGGAGCAGCACGCCGAGCGGCGCAAACACGCGAAGCACCCGCGTGCCGTTCGAGAACTTCTGAAAATAGACCGTGAGCCCGATATTGTTCTTGTCCTCGGCGGTCACGCTCTGGACCAGGGCGCAGACGGGGTTCTTGGCGCCCGGCGGTGGGTCTTTGCATACAACTTGCCAGTCGCCGTACTGGGCCTTGACGGTTCCCTCCGGTGCATCGACTGCGAACGCGGCCTTCGACGTCGCCAGCATGGTCGCGGCTTGTGCGAATGCGAACAGCATGGCCGCGCCGCACAGATGCGCTACGAAAGTCCAGTTTTTGGCGGCAAACATTTTGCCCAGGCGCCCGCAAAATGGGCCTCGGTCGATAGAACCCTCGGTTTCTGGCAACAAGCGGTTGTCCTCGATTTCGCGGGCGACGCCCAATGCGTGTAAAGCGACGGCAGGAGACGCGCTTCGTCGACCAGGAATTCGGCCGAATTCTGTCGCGGCGGGATAGCGACGTCTGATCGCCCAAGGTCACTGATTCGCTGATCCCTCGCATACTTTCGCGAATAAATGACGCAGAAAAGTTCACTTGAGACACGCGAATGGATTGTGCTCTTTATCAACCCGCTTTAACAAATCGATGAGGCATACGGTCCGAGTTTGTTCGGAGCGTTCCTGGTTGCGAAGCCGGGCAATAATCAAACGGGGATTGGCCGCTGGCCTGCCGCGTCAAGTCAATGGGAGGCTGTCGCGTTCTGAGGGATCCGGCGCGACAAACTGGGAGCGAAGGAATGTCGAAGAGGATGTTTGGCGCGGTTGCCGTCATGGTGGCCGCGTGTTTGGCGGTTGCTCTCGGTGCTGTGACGCCGGCGTTGGCCGGTCTGGGTCAGCCGACGGATGGCGAGCTTGGACTGCAGCTTTCTGCATCCCCCATCATGGACGAGATTTCGAGCCTCTTCAGCGTCATTAACATCATCATCACGGTCATCGTGCTCTTCGTACTCGTGCTGATGGTCTACGTGATGTTTCGCTTCAACGAGAAGAGCAACCCGAATCCCTCCCGCACGACACACCACACGCTTCTGGAAGTCGCTTGGACTATCGTCCCGATTCTGATCCTGGTCTTCATTTCGATTCCGTCGTTCCACCTCCTCTTCAACCAGTACACGTTCCCCAAGGCCGACGTGACCATCAAGGCCACCGGCAACGCCTGGTTCTGGGAACATGAGTATATGGACGACAAGGTGACCGTGACGTCCAACATGGTCAGCGACGAGGAAGTGTTGCGCAATAAGATCGGCGACGACGCCTTCGATAAGAAGTACGGCTCGCTCGATGGTGCCGCCCTGCACGAGGCGCTCTACAAAGATTCGCTGCCGCTCTGGGGCGAGGAAAAGAAGATCCGCCGTCTTTCGGTCGACCAAGAAATCGCCGTTCCGGTCAATAAGAACGTCGTCGTTCTCGTCACCTCCAATGATGTCATTCATTCTTGGACGATCCCGTCCTTCGGCGTGAAGCAGCAGGCCGTTCCGGGCCGTACGGCAGCTGTCTGGTTCAAGGCAACGAAGATTGGCACATACTTCGGTCAGTGCTCGGTGCTGTGTGGTAAGCTGCACTCGGCCATGCCGATCGAAGTTCGTGTCGTCGAACAGCCGGTCTATGACGCCTGGATGGCGGCCCTGAAAGCCAAGGACAGCAAGAAGGCTCAGCAGATCCTGGACGCGGATACCGCAAGCCAGCCTGTCATCCAACAATCCGTGGCTCAGGCGCAGTAACGGCAAAGCGGCAGCTGCCCGGCGCAGCAAACGTTCAACCCAATAAAAAGATCAGACAAACTACCGGGACAAGGGCTCAACGAAATGGGAAGCACGGCACACGTAGCGGGCAGTGATCACGATCACGCCCCGCCATTCTTCAGGCGCTGGTTCTTATCGACCAACCATAAGGACATCGGCACTCTCTATCTGTTGTTCGCAATCTTCGCGGGCTGCATCGGTGCGTTCCTTTCGGTAATGATGCGACTGGAGCTTCAAGAGCCGGGCCTTCAGTATTTCTCGAATGAAGGCGTCTACAACGTCTTCGTTACGGCCCACGGCCTCATCATGGTGTTCTTCATGGTCATGCCCGCCATGATTGGCGGCTTCGGCAACTGGTTCGTGCCGCTGATGATCGGCGCGCCGGACATGGCGTTCCCGCGCATGAACAACATCTCGTTCTGGCTGCTCCCGATTGCGTTCACGCTGCTGCTGATCTCGCTGTTCGTTCCGGGTACGGGCGATGCCAACGGCGTCGGCACGGGCTGGATCGTCGTCGCGCCGCTGTCGAGCAAGATCGGCCATCCGGGACCGGCGGTCGACTTCGCCATTCTCTCGCTTCACCTTGCTGGCGCGTCCTCTATTCTCGGTGCCATCAACTTCATCACGACCATTTTCAACATGCGCGCTCCGGGCATGACGCTGCACAAGATGCCGCTCTTTGCCTGGTCGGTGCTGGTCACCGCCTTCCTGCTGCTGCTCTCGCTGCCGGTTCTTGCTGGTGCGATCACCATGCTGCTGACGGACCGTAACTTCGGTACGACCTTCTATGATCCGGCCGGCGGCGGCGACCCGCTGCTCTACGCGCACTTGTTCTGGTTCTTCGGTCACCCCGAGGTCTACATTCTCATCCTGCCGGGCTTCGGCATGATCAGCCACATCGTGTCGACCTTCTCGCGTAAGCCGATCTTTGGCTATCTCGGCATGGCCTACGCGATGGTCGCCATCGGCCTCGTCGGCTTCGTCGTGTGGGCGCACCACATGTATACGGCGGGCCTGAGCGTCGATACGCAGGCCTACTTCATGTTCGCGACGATGGTCATCGCCGTCCCGACGGGCATCAAGATCTTCTCCTGGATCGCGACGATGTGGGGTGGCTCGATCCAGTTCCGCACGCCGATGATCTGGGCGCTCGGCTTCATCTTCCTCTTCACGATCGGTGGCGTGACGGGTGTGATGTGCTCCAACGCCGGTATCGACCGTTCGCTGCACAACACCTATTACGTCGTCGCGCACTTCCATTACGTGCTGTCGCTCGGCGCCGTGTTCTCGATCTTCGCGGGCTGGTACTACTGGTTCCCGAAGATGTCGGGCTACATGTACAGCGAATTCCTTGGAAAGCTGCACTTCTGGCTGACGTTCATCGGTGCGAACGTCCTGTTCTTCCCGCAGCACTTCCTCGGCCTCGCCGGCATGCCGCGCCACTACGCCGACTATCCGGAAGCCTTCACCTATTGGAACCGAGTCTCGTCGATCGGGTCGTACATTACGACGGCTGGCCTGCTCGTCTTCCTGTTCGGCATGTTCTATGCCTACTTCATCAAGAAGGAAAAGGCGGCCGCCAATCCGTGGGGCGTCGGCGCAACGACGCTCGAATGGACCCTGTCGTCTCCGCCGGCATTTCATTCGTATGAGACGCTGCCGCGCATCGCTGCGACAGACCATCATTAAGGAAACACGACGCGCTGCGGGCTGGCCTAGCCGGTCCGCAGCCACCTACAATAAAAACAAATAACTTCCAGGACGGCGCTTCGGCTTATGAGCATTCAAAGTGAAATCAGCGACGGCGAACTGATACTTGAGCCAAGTGTCGGCGATTTCATTCAGCTGATGAAGCCGCGCGTGATGACGCTGGTCGTCTTCACTGCGCTCGCCGCGATGCTGGCCGCTCCCGGCCCGATCAACCCGATTCTCGGCGTCATCGCGATTATCACCATCGCTATCGGCGCCGGCGCATCGGGCGCTCTCAACATGTGGTACGACGCCGACATCGACGCCCGAATGGCGCGTACCGCGGCCCGGCCTCTGCCGCGCGGCCGCGTCACCGCCGACGAAGCCCTGAGCTTCGGTGGCGTGCTCGCCGTCTGCTCCGTTCTGACGCTCGGTGTTCTCGTCAACTGGACGGCCGGAGCGCTGCTCGCAATCACCATCGCCTTCTATCTCTTCGTCTACACGATGTGGCTGAAGCGCCGGACGCCCTACAACATCGTCATCGGCGGCGCCGCCGGAGCCTTCCCGCCCATGATCGGCTGGGCGGCCGTGACGGGCGGCATCAGCATCGACAGCCTCTTGCTGTTCCTCATCATCTTCATGTGGACGCCGCCCCACTTCTGGGCGCTCTCGCTCTATCGCTGCCGTGATTATGAGCGCGTCGGCGTGCCGATGCTGCCGGTCGTGGCCGGCCTGAAGGAAACGCGCCGCCAGATCCTCTTCTATTCCGTGCTGCTCGTGCCGCTGGCCGTCGTGCCGTATTTCGTCGGCCTCGGCGGCATCGCGTACCTCGTCAGCGCTTCCGTGCTCGGCGCGGTCTTCCTGGCGCTTGCCGTGCGCGTCTATTCCACGACCGAAGGGCGCGAGGCCGACACCGCCGCGCGGCAACTCTTCTGGTTCTCGATCCTTTATCTCTACGTGCTGTTTGCCGTGCTTCTTGGTGAAGCCGTCTTCAGCCGCATTTTTGCGTGAGGCGGCGTGACGGAAGAACCTAAAGCTCCTGAACCGAAAGCCCCTGAGCGTCTCGACCCGCGCAGCGAGAAGATCCGTCGCCGCCGGTCGATCGCCATCGGGCTTGCGCTCGGCTTTATGGTCCTGGCGTTTTACATCGCCACGTTCGTTCGCCTCGGCGGCAACGTGATCAACGGCATCGGCTGATGGAAAAGGATCGCGCTGTGGAGATCGACAAGGACAAGCCGGCGAAATCCTCTCGCAACAACCGACGGGCCGTCATGATTTGCCTTGGCGCCCTCGGCGTCATGGGTTCGATCACCGCCATGTCGCCGACGCTTTACACGATGTTCTGCAAGGCGACCGGCTATAACGGCACGACGCAGCGCGTGAAGGCGAATACGAACAAGGTGCTCGATCGCACCATAACCGTGCGCTTCGACTCCAGCACCGCCCCCGGCCTGCCGTGGAAGTTCGAGCCGGAGATTAGCAAGATGGACGTCAAGATCGGCGAAACCGGTCTCGCGTTCTTCCGCGCCACCAACAATTCGGACAAGCCGGTCACTGGTCAGGCCATCTACAACGTGACGCCGGAAATCTTCGGCTTGTACTTCAATAAGATCCAATGCTTCTGCTTCACCCAGCAAACGCTCCAGCCGCATCAGACGGTCGAGATGCCGGTCACGTTCTTCATCGATCCGAAGATCGTCGAGGATCGGGATGCGGCGGTGCAGTCGGAAGTCACGCTTTCCTACGTCTTCTATCCTGTCGATCATCCGGCTGCGACCGCCGATGCTTCGCCGGCTCAGAAGAACGGGGGCTGAGGTCAGCAAGAAGAAGGTTGAGAAAACGAACTGAAAGCTCGGCAGACCAGAGACCAACCCTGCGGTGCCGCGCATAGGTTCAAGCAAGAACAGGCATAAGCCTGAAGGGGACGGAGACGGAAATGGCGGATACGCACGCGAAGCACCATGACTACCATCTTGTAAATCCGAGCCCCTGGCCGCTCGCCTCGTCGGTGTCGGCGCTTATCATGGCGGTCGGCGCCATCGTCTGGATGCGCACGCACGTCGACGGTCTTGGCGTCCTCGGCATGAAGGGGCCCTGGCTCTTTGCCATCGGCATGACCGCGGTGGTCGCCTCGGCCTGGGCTTGGTGGATCGACGTCATCCGCGAAGCCAACCAGGGCTATCAGACGCCCGTGGTCCAGCTTCACCTCCGTTACGGCATGATCCTGTTCATCGCCTCGGAAGTGATGTTCTTCGTCGCTTGGTTCTGGGCTTACTTCGATTTCGCTTTCTTCCCGGCCGGCGTACACGACCTGATGAACAATGCCGCCTCCGTCGTCGGCACCACAACGCGCGACCAAGTCTTCGGCGGCAAGTGGCCGCCGGTGCCCGTCGCCGCAACGGATGCCCCGATCCCCGGCTTCTTCAAGCACACCTTCAACCCGTGGGGTCTGCCGCTCGTCAACACGCTCATCCTGCTGACGTCGGGCTGCACGGTGACGTGGGCGCACCACGCGCTTCTGAAGAACGACCGTCGTGGTCTCGTGATCGGTCTCGTGCTGACCGTCATCCTCGGCATGACGTTCACGGCCTGCCAGGCGCTGGAATACAGCCATGCCGGCTTCAGCTTCCCGGGCCATTCCTATGGCGCGACGTTCTTCATGGCGACCGGCTTCCATGGCGCGCACGTGATCATCGGCACGATCTTCCTGCTCGTGTGCCTCATCCGTGCGCTGCGGGGCGCTTTCACGCCGCAACAGCACTTCGGCTTCGAGGCTGCAGCCTGGTACTGGCACTTCGTTGACGTCGTCTGGCTGTTCCTGTTTGCCTGCATCTACGTTTGGGGCGCCGGTCCGATCGTTCCGGGCGCCGAATAAGCGGCCGGTGGCGTCGAGAAATGAGATCCAAGGCAGAAGGCGGCTAATGTGCCGCCTTTTGTCGTTTGAAGCGCGGCGCTCTTCGCAGTTGAATGTCCGCGCCAGATAGGCAGGAGTCGCGACAAACGCGACGATGCAGAAATCGAGATGGTCGTGCACAGCCACACTCAATCCGTTTCGCCATTGGTCACGGCCGTCACCTGCCGTTGTCCCCGCTGTGGCAAAGGCAAGCTTTTCGTGAATGTCCTGAACATGCGCGACAAGTGCGATGTCTGCGGCCTCGACTACAAGTTCGTCGATACGGGTGACGGGCCTGCCGTTTTCGCGATCTTCATCCTCGGCTTTCTCTGCATCGGTGGCGCCCTCATCGCCGAGTTCAAGTTTGGCGTGCCCTGGTGGGTCCACGTTCTCCTATGGGGAATTCTGACGCCGCTACTTGCGGTTTTGCTGCTTCGTTTTCTCAAGGCGCTGTTGATCGCCTTGCAGTTCAAGAACAAGGCCGAAGAAGGCCGTCTCTCTAAGGAAGGATGAGCATGTTTGCGCGCTGGCGCGCCGCCGGCCTCATCGTCCCGGGACTTTTGACGCTTGCCCTGCTGCCGGTCCTCATCGGGCTGGGCAACTGGCAGTGGCACCGAAAGTCCTGGAAAGAGGCGCTGATCTCGCGCATCGAGACGCGACGGACGGCGGAGCCCATCTCCTATCCGGCCGTCCTCGCCGAATATGTGAAAACGGGCGACGTCGAATACATGCACATGCGCGTCACCGGCCGCTTCGATTACAGCCGCGAGCGCCACCTCTATCACCCGACCGATCAGTCGCAGGGCTGGGACGTCTACACGCTGCTTATTCCTGACGGCGGACTGCCGCCGCTCTTCGTGAACCGTGGCTGGGTGCCCGAGACGCTGAAGGATCCCTCGAAGCGCGCCGAAGGCCAAGTGGCCGGACCCGTGACCGTCACCGGCCTCGTGCGCCTAGCGCAACCGAAACCCTGGTTCGCGCCCGACAACGACTATGCTGGCAACCGCTGGTATTGGCCGGACCTGGAGGGCATGCAGTGGGGTCCGGAAGGCCCCCCGACCCCGCTCCAGTTCAACACCGAGAAGCGTCAGGCCTACGCCCCGTTTTCCCTGGATGCCGACGCAGCGCCCCCCAATCCGGGCGGATGGCCGCGCGGCGGCACGACCGAGATCAATCTGCCCAACAATCATCTCCAGTACGTCGTAACGTGGTACGGGCTGGCGCTGACGCTCATCGCCGTGTTTGCGGTCTTTGCTCGACAGCGACTTGCGGCTGTGGAAGATGATGGCCTGCAATCTAAGAAAGAGTAAGTCGCGGTGCAGCCGGACAGCGGGCGAATAAGTTGTTCGTCCGAGGCTGTCGAATTAGGCTTGCCGGCCGGGCGACATTCGTCCGATCCACCGCAGAATGAGAGATAATTTGAACTACATTTCAACGCGCGGCGAAGTCGAAAAACTGGGATTTGAGGACGTTGTCCTCGCGGGACTTGCTCGCGACGGCGGCCTTTACGTGCCGGAAGTCTGGCCGGTCCTTTCTTCCGAAACGATCACGTTCTTCGCCGGAAAATCCTTCGCCGAAATCGCGGTCGAGGTCATTCATCCGTTCACCGGCGATGAGATCTCCCGCGACGATCTCTTTCGCATGGCGAGCGAGGCTTACGCCACATTCGCGAGCGATGAAGTCACGCCGCTGCATGCCGTGAAGCCCGGCTTGACGATCCTCGAACTGTTCCACGGCCCGACGCTCGCCTTCAAGGACGTCGCGATGCAGTTGCTCTCGCGCCTGATGGATCACGTGCTGGCGAAGCGCAGCCGCCGCGCGACGATCGTCGGCGCGACGTCCGGCGATACCGGCGGCGCCGCGATTGAAGCCTTCAGAAGCTCGAAGCGCGTTGACGTCGTCATCCTGTTTCCCGAAGGCCGTGTCTCCGACGTCCAGCGCCGGATGATGACGACGCCTTCAGAGAAAAACGTCCACGCGCTCGCCATCCGCGGCACGTTCGACGACTGCCAGGCGCTCGTCAAAGCGATGTTCAACGATCACGCCTTCCGCGATCGCGTCGAGCTGTCGGGCGTCAATTCGATAAATTGGGCACGCATCGTCGCACAGGTGACGTATTACTTTTATGCCGCTTCGCGCCTTGGCGGCGGTTCGAACGGCGCGCTGTCGTTCGCGGTGCCGACCGGAAACTTCGGCGATATCTTTGCCGGCTACGTCGCCAAGCGCATGGGCTTGCCGATCGCAAAGCTCATCATTGCCTCCAACGAAAACGATATTCTGCCGCGCGCCGTCTCGACCGGCGTCTACGCCATGCGCGACGTCATCGCGACGTCCTCGCCGTCGATGGACATTCAGATTTCCTCGAATTTCGAACGCTATCTGTTCGAAGCCTCAGGTCGCGACGCCGACTTGGTCCGCAGCCTGATGACCTCTTTGGCCGCCAAAGGCTCTTTCGAGCTGGGGCGCGTCGCCCCAATTTTGCAGGCTGATTTCGCCGCCGTCTCCGCGACTGAGCAGGACGTGGCCGATTGCATCCGCGAGACGGAAACGCGCTACGGCTATCTGCTCGATCCCCATACCGCCTGCGCCTTCGTTGCCGCCGAACGCACGAGCGCGGGCGACACCGTCGTTCTCTCGACGGCGCACCCCGCCAAATTTCCCGACGCCATCGAACGGATCACCGGCAAGCGGCCGCCGCTGCCGCCCGGCTTTGAGCATTTGATGACCGACGACGAACATTTCGAAGTCTTGCCGAACAGCCTCGCGGCGGTCGAAGAGTTCGTTCTGAACCACAGCCGCGCTGCGCCGGGGGTATCGCGATGACGATTGCAATCTCGACGCTGCCGAACGGACTGCGCGTCGTTACGCAACATATGCCCGGCCTTGAGACAGTGTCGCTCGGCGTCTGGGTCGCCGTCGGCGCGCGGCATGAGCGTGAAGATCAGCATGGCCTCGCTCACTTCCTGGAGCATATGGCCTTCAAGGGCACGAAGACGCGCTCTGCCCGTCAGATCGCGGACGAAATCGAAGGCATTGGCGGCGACCTCAATGCCTCGACCGGCCTTGATACGACCGCCTATTTCGCCCGCGTCCTGAAGGGCGACGATAAGATCGCGCTCGATGTCATCGCCGACATTCTGCTCAATTCGAAATTTGCCGACGAGGACATCGACCGCGAGCGCGTCGTCATCCAGCAGGAGATCGCCGCCTCCGATGACAACCCCGACGACATGGCCTTCGACCTGATGCAGGGCGTTGCCTTTCCGGGCCAATCGATCGGCCGCCCGATCCTCGGCACCAAGGCAAGTGTCGGCAGCTTTCAGGCCACCGATTTCAAATCCTACCTCGATGAGCACTATCTGCCTGAGGCGATTGTCGTTTCGGCCGCGGGGGCTGTACACCACGAAACCATCGTTCGCCACGTTGAGGCCCTATTCGGGGGGCTCACTTCCCGGCAACAGGGAACTGAATCGCTTGCGCTCTACAGGGGCGGCTTCGCTGCGTCGAGCAAGCCGTTCGAGCAAAGCCACGTTTTGATCGGATTGCCGTCCCCATCGTATCTGGAGCCGGGGTTCTACACCGCGCAGGTGTTTTCGGGGTTGTTCGGCGGCGGAATGTCGTCGCGTTTGTTTCAGGAAATCAGGGAGGATCGAGGCTTGTGCTACTCGATCGACTCCTCGGTTTGGGGACTTAGGGACACTGGAATGCTGTCTGTGCATGCCGCGACTTCCCCGGAGATGGTTGGCGAACTCGCCGACGTCGTCGCAGCGCAGCTTGCGGAAATTGCCGACACCGGCCCGACGGAAGCCGAATTGCAGCGTTCGAAGGCGCAGCTCAAGGCGGGTCTGCTGATGGCGCTTGAAAGTTCGGCGGTCAACGCCGAGCAGATGGCGCGTCAGCTTCTGACCCAAGGGCGCCTCATCCCGGTTACCGAGCTGATCGAGCACGTCGACGCTGTTGACCACGCTCGGATCAAGGCTTTTGCCCAAACGTTGACCGAGGAAGCGCCGTCTGTCGCCGTCATCGGGTCTGGCCGGAAATCGTCGGGACAAGCTTCGCGCATTGCGGCGCAGTTCACATCGCGCCATGTTCCGGCTGCGGTTGGCAAGGTCGCGAGGTGACAGGGCGTGGCATTCCTTCGTTCGATACGTCCCGATGAAGATTTCGAGGTCGTCCACGGCCGCGCCCTGACGTTGCGTCAGCCGGCGCCTGCCGACTATACGGCCTGGGCCGAACTCCGGTCCGCCAGCCGGGCGCACCTGACGCCGTGGGAGCCGACGTGGTCGCCGGACGATCTGTCCCGCGCCATGTATCGGCGCCGCCTTCGCGCTTACGCCAAGGACATCCACAACGACGTCTCCTATCCCTACTTCATCTTCGAGAACACGACGGGCACGCTGCTCGGCGGCGTCACGCTTTCCAACGTCCGCCGCGGGTCGGCGCAGACGGCATCGCTCGGCTATTGGATGGGCGCGCCGTTCGCCGGTCGCGGCCACATGCGGGAAGCCGTCGCTATGCTGCTGCCGATGGCCTTCAACGCCTTGCGGCTCCACCGCATCGAGGCGGCGACGATGTTGAAAAACTTTGCTTCGATGCGCGTCCTTGAATCCGTCGGTTTTCAGCGCGAAGGGTTGGCGCGCGGATACCTGAAGATTAATGGCCGATGGGAAGACCATCTGCTTTACGCGCGTCTGGCTGAGGGGCCATCGTCAGGCACTTCGGAACTGGGGGGGTAATGGCAGTCTGGGGGGTTGACGGAGGGAAACGGGCACGGTCCTGGCTGGCGTTGCTGGGCCTCGTTGTCACGTGCCTCGTTACGCTCGTCGGACGAGCCGAAGCGCTGACCCCCATTCCCGTCGAAGGCGACCAGGACCGGATCGAGATCACGACCCTCGGAGAAGCCTACGAAGGCCGCGGCGACAGCCTGCAGGTCGAGACGGCCGCCGGTCCCGACGGCGTTTCCGGCCGCATGACCGTTCGCGCCTCCGTTCCGGGCACCAGTCCGAACTGGGTCGTCTTCGCGTTGACGAACAAGACCGACAAATCCCTTGAACGCCTGTTGACAGCCGACCGCTACAACGTTGTGGGCTCCGGCGCCGTCTGGCCCGACCTCGACGCCCGCCGCATCGAGAGCGTTACGCCGTCGGTCGGTTTCGTGCCCGAACGCATCAAGAGTGATAAGGCGGACGTTTTCCGCATCACGCTCGAACCGGGGCAGACGATCACCTACGTCGCTGAGCTTGCGGGTGATCGCTACGCCCGCATGTATCTCTGGCAGCCGATCGACTACGAAATCAAAACCCGCGACCGCCAGCTATTTAATGGTGCGATGCTCGGCCTGACGGGCCTGCTCGCGATCTTCCTGACGTCGATCTTCGCCGCCAACCATAAGCTGATCTTTCCCGCCGCGGCCTTGGTCGCGTGGACGGTCCTCAACTATCTGTGTGTCGATTTCGGCTTCTTCCATAAGCTCTTCAATTTGAGACCGGAAGACAACGCCGTCTATCGAGCCGCTGGCGAAGCGGCGATGGCGGCGAGCTTCGTGATGTTCTTCTCGACGTTCCTGCGCTTGGGGCTCTGGCACGGCATCGTGCGCATGATGATCGGCGTCTGGATCGTCGCGCAGCTGACGTTGATCGCCGTCGCCGTCATCGATCCGCGGCTGGCGGCGACGTTTGCCCGATTATCGTTCCTGGCCATCGGTAGTATTGGCGCGCTCTTTACGCTCTTCCTGGCTTTCAAGGGACAGGATCGCGCCCTGTCGCTCGTGCCGACCTGGGTTCTGTTCCTGGTCTGGATTTTCGCGACTGGCATGACGCTTACCGGCCGCATGTCGGGCGACGTGGTCGTCTCCAGTCTCGTCGCCGGCCTCGTACTGGTCGTCATTCTGATGGGCTTTACGGTCACGCAATTTGCGTTCCGCTCGTCGGATGCCATTTACACCGGCGCTCCCACCGAGCTGCAGGGTCGGTCGCTGGCGCTGGCTGCATCCGGATCGACCATCTGGGAATGGAATATCCGCCGCGACGAGATCAAGGTCGGGCCGGAGGTTGAGATCGCCTTGTCTCTCATGCCGGGCGAATTGACGTCGAAAGTCGACGATTTCCTCAAACACGTCCATCCGACCGATAAAGAGCGTTTCCGCGTCACGTTGATGTCGGCACAGGAACGCTCCGGCATTCGCATCAAGAGCGATTTCCGTCTTCGCCACGCCGACAACAGTTGGCGCTGGTTCGAGCTTGAAGCCGCCAGCGTTCCCAATGCCGACGGCCGTACCCTGCGCTGCGTCGGCCTGATCCGCGATGTCTCCGACAGCAAGCGCGCGCACGAACGCTTATTGCACGACGCGGTGCATTGCAGCCTGACAGGCCTGCCCAACCGCGAACTGTTCATCGACCGGCTGAAGTCAGTCATCGTCCGCGCCAAGACTGACAACACCGTCAAACCGTCGGTGATCTTCATCGACCTCGACAAGTTCAAGAGCGTGAACGCTTCGTTCGGCCTCGTTCGCGGCGACAGCCTGCTGCTGACGGTCGCGCGCCGCCTGCAACGCCATCTTGGGCCGCAGGATACGGTTGCTCGCGTTGGCGGCGATCAGTTCGCATTGCTCTTCATCGGTGAGCGGGAAGCGCGCAATCTGCCAGCGCTCGCTGAACGCATTCGCCGCTCCTTGCGCGCCCCGATACCACTTGCGAACCAGGAAGTGATCTTGACGGGATCGATGGGTGTCGCGCTGTGGGATGGAACGCAAGGCGCCGACGGCGATCTCCTGAAGGATGCCGAACTGGCAATGTATCGCGCCAAGCGCGGCGGCCCGGACCGTATCGAGGTCTTCGAGCCGTCGATGCGCCGCGACCGCGATTCTGACGCTCAGATCGAATCCGATCTGGCGCGGGCCATCGAGAAGAACCATCTCAAGGTTCTCTATCAGCCCATCGTTTATCTGCCGACCAAAGAGCTGGCCGGCTTCGAAGCCCAGTTGCGCTGGGAGCATCCCAACCTCGGTCTCGTCAACCCGATGGCGCAGTTGGCTGATGCTGGCGACAGCGAGATCCTGATCAAGCTTTGCTCGCACCTGCTCCTGCGCGCCTCGCGCGACGTTGCACGCTGGGTGCTTGAGCTGCCACGCTCGGAGCGGCCGATCTTCGTTTCGGTGAATGTCTCCGGCCGTCAGTTCTTCCGTCCGGAGTCGGTTCAGGAAGTCCGCCATGTGCTCGGCCGTAATATTGCACCCGCCGGCACCATGCGGCTCGAAATCTCCGAGAGCCTGCTCATGGACAACCCAGAGCAGGCGGTCGAAGTTTTGAAGATGCTCAGCGGCTCGGGCGTCGAGCTGACGCTCGATGACTTTGGCAACGGCTTCTCATCGCTCGCCTATCTGCATCGTTTCCCCTTCGATACGATCAAGATCAACAGCACGCTAGTCCGCGGCAGCGGCACTGGAGACGGTGCCGCGATCATGAGGTCGATGGTGGCGCTCGCGCACGAGCTGTCGATGACCATCGCGGCAGAAGGCATCGAACGGGCCGACGAGGCCGCATTCCTGCGCTCGATCGGTTGCGAATACGCACAGGGCTATCACTTCGGCGAGCCGATCCCGGAGCGCGCCGTCTCGCAGCTCTTGAAAATGGTCCGGCGTTCGGAGCGCAAGCTGCAGCCGCGCGGGTTCTTCCGGCCAAAGGCGAAAACGCCCGGCAAAGAGGTGACGAAGAAGTCTGGAAAGCTCATTACGGCATCGGCCAAAGCGCCGCCGCAAGATCCCAAGACAGCCAATCCCGCCGCAGTCCCGGCAACGGCCGGTTCGCCTGCGACGAAACCGGCGGCTTTGCCGTCCGGATCGGTCGTCCGGCAGCGTCAGAAACCGGCCGCTCCCGCTGCCGCCAAGCCGAATGGCGTCAACGGCATCGCCCCGGCGACCGTCGCTGCTCTCAACGGTGCTTTGAACGGTTCGGCAAAGCCCGCCGATACGCCTTCGCGCAATCCCGACCCGGCTACGGCTCCGCCGACGCTCTCGGCGTTGGCTCCGGTTCCTCCCAACCCCTTGAGCAATCGCAACGGCAACCACGGCGCCGGTCCGATCACGCAGTCGCCCCAGACGCGAACGGCAGCGCCGAGACTGGCCGACGCCGGTCCGTCGGGTCCTGGCGGGCCGCTGGCGCCGTCGCCACAAACCATGCCGCCGCCTTCGTTGTCGCCCCAGCCGTCGAACCGGCAAGCCCCCCATATGCCTGCGCCGCCGCCGCACGCCAATGGCGTACCGACGACGGTCTCGCCGCCATCTCGGCAGGCGCCGGATCGCGCGCAACAGGACGAGCGCAGCAAGAATATCGTTTCACCGCTCGCCGAGGCGCTTGCGCGCGCCAGCGCGTCTCCGGCGCCGCCGCCTCCCGGCGCGCCTTCCGCCCCATCTCAAGCGGCATCACCACCGCCGCGGACCGGAACGCCTATCCCTGCGTCGCTGCGCAGCGATACGCCGACCATCATCCCGCCCACCGCGCCACCACCGCTTCCGGGCAATGGCAACGGCTCGGGATTTCCCTCTCAGCCGTCGACGCAGCCTGATTTCTCGACGCTGCCGCCGTCGATTGCTCAGAGCCTCGCCCGTCTCGCCGGCGCCCCACTGCCGGGCAACGGCAGCACCAGCGGCGGTCCGGCCTCGAGTGACAGCGCGTCTAGAGAGCCGAAGAAACCGTCAAAGGTCGGCTCCGCCGGCGTTTAGGCACCCAGTAGCCTCATGAGAGAAGAGAGACCGCGGCCGACGCCGCTGCAGCGCGCTTAGGCGTGTCCGGCGTCGCTGACGAGATGTGAAAGATCAATCCCGATCTTGGCCAACGCCCGCGAGTATTTGCTCTCCAGGTCATCATCGAAAATGATGTCGGGATCGGCCGGGCAGTGCAGCCAGCCGTTCGCCTGCAGCTCCGTTTCGAGCTGCCCTGGCGACCAGCCCGCATAGCCGAGTGCCAGCAACGCCCGCTCCGGCCCGCGTCCCTGTGCGATGGCCTTCAGAATGTCGATGGTTGCCGTCAGGCAGACCCCCTGTTCGATCGCAAGCGTTGAATCTTCGGAGAAATAGTCGGAGCTGTGCAGCACGAACCCGCGCCCCGTCTCGACCGGTCCGCCGACCTGAATCGGCAGCGACAGCACCTCGCTCGTAATTTCGTCGTCAGGATCACGCGGCGAAATACCGAGCCGTTCGAGAAGATCGGGCGCTGTAATATGGTTGGCGCGTTGATTGATGATCAGTCCCATCGCGCCTTCGGCAGAATGCGCGCACATGTAAATGACCGAGCGCTGGAAGCGCTTGTCCGTCATCGACGGCATAGCGATGAGGAGCTGGCCTTCGAGCTTGATCTCTGAGCCGTCGTCTGGGCTCAACTGTCGGCTGACCTTCATATTGTCCAGACTAACCTCATACAACGGCGGCGTGAAGATCTTTAAAGTCCGGCAAAGCAGCGCCGGGACCTGTAACGAGAGGCGATCCCGCCGCATATAAGGGCTCGTGAGGTCGAACGAGAGCCCGGTCCCCGGCCGACATGACAATGAATTAAGCATTGGAAGGCAAGCGAGCGTGATCAGACTGGCTTTGGCATTCTTTCTACTGAGCGGCACGGCGGCATGGAGCGATGCCGGACCCGTTGCCTCCGACTGGTTTCGCGGCATGGACAATCAGGCGCGCCTGATTGCCGGACACGCCTCCCGCGATGGCAAGACGGCGCTCTATGCCGGCGTCGACGTTTCAATGCCCGGGGGCTGGAAAACCTATTGGCGCACACCGGGCGACGCGGGCGGCGTCCCACCCGATTTCGATTGGACAGGTTCCGATAATCTCGCCTCGGCGACAGTCCTTTATCCGGCACCGCACCGCATTCACGACAAGGCAGGCGACGTCGTCGGCTACAAGAACGCCGTGTTGTTCCCGGTTCTGGTGACGCCGAAAGACCCAAGCAAGCCCGTCACGCTCGAAGGCAAGGTTCAGTACGGCATCTGCAAGGACATTTGCATTCCCGCCGAAGCCGAGCTGCAACTCACAATTCCGCCGGACGTCGGGACCTCCGCAGAGCTGACAGCAAGTCTTGCGCGTGTGCCCGACAAAGCGGCGCGATCGGGCATCGACCCGACCCTGGCGTCCTGGCATCTGAATGACAGTGCGGGCAAGCCGAAGCTTATTCTCGATATCGCCAGCTCCGATCCCAAGACTGCCGATGCCTTCGTCGAAGGGCCAGGCGGAATTTACGTTCCGTTGCCGAAACGCTCAGCCGATCAATCCGGCAAGGCGGTATTCGAGGTCGATCTGACCGACGGCGTCAACATCAAGGACCTCAAAGGCAAGCCTCTGACGGTCACGATGATCGACGCCAAAGGCCAGTCCGAGACAACGATTGTCCTTGAGAAGTAAGGCTTCCGGTCTACATAGAGGACCGGCCGACGAGGCCTGAAACGCAGAGGACATGCCCATGACGCTCAAGGTCGGAGATCGCCTGCCGGACGGAAAATTCACGGTGATGGGGCCAGACGGTCCACAGCCCAAAACAGTCGGCGAAATCTTCGCCGGCAAGAAGGTCGCGATGTTCGCGGTGCCGGGCGCTTATACGCCGACGTGCAGCAAGAGCCACATGCCGGGCTTTGTCGATCGAGTCGATGAATTACACGCTAAGGGCATCGACACGATCGCCTGCACGGCCGTGAACGACGTCTTCGTCCTGACGAACTGGGCGAAGGACATGGGCGCGACCGGCAAGATCGAAATGCTTGCCGACGGTTCCGGCGATTTCGCTAAAGCCATCGGCCTTGAAATCGACCTCTCGAATTTCGGGCTGGGTCTGCGCTCGAAGCGTTATGCCATGCTGGTCGATGACGGCGTCGTCAAAGTTCTGAACGTCGAGGACTCGCCGCCCATCGCTGACAAATCGAGCGCCGCAACGCTCTGTTCGATGATCGACCGCTCAATCTAAGTCGTCGGCGGGGAGCTTCGCGGCTCCCCGGCGTTTGAACGGCGCCATTGCGAGGCGCGCCAATTGGTCGGCGCGCTCGTTTTCCGGATGTCCCGCGTGGCCCTTCAGCCAATGCCACGTGACGTGATGCTTGGCGCGCAGCGCGTCCAGCTCCTGCCACAGCTCGGCATTCTTGACGGGCTTCTTGTCGGCCGTCTTCCAGCCGTTCTTCTTCCAGCCGTGAATCCACGCCGTGATGCCCTGGCGTACGTAGTTGCTGTCGGTCCACAGATCGACGTCGCTTTTTCGCTTGAGGGCTTCGAGCGCCGAGATCGCGCCCTTCAACTCCATGCGATTGTTCGTCGTCAGCTTTTCGCCGCCGTTGATCTCTTTGCGGTGCGCGCCGGAAATGAGAATGGCGCCCCAGCCTCCGGGTCCGGGATTACCCGAGCAGGCGCCGTCGCTGTAGATTTGAACTTTCGGTCGTTGTTCGTCTGTCATGAAATCAATTGTGGTGCGTAGTCTGCGATGCTTCCGACCGATTGGTGGAATTTGAGCCGCCGGACATAGTCCGCGGGATCCTTGCGCGCAACGAGCGCATCTTTCGGCGTGTTAAGCCAATCATAGCTGCGCGTCAGCAGAAAGCGCATCGCCGCGCCGCGCGCTAAGATCGGCATTGCGTCTCGTTCGCGATCGGTAAGCGGCCGAACGCTGTCATAGCCTTTCAGCAGGGCTGCGCCTTTTGCCGGTTCGAATGCCGATGCCGCGTCGAAGCACCAGGCGTTGAGACAGACCGCGATGTCGTAAGCCAGCGCATCATCGCACGCGAAATAGAAATCGATGATCCCGGAGAGCTTGTCGTCGAGGAAGAAAACGTTGTCCGGAAAGAGATCGGCATGAATGACGCCATGCGGCAGATCCGTCGGCCATTTCTCTTCAAGGAAACGCAGCTCGGTCGCGATCAGCGCTCCAAGGCCCGGACAGATCTCTTCCGTCCGCTCCGCAAATTTGTCGTAGAGCGGCCGCCAGCCCGCAAGCCCCAGAGCGTTGGCGCGGTGCAAGGGAAAGTCCTCGCCCGCCAAGTGCATGCGCGCCAGCGCTTTGCCGAGCTCGAGACAATGCTCAACCTTCGGCCGTTTCGGCCACACTCCCTTAAGAAACGTGATGAGCACCGCATTGCGTCCGGCAAGCTCGTTGAGAATGTTGCCGTTCCGATCTCGAACCGGCAGCGGACACGTGACACCGCGCGCGCACAGATGTTCCATTAGGCCGAGGAAGAACGGTAGATCGGCGACGTCGACGCGCTTTTCATAAAGCGTCAGAACGAACGTGCCGCCGGTCGTGTGCACCAGATAATTGGTGTTCTCGACGCCTTCCGCGATGCCCTTGAACGAAAGCAGCTTCCCGAGATCATACCCGGCGATAAAGCGCGCAAGCTCGTCGTCGCTGACTTCCGTATAGACCGCCATGTTCCTGTGCGCCGAATGGGAGCTAGTGCTGTTCGGCCGGAGCGCGAGCGACCCGGACCTCACGCGGCACATTGAAGACCACGCGCTCCTCGAGTGTCGTGATGATATCGATCGTTACATCATAGCGGTCGCGGAACGCTTCGACCACTTCTTCGACGATGACTTCCGGCGCCGATGCGCCTGCCGTGATCCCGACGGTCTCTGCGCCTTCGAGTTTGTCCCACGGAATATCGGCCGCCCGCTCGACGAGGAACGAGAAGCGGCAACCGGCGCGCGACGCGACTTCGACAAGACGCAGCGAGTTCGAGCTTTTCGGGCCGCCGACCACTAGCAATCCGTCGATCTGCGGAGCGAGCGCTTTAACAGCGTTCTGACGATTGGTCGTCGCGTAGCAGATGTCTTCCTTCACCGGGCCGCCGATGCCGGGAAAACGCTCCTTCAGCACGGCGACGATTTCAGCAGTGTCGTCGAGCGACAGCGTCGTTTGTGTGACATAGGCCAGATTGGATGCATCTTTCGGCATGAACGCCTGCGCGTCCTCGACCGATTCGATGAGCGTAATCGCGCCTTGCGGCAGTTGCCCCAGCGTGCCGACCACTTCCGGGTGGCCAGCGTGTCCGACGAGAATGATTTCGCGGCCTTGCTCGTGGTGACGGGCCGTTTCCATGTGAACTTTCGAAACCAGCGGACACGTCGCGTCGACGACGAACATGTTACGGCTGCGTGCCGCAGCAGGTATGGCCTTGCTCACACCGTGTGCTGAAAAGATCACGGGCTGTTCGGTATCTGGAATCTCATCCAGCTCTTTCACAAAAACGGCGCCTTTCGCCCGCAGGGAATCAACAACATAACGGTTGTGTACGATCTCATGACGGACGTAGACGGGGGCGCCGAATTTGGTCAAAGCCTGTTCTACAATTTGAATTGCGCGATCAACGCCGGCACAGAAGCCGCGCGGCGCAGCGAGAAGGATCTTGAGGGGCGGCTTTTTCATGGTCGCATTGCTTTGGTTAAGGCCGGACATGGAAGAAAGACGTCCTCTATATTCGTTCGGCATGCATGAAAATGCATTTGGGGACCAGTGGCGTCGGATGCTACGGTGCTTTTCGGACAATACAAGGGGCCGGGGGTCCGAACCTCGGGGGACAGTGTTGCGCAACTGGGGTTATCGGCATCCTTTTAACAGGGATGTGACGTTGACGCGTCGCTTCTTTGCACCGTCCGCCCGAATAATGGCAGCGGTGACGCTTGTTATGCCGCTTACGGCCCTTGGTGGCTGCGGCATGTCCTCGCTGACGTCTGGCCTCGGCGGCGGAATGTTTGGAGGCGGCTCTTCGGGAAATACCCAAGTCGCATCCGTCAACGAAGCCCAATTGCTCGACGCGGCCAAATCCAACGATACGAGTGCGACAGGAAGCACGTTCGTCGGCGATGTTGACGCCGGTTGCCCGCGTCTCGTCATCGCGCCGCATGACAACTACATCACGTTCTACGAAATCGGCCATGTCGGCGATGCGCTGGCAGTCGCACAGCGCGGCGAAATCACCAAGACGGCGCGCGAGTGCCAAGTCGAGCCTGGCCGCGTGACTGTGAAATATGGCTTCTCAGGTCGTGTGCTGCTGGGACCCAAAGGCCAGCCTGGCAACGTCACTTTGCCGATTACGGTATCCGTCAACGATGGCAAGCGCACGCGCATTGCGACCGACAGCGTGAAGCTTGATGTCAACGTCGGCCTCGATAAGCCGATCAGCTATTTCTCGACCGTCCGCACCGTCACGTTCCCGATTGCTGAAGGCACGCGGCCTGGCGAGTATCAGCTCGTCGTCGGCTTCGACGGCAGAGCGCCAAGCTCCGGTTGATCCGTCAGCTGCCCGCTTTCGCTAAACCGAAATTCAAGCCAACAAAAAAGCCGAGCATGAAGCCCGGCTTTAAACGTTCTGGCCGTCTGCGATTCGCTCAGTTGAGCTTGCCGCTGAGATCGCCGATCGACTGCGAAACCAGCGAGTCGCCGGTCGCACCTGTTGCGCGCGTCTTCAGGATTTCGTGCGCCGCTGCGAGCGCCGTTTCCACGGCGACGGAGCGAACTTCGCCCAGGGCCTGTGCTTCGGCGCGTGCAATCTTGTCTTCAGCGATTTTCGAGCGCCGCTCCAGGCTCTCAGTGAGGGCCTTGCGAGATTCGCTTGCGAGCGCTTCCGCCTCGCGCTTGGCCTGCTCGATGATCGACTGAGCTTCAACCTCGGCTTCGCGGGCCTTGCGTTGATAGTCCATCAGCAGGGACTGCGCTTCTTCGCGAAGCTTACGCGCTTCATCGAGTTCCTTGCGGATGCTGTCGGCACGATTGTCGAGCGCCTTCGCGACGACACCCGGAACGCCATAGTAGACGAGCAGAGCAAGGAACGCCACGAAGGCGACAAGCACCCAGAAAAGCGGATTAGTTGGATCGAACATGGTCCTAAATCCTCAACTGCCCGCTACCGGACGCAGCACCTTCTTCACGTCCTCGGCAGGAACGTCCTGGCCGATGAGCTTCTCGACGACGGCACGCGTCGTGTCCGTCGCGATATCGCCAATTGCCGACAACGCCTTGGTCTTTGTCGCGGCAATACGTGTATCGGCGTCGCGCAGCTTTCCTGCGATCTGCTCATCGACACGGTGACGCTCGGCCTCCGTTTCGGCGGCGAGCTTCTCGCGCGTATCCTTGGCGATGCTCGAAGCGTTAGCACGCGCGTCGGCGAGCGCCTTTTCGTAGTCGGCGAGCGCCTTGTCGGTTTCGTCCTTCAGGCGTCCAGCAGCATCGAGATCGCGCTTGATCCGGTCCCGGCGCTCTTCGATCACTTCGCCGACGCGCGGAAGCGCGATCTTCGACATGACGAAAAACAAAGCCAGGAACGTTACGACGAGCCAGAAGAGCTGGGTCTCGAAGGTATGCGGATTGAGCTGCGGCAAGCCACCGGACTTGGCGGCTTCCTCGGCCGCCTCAGCGGCGACCGCGAACAGCATTGTCGTGCCGGCAAACATCATAGCCTCCGGTTGATCGGGCTTGGTTCAGTAGTCCCGGCCCAGTCTCAACCGTAGAGGATGATGAGCGCGATCAGAAGGCCGAAAAGGCCCGTCGCTTCAGCGAGAGCGAAGCCGATCAGCAGGTTCGTGAACTGCGAAGCGGCAGCCGACGGATTGCGCAGCGCGCCCGAGAGGTAGTTGCCGAAGATGTTGCCGATGCCGATGCCGGCGCCGATGAGCGCGAAGCAGGCGAGGCCGGCGCCGATAAACTTGGCGGCTTGCGGATCCATTGGAGTATCTCCCTTTGTGTTCGGTTTTAGAGGTTTCAGATTGACAAGCAAAACAGGGCGCCGACGGGTGGCCCGCCTTCGCCCTGAAATGTTCAATGGTGCATGTTGACCGCGTCGTTCAGGTAGATGCAGGTCAAAACCGTGAAGATGAACGCCTGCAGAAATGCAACGAGCAGTTCAAGACCCGTGAAAGCCACCATGAAGCCGGTGGGCGCGATCTTGCCCCACCAGGGCAGCAGCACCGCAAAGCCTGCAAAGACTTCGAGCATGGTGTGGCCCGCCATGATGTTGGCGAAGAGACGCACCGAGTGGCTGATCGGGCGGATCAGATAAGACGTCAGTTCGATCGGAATGATGATCGGCATGAGCCAGAGCGGCACGCCGGCCGGCGCGAACAATCTCAGATAGCCAACGCCATGCTTCCAGAAGCCAACGAACGTCGCCACGAGCCAGACCATGGCAGCCAGCGCGAACGTCACGATGATGTGGCTGGTGACGGCAAAGTTGCCTGGGATGAGGCCGAAGATATTGAGAACCAGGATGAAAATGAAGATCGTGAACACCCAGGGGAAGAACTTCATGCCTTCCTCGCCGATGTTCTCTTTCACCATGCCGGCGATGTATTCGTACGTCACTTCCGCCGTCGACTGGAGACGGGTCGGAACGAGCGCACGGCCGCGCATGGCATAGAGCAGGTAGCCGACGATGACCGCAAACGCGAGAACCATCATCAGCGATGAATTGGTGAACGAGATGTCGTGACCGAAAAGATCGAGATCAACGATCTTCGTGATCTCGAACTGCTCCATCGGACCATGATGTCCGGCGCCTTCAGCGGCCAAGGCCTACCCCCTAGTCTCTCTCATTCGTCGTCGTCATTTTTGACTGACGGCGCCGCCTTTTGTAGCGGTTCGTTTTTTGCCTGCGCCTCTTGAGCGGCGCGGACAACATTCAAAAGACCTGCCGCAAAGCCGATTATGACCATCACGATCATCAGCCAGGGCGCCGTGCCGAACTGCCTGTCCAGAAGCCAGCCAACGCCGCCGCCGAAAACGACGCCGACGATCAGCTCGGCCGCGAACTTGAAGGCGGCTCCATAGGCGGATTGATCTTGAGGTCCTCCGCCCGCCGATCGTTCAGCCTTTGCCTTCTGCGCTTTCAGCGCGTCAAGCTTCTGACCAAGCTCCGCCGACCGCTTGCGAAACGCATCACGGTCTTCCGGGCTGATTTCGCCGCGTTCCGGACTTTGACCCTTGCCATCGGCTGACATGGCTCAAACCATCCAGATATTGCGGAAAACCGGCCGCTCAGGGAGATCGACGGCGCGGACCATAGTTAGGGGGTCTGGGGGTGTCAAGGAATTGGGCATAACGCTTTCTACCATGAGGGTACGGCGAAACCGCGCAGGCTTTTGCTGAACTATTTTCAGTCTGATCTGCAAGGGAAAGCCCTCGTCCGGCACAGTCGCCTGCGCAGACGAGGGCGCATTATTCTGAGGGCTTTTTGCGCAATGGTTAAGGGGTGGACGGATTTTGTGCAGGTGGGGTTGTCGTTGCCGGGGCGGTCTCTGGCGCGCCACCGGCCCCTGGCTGGGCCGTAGCGGACGGAGGAGCCGCCTGCTGGGTGTTCTGGCTAGGGTTGCCGCCGGACGATGCATCGACCCGTGGCGGCGTCGCACGCCAGAAGCCGACGACAAGCACCACGCCCACAGCGACCGCCAGGGCCATCGAGGCGAGCAATACCCGAAAGTTCGTTTTGCGGGGGCTGGCTTGCCGCGCGTCCGTCGGTTCGATGGACGAGCGTCGCGCCCGGGGATCTAGCTGTGGTTGCATTGGGAGGCTCCTTTCTCCTGATGAGACGGAACGCCTCCCCCTGTGACAGGTTCCCGCACGAGGGCGTGACCGACCCGGGCCGGCCGGTGCCGGAGTGCGTGGAACCCTCGGGATTTAGCGGTCAGCTGGCTTCGCGGAAGCTCTGCGCGGTCTGCAGGTCGACGGAAACGAGCTGCGACACGCCTTTCTCCGCCATCGTCACGCCGAACAGCCGGTTCATGCGCGCCATCGTCATCGGATGGTGCGTGATGGCGAGGAACCGTGTCTCGGTCTCCGCCGCCATCTGCTCCATCAGGCGGCAGAAGCGATCGACGTTGGCATCATCAAGCGGCGCATCGACCTCGTCGAGCACGCAGATCGGCGACGGGTTTGTCAGGAAGACTGCAAAGATCAGCGATAGCGCCGTCAGCGTCTGCTCGCCGCCCGAAAGCAGCGATAGTGTGGCGGGCTTCTTGCCGGGCGGCTTAGCGATGATCTCAAGCCCGCCCTCCAGCGGATCTTCCGGGCTTTCGATCATTTCGAGGCGCGCTTCGCCGCCACCGAAAAGATGCGTGAACAGCCGTTCGAAATGGCCGTTGACCGTCTGGAAGGCGCCATCCAACCGCGACTTGGCCTCGCGATTGAGCTGCTGGATCGCCTGGCGGAGTTTCGCGATGCCTTGTTCGAGGTCTTCGCGCTCGGCCACCAGGGTTTCGAGCTGTTTCGAAACTTCGGCCAGATCCTCGTCGGCCTGAAGGTTGACGCCGCCGAGCCGCTCGCGGTCGGCCTTGAGCTTCGCCAGGGACCGCTCGACGTCGATGAGCGCCGGAATGGACGACGCCTCGGGGAGCGCAGCCAACGCCAAGCAATCTTCCGGCGCGACTTCGAACGTCTCGCGAATGTGGCGCGCCGCCTCTTGCCGTTTGTGCCGAGCGTTCTCAAGCCGCGTCTCGATCCGCGCCTTGGCTTCCCGCGCGCCTGACACGTCCGATTGCGCCGACCGGAGAGCGTCCGTCGCAGTCTTGACGGCAGACTCTGCCGCCGCCAGTGCGTCGGCTGCTTCGCGCCGCTCCTGATCTGCGCGCGACAGGGCCGAAAGCAACGTTTCGCGCTGGGCCGCAATCTTTTCCGGCAGGTCCGCCGTAGCCGCGATCTCGTCGCGAGCCTCTTTCAGGCGGCTGCTGAGGCTTTCGACCTGGGCTTCGGCGCTCGCCTGCCGCCCCTTCCAGCGCGCGATCTCGGCATTCGAATGCCGGATGCGTTCGGCGCGGATTTGCTTGTCGCGATCGAGGCTGCCAAGCCGGATGCGGGACTCTGAAACGTCGCGCCGCGCCTGCTCGGCTTCGGCTTGCGCGGCTTTGAGCAATGGTTCGAGATCTTCGCCTTCGTTCATCGTCACGATGTGGGCTTCGATCTCGACGTGGCGCGCCTGCGCTGTGGTCAGTTCTTCATCTGCGCGCGCTCGTTGCGCGACGACGGCGGCGAGCTTCGTTTCGCTCTCACGCTGAAGTTTTTCCAGCGCCGTGAGCTGCTGGCGAACCTGAGCGAGCTCGTTCTGCTTTTCGCGATAAAGCTGACGCAGCCGCCGCTCTTCCGCTTCAGCCTGCTGCGCGGCTGCCGCCGCCGCGCGTTCGGCTTCGATCGTGTCTTTGGCTTCGTTGAGCACCGCCTGCGCACTGCGGTCGAGTTCCGCCAGCCGGTTCTTGTGCGCGAGGCGCTGGGCGGCAGGCGTCACGCCGTCCGACGCCGCAACAAACCCATCCCACCGCCACAGATCGCCCTCCGGTGAGACGAGCCGCTGGCCGGGCTTCAGATGCGGCTGCAGCCGCGCACCGTCCTCGCGCTTGACGACACCGATCTGCCGCAGCCGCCGCGTCAATTCCAGCGGTGCTTCGACGTGCATATCGAGCGGTTCTGCGTCAGCAGGAAGCGCATGGTCTTCCGCCGGCAGATCAAGACGGCGCCAATGCACCGCCGCTTCCGGATTGATTGGCGCTTCGAGATCGTCACCGAGCGCCGCACCGAGCGCGGCTTCGTATCCGGGCGATACGCGAATGAAATCGACGGCTGGCGGATAAGCGTCTTCGTCACCGCGCGCGAGCAGCTTGGCAATCGTCTCGCGTTCCGTTGAAAAAGCATTGGCCGCCAGACGCACGCGCTGCGCTTCGTCGCGACGCGCTTTCGCTTCGACCTGTGAAGTCTTGACGGTCTCCTCGGCGGTGAGCGCATCGGCCTCGATCTTGCTGATCTCTTGCGCCAAGGCCTGCCCGCGCTGCGCCATATCCGCAACTTTTTCGCCGTCCGGTGCCTTGGCGGTGAGATCGGCGATCTGCGCGTCGAATGCCGTGATCTGCCGCGTGATTTTGGCGACGACGTCCTTGCGCTCGCCAAGCGCCGCTTCGAGGCTTCTGAGTTTGGCACGCGCTTCCGCCGCACGATGCGTGATGTCGGCGAAATGTGCATCTGCTGCGGTCTGCCGGGCTTCGGCTCCTTCGAAGCGGGCTTTCTCTGCCGTCTCTTCATCGATCGCCTTGCCGTCGGCGTCCTGGATCGCTTTCAGATCGGCTTCGAGATGGACGAGCGTCTCCTTGGCTTCGTGAATGAAGCCTGTTTCACGCGTTAAATCCGTGTCGAGCTGTTTCGCCCGGGCTTCGAGTTCGCGGGCCCGCTCTGCGGCCCTCGCCGCTTCGCGTTCGAGATTTTCCTGCTCGATTTTGAACCGCGCCAGCGCCGCGCCCTTTACGGCTTCCGCTTCGCGCAGCGGCGGCAATGCTTCGCCGAAACGAAGCTCATCGTTGAGCGCCTTCGCCTCGGCTTCCGTCGCAGCGCCGAGCCGCATCATGGCATCGGCGAGTTGCGCCTCTTCTGCTTCGACGCTGTGCTGCGCATCCTGCCACGTGAGATGCAGCGTGAGAGCTTCCTGCTGCCTGATCTCGGTTGAAAGCTCTTTATAGCGACGCGCCTGCCGCGCCTGCCGCTTCAATGATTCCGTCTGCGATTGCAGTTGCCCTGCAACGTCGCTGACCCGCTCGATGTTGGCTTCGGCTGCCCTGAGCTTCAGCTCCGCCTCATGGCGACGCGTGTGTAGACCCGCGATGCCCGCCGCATCTTCCAGAATGCGCCGCCGCTGTTCGGGCTTGGCATTGACGAGTTCGCCGATCTGCCCCTGCCGGACGAGCGCCGGCGAGCGCGATCCAGTCGCCGCATCTTCGAACAGCACTTTGACGTCGCGCGCCCGCACTTCGCGTCCGTTGATGCGATAGGCCGAGCCCGCATCGCGTTCGATGCGCCGCGTAATTTCGATGACGTCGCTGCCGTTGAACTCGGACGGAGCCTTCCGCGCGCTGTTGTCGAGGAACATCGTAACTTCGGCGCTTTGCCGTTCCGGCCGTCCGCCGCTGCCGGAAAAAATGACGTCGTCCATAGCGGCGGCACGCATCGACTTATGCGAGCTTTCGCCCATCACCCAACGAAGCGCTTCGAGAAGGTTCGACTTGCCGCAACCGTTGGGACCGACGACACCCGTCAGCCCCGGCTCGATCACGAGCTCGGTCGCGTCCACGAAGGACTTGAAGCCGAGAAGCCTGAGCCGGGTGATTTTCATGTCGGTCGCGTCAGTCCTCGATGCCGGTGTTGCCGTGGCTCAAGACCGTCGCGACGTGCCCGTTAGGGACTTGCCGAGGCCGTCGGCGTATTCTGCGGCCGGGTCGCCTGTTCGACGTAATCGGCGATTTCGGCAATCGTCAGCTCTTTCTTAATGAGCTTGGTGCCGATGAAAAAGTTCGGCGTTCCGATGATGCCGAGCTTGCGCCCACGATCCTTAACCCACTTCAACTTGGCGATCATGTCTTGATTCTGCAGACAAGCGTCAAACTGCGGGCGAGTCATCCCCACCTGTTTGGCGACCGCGTAGATGGCATCGAGCCGCACCTCCAGGCTTACCCAGGACGGCTGCTGCTCAAGAAATTTCCCGTAAAGTTCCAGATACTTGTCGGGCGGAGCGCAGCGCAGGGCGATGGTGGCGTTGCCGGAGCTTTTGCCGATCGGGAATTCCCGCAGGATATACCGGACCCGGCCCGTATCGATGAACCGCCGCTTGAGCTCCGGATAGACCGTCAAATGGAAGTTCCGGCAGTGCGGACACGTCAGCGAGGCGTATTGCACGATCGTGACCGGCGCATCCTGCCGCCCCCAGCTCATCTCGGGCAGCGGGCTCGGCGCCATGATGTCGGCAATCGTCGGGTTCTGGATGACCTGCCGTCCGGTGGTCGAAGCCGTGGCTGTCGGATCGCCGAACGGCGTCGGCATACCGTCATCCGGCGTATCCGAGCTTGTCGACGGATAAGCACCGAGGCCGCTGCTATCGGACGAGATGCTTGCCGTCGCCGGTGACAGCGACGGCAGTGTCGAACCGCACCCTGCGAGCCAGCCGGTCAACAGCAAGGCGACAGCAAGTTTGAGCGGTCGAGCGAGAGACATTTGATTTCCCGGTTACTTCCCCGCCAGCAGCGGTTCGAGCACCTTATCAAATGCTTCCATCGTTGGCGCTTCCTGCAGCTTTTTGCCGTTGATAAAGAAGGTCGGTGTGGCATTGACGCCAAACGTCTCGCTGGCGCGCGACCGCTCGGCCGTGATCGCATCGAGAAGTTTCTGATCTGTCAGACACTTATCGAAGCTCTCCTGCGTGAAGCCGGCCTGCTTGGCAATGTCGAACAGCTTAGGCACCGGGCTGCCGCCGGTGAACGCCCAATCCGACTGTTTTTCATAGAACGTCTCGATCAGCGGCAGGGCTTTGTCTTTGCCTGCACAGCGCGCCAGCATCGAAACAGCGGCGGCGAGATTATCGAGCGGGAAATCGCGGAAGATGTACCGGACCTTGCCGGTGTCGATGTATTTCTTCTTGAAAGGCTCGAAGACTTCGTTGGTGAAGTGCGCGCAGTGCGGGCACGTCATCGACGCGTATTCGACGACCGTGACCTTGGCATCCGCCGAGCCAAGCGACAATTCGTCGAGCCCGTCCGGGGCCTTCATCAGTTCGGCGACCGGGACTTCTGCCGGGCCGTCTTTGCGCTGCGCGAAGCTCGGCTCGGCGCTCGTAAACGCAACGCCGATGACGGCCGCCAAAGCGAGCAGGCCCGGAATGATTTTTTTGAACGTGTTCAAGGTCCCAACTCCTCTGGGAATGCATCTCGCAACAGAATGGCGGTAAAAGAACGTCCGCCAGAAACCGTTCCGGCGCCCGAATAAGCCCAATCCCGAGTGAATAGCAACCGAACGGAGCGATCAACACTATGGGAAACTGGCCGTCTCAGCGTGCGCTTGCCGCCGCGACACTTCTGCGGAGCGTCTGCAGCGCCGTGTCGAAATCCCCCGACGCCGGGAGCACGGGTTCTCTCGGCGCGCTTTGAGCGATTAAGTCCTTGGCCGCAATCGGCTCTTCCATCCGCGGGACCTGCCGGATCTTGATCTGGGCAATGGCGCGATAACCGAAATACCGATTGATCCGGTCGATGATTTCCCCATGCCGGTAGGAAACATCCAGTGCAAACGCCGGGTCGGTCGCGACAATCAGCGTCGCGCCTGAGCTGCGGCCCTCGTCGTCGGCATCCACCGGCGCTTTGCCGCCCCGCGGCCATTTGATCGAGTCCGGTCGTGTCAGCCGGGCAAGGTCCTTGCCGACGATCGTCTCCCACGACGACATGATCTCGGCGCTGTGGAAGCCGAATTTCTGGAATACGGCCGATGTTACCTTGGGCACGAACGCGCCCACCGCTTTTGCGAACACGCCTTTGGCCGGGCGCATGTCCGCAGGCAGCGCCTTCATCTGGGCTGTGGGTTCATAGTCTGACAACGGCGTTTCCCCCGCCTGGCGGTCTTGTGGTGACGTATAGGACAGATACCATTGTCGATGCGATTCGAGCTTCCCGCGCAACCGGAGACGCCAAGCGCATGGGCGCGGTCCAGGAAAATATCGCTGAGCGACGAAAGCAGCAGCAGCTTCCGCTGCGGCCCGCCGGTCCGTTGACGGTCAAGGCTCTCCTCGACTGGTACGCGGCCGAGAGGCGCGATCTTCCGTGGCGCTACGGCCCCCGCAAGGCCGCCGACCCTTATCGCGTCTGGCTGTCGGAAATCATGCTGCAGCAGACGACGGTGAAGGCGGTCGTCCCGTACTTCCAGAAATTCGTCGCCCGCTGGCCGACCGTCACCGCACTTGCGGCTGCCCCGCTTGAAGAGGTCCTGCAGCAATGGGCGGGCCTCGGCTACTATTCGCGCGCTCGCAACTTGAAAGCCTGCGCCGACGTGGTGGTGCGCGATTACGACGGCGCGTTTCCCCGCGCTGAGATCGAGCTTCTGAAGCTCCCCGGCATTGGCCCCTATACCGCCGCGGCCATATCGGCGATCGCGTTCGGCGAAAAAGCGACGCCCGTTGACGGCAACGTCGAGCGGGTGGTGTCGCGCCTGTTCGCCGTAAGACAGCCGTTGCCCGCCGCCAAGCCCGAGATCCGCAGGCTCGCTGCAACGCTTACGCCGCAGCGCCGGGCGGGAGACTTCGCCCAGGCGATGATGGATTTGGGTGCTGAAATCTGCACGCCGAAAAAACCTTCGTGCCTCGTCTGCCCGGTGCAGCAGGATTGCGCCGCAAGCGCTCAGAACCTCGCCGAGCTGCTGCCGCTGAAAGCCGCGAAAACGGCGCGCCCCTCACGCTACGGCATCGCGTTTCTTGTGCAGCGGGAAGACGGCGCGGTGCTGCTGCGCCAGCGTCCCGAGGCGGGCTTGCTCGGAGGCATGCTCGAAGTGCCCTCCACCGCATGGGGAGACGCGCTGCCGACCAAGATGCAAGCGATGCGCTCGGCGCCCGTATCGGCGTCATGGATGCCGGTGCCGGGCACAGTCGTGCACGTCTTCACCCACTTTCGTCTGGAACTCGTCGTCTATCGCGCGCTCGTGTCGGTCGACGCCGGCTTCACGCTCTGGGCTGAGCCGGAGCGCTGCCGCTGGGTCCATCGCCGCGATCTTCACGGCCAAGCGCTGCCGAGCGTGATGAAAAAAATCATCGCGCACGGCCTCGCCGACAACTGAAGCGCCAGCCACCTATACCAGGCGGAACTGGCTTTGCTGGTTGAGCGTGTCCAGGATCTCGGGCACTTCCGTCACCGGCCGCGCCTTGCTGTAGAGGAAGCCCTGGCCTTCGTCGCATCCGACGGCGCGGAGGAATTCCTGCTCGGATTCAGTTTCGATGCCTTCGGCCGTGATCGTCATGCCGAGGCTTGAACCCAGGCCCATGATGGCGCGAATGATCGCCTGCGATTCATTGCCGAACCCGATGCCGCGAACGAACGATCCGTCGATCTTGATTTTGTCGAACGGGAACATCCGCAGATAGCTGAGCGACGAATAGCCGGTGCCGAAGTCGTCCATTGAGATGCGGACGCCGAGACCTCTGATGGCATGCAGGATCGTCAGCACGCTTTCGGAGTTCTCAAGCAGCAGCGCCTCGGTGATTTCGAGTTCCAGCCGCCCCGGTTCGAGACCCGATGAGCGCAGCGCATCCGACACAGCATTGAAGACGTTCCCGATACGGAAGCGCTGGGGCGACATGTTCACGGCGAGCCGTGCCTTCTTCGGCCACCGGGCCGCATCGTGGCAGGCACGCTGCAGCACGAAATCGGTGATGGAGCCGATAAGCCCGCATTCTTCTGCAATCGGAATGAATTCCGACGGCGGGATATAGCCGCGTTCGGGGTGTGGCCAGCGCAGCAGCGCCTCGAATCCGGACACCTCGCGCGAGCTTAGAGAAACGAGCGGCTGATAGTGAATTTCGAGGCCGCCGTTGAGGAAGGCTTGATGCAGATCGGCTTCGATCTTGCGCCGCGCCTGAACGCGAACGTTCATCTCGGCTTCGAAATAGCGGTAGCAACCTTTGCCGTCTTCCTTCGCCTGATAAAGCGCAAGATCGGCATTCTTCAATAGGACCTCGGCCTCCTCGCCATCGCTCGGGCAGAGCGCGATACCGACGCTCGCCGTCACGTTGATCGTGTGATCGTCAACTCTGAACGGCTCGCGCAGAACATCGATGATCCGCTGTGCAACTGAGCTGACCTCGACGGCATGGTTTGCGTTGGCGAGAACGACGGCAAACTCATCGCCGCCCAATCGCGCAGCCATGTCGTCTTTGCGCAGCGTGCCTTGAATGCGTTCGCTCAACTGCTGCAGCAGCGAGTCACCGGCGGCATGCCCCATCGAGTCGTTGATGATTTTGAAATTGTCCAAGTCGATGCAAAGCACGGCAACGCCGGTGCCCGAGCGCTTCCTCGACATCAGCATGTCGTTGAGGCGCTTGCGCAGGAATACGCGATTGGCGAGGCCCGTCAGCGCATCATGGTGCGCAAGATAAGCAACCTTCGCTTCCGCCGCTTTACGCTCTGTAATGTCGATTGCTGCGAACAGGATCGCAGGCGTCTGCCCTTGCGTGATCGAGCTTGAATAGATGGCAACGTCGATCGACGTCTTGTCGGCTTTGAGATGACGCCAGGTTTGGCCTGCAAACTGCTCGGCCCTGCCGTCGTAAAGGCTGTCCAGATTCTGATGATCGTCGGGATGATGAAGGTCGAACAGAGTTTTGGTGTGGAGATCCTCCAACGCAAACCCATAGTGTCGTAGCGCGGCTCTGTTGGCGCTGAGAATGACTTTGTCTTCCCGGCGCGCGACGAACATCGGCACGGGATTGGCTTCAAAAAGCATCCGGAACGATGCTTCCCGTTCCTTGAGTTCGCTGATATCGACGCGCAGACCGACGACGCCGCCATCGGTCGTCAGGCGTTCGTCGATGAGAATGCAGCGTCCGTCCGAGATCCATTGTTCATGCCGATCTTTCGGCTGATAGAGCCGCCGGACGCGTTCGGCGATCCACTGCTCTTCGCGGCCCCGTGCTTCCGGATAATCGCCCCGCGCGACGCCGATCCTCAGCGTGTCTTCGAGACGAACGCCGATTTCAAACAGGTCCGCGCTCTTTTTGTAGATGTCCGCATATTGCTGATTCCACAGAACGTATCGGCCGTCGCTGTCGAGAACCACAACGCCTTGCGGCAGCATGTCGATGGCTTCACGGAGCTGTCTGTTGGTGGCTTCGGCGCGTTCGAGCCGCTGCATCACCTCATCGTCATCCCGCTTCAGTCGCTTCGGCATTGCGCTCAGTAGGCGCCGCGTCCTGAGGCGGCTCGGACGTGTCGCGTCCGGCGCCATCGAAATTTGAGACTTACGAAGAAGTTCGTGAGCCATTGCTGTCCCCCACGCTATAAATGCAGCGGCGGAGTATTTGCGCGGCTCGTTAATGGAGCTTCACCGCGTTCAGTTCGGAAAAACGCGGCGCTGCTCGTTATCTGTTCAGACTATGCCCGCGCCTGCTGAGGCTTGCAGCAAGCTGACCAGCGAATAGCCAAAAATGATCGGTTGTCGGCGCTTCGCGGGACTTTTCTGCCGAGCCGATGGGCAGTCCATTTCGCCAAGTATGGTTATGGATGTCTTAAATCGCAGGCGTTTGTGTGTGCCTGCGAGGCGATAACCGGTGCTATCGGCAGCTATCGCCTCGCAAATGACTTCAGATCGCGATGCGGCCGTTCAACCCGAGCTGACGCTTAGCCTCGGAGCGGAGTGCGTCGATGGGCTTAAGTTTTCCTTCGACCTCGTAGTGCCAGAACGTCCAGCCGTTACACGCCGACTTGCCTTGAACGATGGCGCCAAGCCGATGAATGGAAGCTTGCTGCCCGGCATAGAACAGCGTGCCGTCGGCGCGAACTTCGGCGCGCACTTCGCGGCGCGGATCGAACAGCTTGCGGCCCGGTTCGAGAATGCCGAGTTCCAGGATCTGCCCGAACGGAATGCGCGGCTCGTTGCGCTTCGACGGGATCGCTTCGATCGAGTCGAGATCGAGCGGCCGAACCTTCGCGATCCGCTCGTCCGCCGCTTTCGCATAATCGACGTCCCGCTCGATGCCGATGAACTTGCGGCCGAGCCGCTTGGCGACGGCGCCCGTCGTGCCTGTGCCAAAGAACGGATCGAGCACCGTATCGCCAGGCTTCGTCGAAGCGATCAGAATGCGATGAAGTAGCGCTTCTGGCTTTTGCGTCGGATGCGCCTTGCGGCCACCGTCGTCCTTCAGGCGCTCAGGTCCCGAGCAGATCGGAAACAGCCAATCGGAACGCATTTGAACGTCATCGTTCGATGCTTTCAGACTTTCGTAGTTGAACGTCACGCGCGATTTCTTATCGCGGCCCGCCCAGATCATTGTTTCATGCGCGTTGGTGAAGCGTTTGCCGCGGAAGTTCGGCATCGGGTTCACTTTGCGCCAGATAACGTCATTCTGAATCCAGAAGCCGAGGTCCTGGATCGCGACGCCGAGGCGAAAGATGTTGTGATAGGAGCCGATCACCCAGATCGCGCCATCCGGTTTCAGCACGCGGCGGCATTCGGCAAGCCAGGCGCGGCAAAAGGAATCATAGGCGGCGAAGTCGTCGAATTTGTCCCACTGATCGTCGACGCCGTCGACTTTTGTGTTGTTCGGTCTGAGGAGGTCGCCCGCAAGCTGCAAATTATACGGCGGGTCGGCGAAGATGAGATCGACGCTGGAGCTTTCGAGCTTCTTCAGCTCAGCAATGCAATCACCAATAAGAATCTTTCCGCTTTCCGAGCGGCCCTTGACGCGACGCGAACCCATGAACTCGAACCTGTACGCTACTATGAACTGAGCGCCCGCCATCAACTTACGCAACGGGCTGCCGAGCTTTGTACATCATGGGAATCGGGCTTGGATACGCTCAAACGACGCGCAAGCGATTTATATTTTTTGATTCGATCTGCAACCTGATCCGTTTACGGAAAACATATCGTTTAGACGAGGGCGCCGAGGCCGAGCGCGAGCTGCACGGGCTTGAATGAGCGCCGGTGCAGCGGCGAAACGCCGAGCTTGTTGATGGCAGCCTGATGTTCCGGCGTGCCGTAACCCTTGTGACGCTCGAAGCCGTATCCCGGATAATCGCGCGACATCTGTACCATGATGCGGTCGCGTGTGACTTTCGCGATGATCGAAGCCGCCGCAATGGACAGACACTTCGCGTCGCCTTTGATGATGGTTCGCGTCGTCATCGCGACCCGCGGCGCCTTATTGCCGTCAACCAGAACAAGCTTCGGCGCGTTGGCGAGTTGCCCGATGGCCTGCGCCATCGCCCACAGCGTCGCGGCAAGAATGTTATCGCGATCGATGCGATCGACCTCCGCGATGCCGACGCCGACGATGGCGACCTTCATGATGCGATTGAAGAGATAGGCGCGGGACTCTTCATCAAGCGCTTTGCTGTCGTCGATATTCGCTGGAATTTTATCGGGATCGAGAATGACGGCCGCCGCAACGACCGGTCCCGCCCACGGGCCGCGCCCGGCTTCGTCAACGCCCGCGATCGGCCGAAACCCGAGCTGATGTTCGGCAGCTTCGAGTTCGAACGTCGGCTTGATGCGCGAATCGGCGATTTTCATTCGCCAGTTTGGTCATCGCGCAGATCAAGCTGTCAAAGCAGGGAGAGCTGTTGTCCACCGTTACCGGGACGCAGGAAGAGATCGGTTCGCAAGGCAACTCGTTCTTCGCCGAGACCGAGACGCTTCTTGGCCAGCCGAAAGCGCAGCGCGATTTGCGTCGCATATGGTCCGCGCCCGACCTGGCGCACTCCGAAGTCCGGTGTGTAATCGCGCCCGCCGTGCATCGATCGCAAAAGCGAAATCACTCTGTCGGCACGGTTTGGAAATTCTTCCGCCAGCCATTCGCGAAAGAGATCTTTGATTTCGAGCGGCAGGCGCAGAAGCACATATCCAGCATTGCAAGCACCGGCATCGCGCGCCGCTTCCAGGATGGGTTCGATCTCGTGGTCGGTCAGCCCGGGAATGATCGGAGCGACCATGACTGTGACGGGTATTCCGGCGTCGGCAAGCTTCTTCACGGTTTCGAGACGCTTCGGCGGCGTCGCGGCCCGAGGTTCCATCGCCCGCGCTACGCGGCGGTCGAGCGTGGTGATCGACACCGCGACGCGCGCCAGATTTTTCTCGGCCATCGGCGCCAGGATATCGATGTCGCGCGCCACCAGCGCCGACTTCGTGATGATGCCGACCGGATGGTTTGTCTGCGCCATCACCTCTAGGATCGAGCGCGTAATCCGCCGCTCCCGCTCGATGGGCTGATAAGGGTCGGTGTTGCCGCCGAGCGCAATTGTGTGCGGTCGGTAGCTCGGCTTCTTGAATTCACGCTCCAGCAGAGTGGCGGCGTTCGGCTTAGCATAGAGCTTCGTTTCAAAGTCGAGGCCCGCCGAATGCCCCAGATAGCAATGGCTTGGTCGCGCGTAGCAATAAATGCAGCCATGCTCGCACCCCCGATACGGATTGATCGAGCTTTCGAACGAAACGTCCGGGCTGTCGTTGTGGGAGATGATCGACTTTGCGGCTTCTTCGATCACCTCGGTCTTGAAGGCGTCGAGATCGCCGAGGCTTTCCCAGCCGTCGTCGAAGGCTTCGTGGACCTCGGCTTCGAACCGGCCGGTTTTATTCGTCCGTGCGCCCCGCCCGCGCCGCCGCTCCGAATCGACGGCATGAGGGGCGGGGAGGGGGTTCTGATGGTCTCGGTCGGGCGCCATTGTTCGAGGTCGTTGCTGAATATGATCAGCCAATAGCACATAACAAAGAACAAAGAAAGAACAAGCGGCAGCCAAACCGCGCCATTGCGATTGGTTAAGCCCCGCGACTCGGCGCGCCTTGCCGTGCGCGGATTGACGTGTCAGGAAAAGAGAATGATCTCAGTAATCATTCCCGCTCGGAATGCTGAACATACGTTACCGGCGACGCTGTCTGCCCTGGTTCCGGCGGCAGTGGACGGACTCGTTAAGCAGGTCATCGTCGTCGATGGCGGGTCGACGGACAAGACTGCTGAGGTAGCCGATCAGGCCGGGGCCGATATCGTCAAGAGCGCGCCCGGACGTGGCGGCCAGTTGGCCCAGGGCGCTGAAATCGCCCGCTTTCCTTGGCTCCTTTTTTTGAATGCGGATACCGTCCTGGAAGACGGCTGGGAACGCAGTGCAACGTCGTTCATGCGCCGCGTCGATTTCGGCGAACGGTCGATGGCCGCGGGCGCCTTCACGTTCCGTCTCGATGACAAGGGCCTGGCGCCGCGGCTGCTCGAACTGGTCGTGCAGTTGCGCTGTAAGCTCCTGCGCGTGCCTTATGGCGATCAGGGCTTGCTGATTCCGCGCCGCCTGTTCGATGACGTCGGCGGCTACCGCAATCTGCCGATCATGGAAGATCTGGACTTGGCGCGCCGTATCGGACGCCGGCGCCTCACAATTCTCGATGCCAATGCCGTGACGTCGGCGGAGCGTTATCGGCGCGACGGGTATCTCTCGCGATCGTTCCGCAACCAGATCTGTCATATGCTGTACGGCGCGGGCATTCCGGTCAGCATGATCGCGCGTCTTCAGGGCAAGGTCGAAACCGGCGCTTAAGCGCGCTTGTCTCACGCCGATGTGCGATGCTCTTCGAGCCGTGGCAGGATTTCGATGAAATTGCACGGCCTGTGGCGCATATCGAGCTGGAGCTTGAGGATGCCTTCCCAGGCGTCTTTGCATGCGCCCGTCGAGCCCGGCAGACAGAAAATATAGGTTCCGCGCGCCACGCCCCCGCATGCGCGCGACTGGATCGTCGACGTGCCGACCTTCTGATACGACAGCATGTGAAACAGGATCGCGAACCCTTCGATCTCCTTCTCAAACAGCGGCTTCACCGCTTCCGGCGTAACATCCCGTCCCGTGAAGCCCGTCCCGCCAGTCGTGATGACGCAATCGACGGACGCATCGTTGATCCATCCCTCCACGATGCTGCGGATTTGTGCCTTGTCATCTTTCGCGAGCTTGCGGTCGGCGAGTTCGTGTCCCGCTTCGCCAATGGCGCGCTCGAGATAGGCGCCCGATGTATCTTCCGCGAGCGTGCGGGAATCCGACATCGTCAGGATTGCGATGCGGATGGGAACGAATTGGCGTTCGGCGTCGATGCCGGCCATGGCAAGCCTCGTTGTGTTGTCTAAAGCTTCGACTTGATTTGTAGCAGATCCATCCACGCGAGCTGCTTGGCGGCAGGTGTTCGCAGTAGATACGCCGGATGCAACGTGGCGATAGCCGGGATTTTACGCTCCCCGACTTGCACCTCGCGCCATCTGCCTCGAAGCCGCATGATGCCTTCCGTTGCGCCAAGCACTTCCTTCGCCGCCGCGCCGCCCACGGCGACCAGCATCTTCGGCGCGACAAGCTCGATTTGCCGTTCGAGAAAAGGCCGGCAGGACAGCGCTTCCTGTGGCGTCGGCGTGCGGTTTCCAGGCGGCCGCCAATAGACGATATTGGTGATGTGCACGTCAGCTTCAGACAGCCCGATTGCGGCAAGCATCTTGTCGAGCAGTTGCCCCGCGCGGCCGACAAACGGTTTGCCCGCCAAATCCTCGTCTCGTCCCGGCGCTTCGCCGATGAACATAATGTCGGACTGCGGCGCGCCGCGATAGAAGCACAGCTTCGTTGCCGTCGATTTGAGGCCGCAGCCGTCGAAAGCCTGCAGCGCTGCTTCCAGCCCTTCAAGCGATGTGACGGCGCGCGCGATGCGGCGGGCGCCCGTTTCGGCTTCGCTGGCGCCGAGCGGCGTCGCGGCGCGTGGTCGGCTCGGATCGAGCCCCGGCGCACTTCGCGCGGTTCCCGGTCGCGCCGATTGTGACGGTGCTGCCGGACGGGCGGTCGGCGCGGCTTTTTCGCGCTCCGGCGCGTCGCGTTCCGGCCAGGAAAAACCGGCCCCTGGCGCCTCATCTCCGCGCGCCAGCCAATCGTGCGCCGTTTCGCCAACGGCCGCATCGACGCCCATGGCTTGAAACCAATCGAGCAGCGCCAGCATTTCGTCTTTATCGTAAGAGTTCGTCATTGGGGCCGACAATAAAGATGCGCGCCGTCAATTGCACGCATCGGCAACAGACTATGGCGCGTTATTGGTCAACTTGACGCTTTCCCTCCCGCAACCTAATCGAAACCGATGGACTTTCGAACATCCAAAAGAGGTGATGATGGCCGTTGACGCCGCCGACCTGCCGGCCCGCGAGGCAATGGACTTCGACGTAGTGATCGTGGGCGCTGGCCCTGCCGGGCTGGCCGCAGCGATCCGCTTGAAGCAGAAAGCAGCCGAAACAGGGTCCGATATCTCCGTCGTGGTGGTCGAGAAGGGCTCCGAGGTCGGCGCCCATATTCTGTCCGGCGCGGTCATCGATCCGATTGGTCTCAATCGTCTCATCCCCGATTGGAAAGAGCGCGGCGCGCCTGTCGAAACGCCCGTTACAGAAGACGTGTTCTTGGTCCTTGGCCCCGCGGGCAAATTGCGCCTGCCGAACTGGCCGATGCCGCCGCTGATGCACAACCACGGCAATTACATCGTCAGCCTCGGCGCACTGTGCAAATGGCTTGGCGATCAGGCGGCGGAACTGGGCGTCGAGATCTATCCGGGCTTTGCTGCAAGCGAAGTGCTCTACGATGAGAAGGGCGCCGTCGTCGGCGTCGCGACGGGCGATATGGGCGTCGGCCGCGATGGTGAGCCGAAGGACAGTTTCGTGCGCGGCATGGAACTGCGCGGCAAGTACACGCTGATCGCGGAAGGTGCTCGCGGATCGCTGGCCAAAGGCCTCATCCGCCATTTTGACCTTGCCAACGACCACGAGCCGCAGAAGTACGGCATCGGCCTCAAGGAACTTTGGCAGGTCGCGCCGGAGAAACATCGGCCGGGCTACGTGCAGCACTCTTTCGGCTGGCCGCTCGACAACAAAACCGGCGGCGGCTCCTTTCTTTATCACTACGGCGAGAATCTCGTTGCGGTCGGCTTCGTCGTTCACTTGAACTACGCCAACCCGTACCTCTCGCCATACGAAGAGTTTCAGCGCTTCAAGACCCATCCCGCCATTCGCGACACGTTCGAAGGTGGCAAGCGGATCGGCTACGGCGCGCGCGCGATCACGGAAGGCGGCTGGCAGTCGCTCCCCGATCTCGTCTTTCCCGGCGGCGCGCTTCTGGGTTGCGCAGCTGGAATGGTCAACTTGCCGCGTATCAAAGGCAGCCATAACGCCATCCTGTCCGGCATCGCTGCGGCAGACGCCGTCACGGACGCGATCGCGGCAGGTCGTGCGCACGACAGGCTCGATGCCTACGAGACGGAAGTCCGCACCGGCGACATCGCGCGCGATCTGAAGCGCGTGCGCAATATGAAGCCGTTCTGGTCCCGCTTCGGAACGGTACTCGGCGTGCTGCTGGGCGGCACAGATCTTTGGCTCAACACCATCATTTCCGGCGTTGGCCTTGGCTTCACGTTGAAGCACGGCAAGAACGACGCGCTGGCAACGAGCAAGGCCAAGAACTTCAAGCCGATCGCCTATCCCAAACCCGACGGTAAGCTGACGTTTGACCGGCTGACAAATGTGTCATTCTCGGCGACCAATCACGAAGAAGATCAGCCGGTTCACTTGAAGCTTCTCGATCCGACCGTGCCGATTACGGTCAATCTGCCGGAATACGCCGAACCGGCGCAGCGTTATTGCCCTGCCGCCGTTTATGAGGTCGTACAAGGCGATGGCGGCGAGCCGCGTTTCCAGATCAACGCGCAGAATTGCGTCCATTGCAAAACCTGCGACATCAAAGACCCGAGCCAAAATATCAATTGGACGTGCCCCGAAGGTGGCGGCGGGCCAAATTACGCCGGAATGTGACGATGTACTTCAAATGCTGGTAATCCGGCGTCCGAAATTCGGCGCCGTTCCAGCATGCGGGGGCTTAATTGCTGCGCTGGCTGAGCGTTATGCCGATAGGCGTTGACGGTTGATAACAGTTAGCAATTTCGGCTCATGTCTTATTTTTCACGTAAAGCTTGTCGCCAAGCTCGCGATATCTTTGCTAGGCTCGCCGCCGCAGGAATCGAATTGGCTTCCGGCAGCAAAGGGAAAAAGTCGATGCGGGGACTCCTCGGGCGTGGGCTGAGTGTATGCCTAGTAGCGGTCGCTCTGACGGTTGCCGGGTTTTTCAGCGAGGCTCCGGCCCGCTCGCAAGATCAGGAACCTGGTCAGGACGAAGTTTCAAATTCCATTCTCGGCAACTACCTCGCGGGTCGTTTCGCTCGCGCCGCGCAGGACACCGAAGAAGCCGCTGAATTCTACGGCCGCGCGCTTGAGCGCGATCCGGACAACGAGGTTCTGCTCGAGCAGGCCTTCCAGATGGAAACGATGTCCGGCGATTGGCCGAAAGCCATCCCGCTTGCGGAGCAGCTCTCTGCTTCGCAGGGATCGCATCGCATGTCGCAGTTCCTTCTTGGCGTCACGGCGTTCAAGGCCGGCGACTACAAGAAAGCCGAGGAGCGTTTCGCGGCAGCATCCGAAAATCCGATTGGCGAACTCACCAGCGCGATTGCCATCGGCTGGACGCGTCTCGCCGCCGGAGATACGGACGGCGCGTTGAAGGCGCTCGATCTTCCCAAGCAGCCGGACTGGGCGCAGTTCTATCTGCGCTATCACCGCGCGCTGATCGCCGACATCGCCGGCCGCAAGGCGATCGCGCGCGCGTCGTATGAAAAGGTTTTCCGTCAGGACAGCCGCACGCTCAGAACGTCGCTCGCCTACGCTCAGTCAGCTGCTCATTACGGCGACTTCAAAACCGCGCGCATGGTCATCAGTAAGCAGCTCGCCAAGAGCCAGGGCGATCCACATCCCCTCGCCAAGGAGATGCTGGATATTATCAAGCAGAAAAAGAAACCGCCGTTTCTCATCGCCAATGCGACCGACGGCCTATCGGAAGTCTTTTATGGGTTGGGTGAAGCGCTCGCCGGTGAAGGCGGTGTAAGCCTGGGCACGATCTATCTCCAGCTCGCGCTCGACGCTAAGCCCGATCACATTTTCGCACTCGCTGCGCTCGCCAACGCGCAGGAAGCTGTGAAGCGCTACGACGAGGCGCTGCAAACGTACGACAAGATCCCCAAGGGCACGCCGCTGCAGAGCGCGATCGACATTCGCCGTGCGTTCGATCTGAACTCGCTCGACAAGACGGACGAGGCCAAGGCGATTTTGGTCAAGCTGTCTGAGGAAAATCCGAAAGACGTTCGGCCGTTGGAAGCGCTCGGCAATATCATGCGTGCGCGCAAGGATTATGCCGGCGCCGTCACGTATTTCACCAAGGCGCTCAAGGTCATCAACAAATCCGACCCGCGCAACTGGGGCTACTTCTATGCCCGCGGCACGTCCTATGAGCGGCTGAAGAACTGGCCCGCCGCCGAAGCGGATCTGAAGCGTGCTTTGACGCTCGCTCCCGACCAGCCTCTCGTTCTGAACTATCTCGGGTATTCCTGGGTCGATCAGGGTAAAAACCTGAAAGAGGGCACGCGCCTGATCGAGAAGGCCGTGCAACTCAAGCCGGACGATGGCTACATCGTCGATAGTCTTGGCTGGGCGCACTACAAGCAAGGCAACTTCAAGGAAGCCGTCCGCTATCTGGAGCGCGCCGTTGAGATCAAGCCGGAAGATCCGACCCTGAACGATCATCTGGGCGATGCCTTCTGGAAGGTCGGCCGCGAGCGCGAAGCGCGCTTCCAGTGGGCACAGGCTTTGTCGCTCGACCCGGAGCCGGAGGACGTCGACAAGATCAAGACCAAGCTTGAACGTGGTCTGGATTCAAAGGGCGAAGCCAACGCGTCCGGCAAGACGCGTCAGGTTCAAACCGAGACATTACGCCGACGCAGCGAAAACAAGACAGGAACTTCCGGCCGAGCAGTTGAGTAGTAACTGCGCGTCAATATTAATTGTAGAAGACGGGCGCTTGAGCGCCCGTTTTCGTATCGTGGAATGCATGTCGAAATTGGAATTCGCACCAGCCAAGATCAATCTAACGCTTGAAGTCTTAGGGCGCCGTTCTGATGGCTATCATGAGCTGCGCAGCCTCGTCGCCTTTGCGGCCGACGTCGGCGATCGCCTGACGCGCGAAGCTGGCCCCACGTCTAAAACCGAAATTACCGGACCGTTCGCGGCTGGCCTCGGCGATGCCAATCTTGTCGATGAGGCCGTCGCAGCGATCTCGCGCTTGGTGCCGAATTTCGTCGCCGGTCGTCTGACATTGGAGAAAAATCTCCCTGTCGCGAGCGGCATTGGCGGCGGATCGGCAGACGCGGCCGCGGCGCTGCGCCTTCTCAGTGCCAGCCGTTCCGACTTGGTGTCGCGTGATCTTACTGACATCGCGCGCACACTTGGCGCAGACGTTCCGGTCTGTCTGAAAAGCCAAAGCGCCGTGATGACGGGAACCGGCGAAAACATCGCCGATATCGTCCTGCCGGCCGAGCTTTACGCAGTGCTCGCCAATCCTCTCGTTGAGGTGCCCGCCAAGAAGACGGCCGAAGTTTTCCGCCTTCTCAATGCCGGGCCATTGCCCGCAGATCTGGCGCCGGAAAATCCGCCGATGTTCTCAAGCATCGGCGACGTGATCCGTTACGCGGCTTTGCGCGGCAACTCACTCGAAGCGCCTGCGCGCCGGCTTTTTCCCGAAATCATCAACGTGCTGTCGGAACTCGCGAAGCTGCCGCGGTCGCGGGTCGCGCAATTGTCCGGCGCCGGCCCGACATGTTTCGCTTTGTTCGAATCCGAATCCGCGGCGCAGACCGGCGCGCGTATGCTCAAGACGCGCCAGCCAAACTGGTGGGTCGCAGCCTCAAGGTTGACTTGAGGCCACTGGCCGCCGCGTTCGAGCACCGATCAGTGTGAACGGCCGATACAGAACTCGATGACTTGTTCGAGCGCGTCTTTTTCGCGGCTTTCCGGGAAGATCGCCAGGGCGTCACGCGCAATTGCGCCATACGAACGCGCCCGCTCGAACGTTGCCTCGATCGCCTTGTGACGGCGCATCAGGCTGATCGCATGCTCCAGGTCGCCGTCGGTGATGTTGCCCTCGGCGATCGTCCGGTTCCAGAATTGTCGCTCGTCGTTCGATCCCCGCCGGAACGACAGGATGACGGGCAGCGTGATCTTGCCTTCGCGGAAATCGTCGCCGACTGACTTGCCGAGCCGCGTGCTGTCGCCCGCGTAGTCGAGCGCGTCATCGACGAGCTGGAACGCCAGCCCGAGATTTTTGCCGTATGATCGCAGTGCCGCCTGCTCTTCGGTCGGTCGCTGCGTCAGCGCCGCACCGGACTCCGCCGCCGCCGAGAAGAGCGCCGCCGTCTTGGAATTGATGATCGTGAGGTAGTCGTCTTCCGTCGTCGACGTATTCTTCGCCGCCGCAAGCTGCATCACTTCGCCTTCGGCAATCGTCGCCGCGGCATTCGACATGATGCGCAACACCGAAAGCGATCCGACGTCGACGAACATCTTGAAGGCCTGGCCGAGCAGAAAATCGCCGACGAGCACGCTCGCCTGGTTGCCCCAGATCATCCGCGCAGTTTTGCGTCCGCGCCGCGTCGCGCTTTCATCAACGACGTCGTCATGCAGCAGCGTTGCGGTGTGCATGAATTCGACGGCCGACGCCGTGCGGATGTGGCCGTTGCCCGTGTAACCGCACAGTTTTGCCGCCGCGAGCGCCAGCATCGGCCGCAGCCGCTTGCCGCCGCTGTCGATCAGGTGGTGCGCGAGTTCCGGGATCATGTCGACATCGGACACGGCCTTGTCGAGGATGATGCGATTGATCGCTTCCATGTCATCGGCCACGAGATCGAGAAGCGGTTGCAGCTTCTGGCTCGTTTCGCGGACGTCTTCGAGCGGTATTACGCGACCCAAGGTGGCCCCCAATGTTCTAGACCATGCTAATATAGGCAGTCGTCTTTAGACCGTCACGCGGCATCGGGCGTGGCAAAAATTATCGTTCATTTTGGGAATTGCCATGCGCGAGTTAATTTTGACGAACGACCTTGTGCTTATCAGTTATGTCGAGGCTCTGCTCGCAGGTCAGGGCATCGAAGCGGTCATATTTGATCGAAATATGAGTTTGATGGAAGGGTCAATCGGAGCATTCCCGCGACGTCTTGTCGTCATAGATGACGATTGGAACAAGGCAAGCCGGATTCTGAGGGAGGCCGGACTTGGTGAATGGGTCGTTGACCATGAGCGTGCTTGAGACCGATCTGCCGCACAGCGAAAACGTCAGCGAGGACCTGTTTCTCGGCGATGCCTTGATTGTGCGTCAGCCGCGGGGCGGATATCGCGCCGGAACCGACGCGGTGCTGCTGGCTGCGACGCTGGCGCCGGAATTCATCGGTGAAGAGACGGTCTTGGATGTCGGTTCTGGGGTCGGCGTCGTCGGGCTGTGCGTGGCGGTGCGTTGTCCAGGCGCCAGGGTTGTCCTGCTCGAGCGTGAGTCGAAACTCGCCGCGCTCGCCCGGCACAATGTTGATCGCAACAACTTATCCGCTCGCGTATCGGTTGTTGAAACGGATATTTCGCGCGCAACGTGTGCGTTGGATGCCGCAGCAATTGCATCCGAGACGTTCGCTTTTGTCCTCGCCAACCCGCCATATCACGAAGCCGGACGCAGCACTGCCGCGGGAAACCATCTCCGGGCCGCGTCCCACCAGATGCCGCAGGACGCACTGGAAATCTGGGCGCGGTTCATGAACCGCATGGCCGCTCCTGGTGGCCGTGCCGCGATGATCCACAAAGTGGAAGCCCTGCCGCGCATTCTTTCAGCTTTCGAAGGCCGGTTTGGCGGACTGAGCGTGCTGCCCATTCATGCGCGTGCGGACGAATCGGCCATTCGTGTGATCGTCTCCGGCATCAAAGGCAGCCGCGCTCCGATCTCGATCAAGCCGGGCCTCGTGCTCCATGGCCCCGATCAGGCGTTCCTACCCGAAATCGAAGCCGTCTTCCGCCACGGCGCGGCGCTGCCGTCGCAAATTGGCGGCCGATAGCCACTGGCAGCAGGCCCGTGATTGCACTAGACAATCCGCTCTTCCTGTCATGCAAACCAATCCTCCCAAAGTCGCCCGCAGGAGTTTGAATTTATGTGGCCGTTTTCGCGCACGCCCGTCGTTCCAGTTCTTCGCTTCAGCGGCCCGATCGGCATGGCGACACCGCTGCGGCCTGGGCTGTCGCTTGCAAGCTATGCGGGCGCTATCGACAAGGCGTTCTCGCTGTCGAAGCTTCCGGGCGTCGCGGTGGTTATCAATTCGCCGGGCGGATCGCCGGTGCAGTCGAACCTGATTTTCAAGCGTCTTCGTCAGTTGGCGGCCGAAAAAGACAAGAAAATCTATGTTTTCTGCGAAGACGTGGCGGCATCGGGCGGATACTTTCTCGCCATCGCAGGCGATGAAATCTATGCCGACCCATCCTCGATCGTGGGCTCCATCGGCGTCGTCTCGCGCAGCTTCGGCTTCGTCGACCTGATCGAACGGATGGGTGTCGAACGCCGCGTCTACACGGCCGGAGCCAACAAGAACCAGCTCGATCCTTTCCTGCCCGAAGATCAGGATGACATCGCACGCCTGAAAGCCATCCAGAAGGACGTGCACGACGTCTTCATCGGCCTCGTCAAGGAACGCCGCGTCGGCAAGCTCAAAGCCCCAGACGACGAGCTTTTTTCCGGGGCATTCTGGTCGGCGGCCAAAGCGGTTGAATTTGGCCTCATCGACGGCATAACAGACATCCGTTCGAAGATGCACGAGGTGTTCGGAAGCAAGGTGCGGCTCAAGGTCGTCGAGCCGGATCGTGGAGGGCTTTTGTCGCGCCTCCGCCGTGTGCCTGGCGCATCCGGCCTAGGCGATGGCGGTCTTGCTTTTGCCGACGATCTGGTGTCGGCTATCGAAGCGCGCACCCTCTGGTCGCGTTTTGGGATTTAGGGCCCGGAGGGCCGTGCAATGCCCCCAGTCATCTTTCTAGCCGTTATTGGTGCTGCCGGTCTGGCCGGATACCGTCTACTGTCGGCTCTGGCCCGCCAAGGCCAAGCCGTACGCGAGCAGGAAGCCCGCATGCGCCGCGCCACCGCGCCGGTCCGCGACCTGGGCAATCTCGAATGGGATGAAACGGCTGGCGTTTATCGTCCCCGCCAGCGCGACAATTAAAAGATCGAAGGCCCTGTTATCTCCCCTATCGCGTTTCCGTTCCTCGGCGAGGCACCGCAGCATTCTCGCCGCCGCGCCATTGCGTCCGCCTTTCGACTGGCAAGCCCGTAAAATCGCCTCAGCGGTGCGTGACAAGGGGCCCTTAACGCGTATATTGCGGCCGAAAATTCAGCCGGAACGAGCCAAAAGACATGCCCCAGACGTCGGTTGCAACGAAAGCCGGACGCCTCCCCGCGTTGCGCCCTAAAGCCGCCTTCCAGGATCTTATCCTGACCCTGCAAAGCTTCTGGAGCGCTGAAGGCTGCGTCATCCTTCAGCCCTATGACATGGAAGTGGGTGCCGGCACCTTTCACCCGGCAACGACGTTGCGCTCACTCGGGCCGAAACCGTGGTCGGCGGCATACGTCCAGCCCTCGCGCCGCCCGAAAGACGGCCGCTACGGCGAAAACCCTAACCGGCTCCAGCACTATTACCAGTTCCAGGTCATCATGAAGCCGTCGCCTGCGAATATGCAGGAGCTCTACCTCGCGAGCCTCGACGCCATCGGCATCGATACCTCGCTGAACGACATTCGCTTCGTCGAGGACGACTGGGAAAGCCCGACGCTCGGCGCCTGGGGTCTCGGCTGGGAAGTCTGGTGCAATGGCATGGAAGTTTCGCAGTTCACATACTTCCAGCAGGTCGGCGGCTTCGACTGCAATCCGGTAGCGGGCGAAATCACCTACGGCCTTGAGCGCCTCGCCATGTACGTCCAGGGCGTCGATCGCGTCTTCGATCTGAATTTCAACGGCCGCGACGACGATAAACGCCTGACCTACGGCGATGTCTTCCTGCAGGCCGAGCGCGAGTACTCTCGCTACAATTTCGAGCACGCCAACACTGAGGCGCTGCTGCGCCATTTCAAGGACGCCGAAGCGGAATGCATGGCCTTGCTTGAGGCTGGCGCCAAGAATGGTGAGGAGCACTTGCTCGCGCTCCCCGCCTACGACCAGTGCATCAAGGCGAGCCACATCTTCAACCTGCTCGACGCTCGCGGTGTGATCTCGGTCACGGAGCGCCAGAGCTACATCCTACGCGTCCGCGAGTTGGCGAAAGCCTGCTGCGGCGCCTGGCTAAAGACAGAAGGAGGACGCGCATGAACGACACAACGCTTGGGATAATCGCTTTAGCCGTGCCGCTGATCATCATCGGCTTCTTCGCTCTTCGACGGCTGCCTTGGGTCTTCGCATTTTTCATAGCGCTCGTTGCCGTTGGCATCGGCTATCTGCATACGACCGGTGCGGTGAAGGACATCGGCCACCAGGTGCGTGTTGCGCTCCCGGCGGGCATGATCCCGGAACACAAGAAGGCTGAAGAAGCCGAGCCCGCCGAAGGCGGGGCGATGAAGGCGCTCCCGCCACCGGCCGAGCCTGCTCCAACGCCACCCGCGCCGCCTGCGTCTTCGGCTCCTGAAAGCACGCCACCAGATGGCGGTGCCATGAAGGCGCTTCCGCAGTCGACCGAGCCCGCAACGCCTGCACCGGAAGCGACGCCGTCAACGCCGTCGACGACGGAACCGGCGCCTGCTGCACCGGAAACAGCACCCGCTCCGGAAAGCAAACCGGAAGAATCCACGACGCCGCCTGCAGCTCCTGCTCCGGCGCCGACGAACCCATAACGCAACCGCTCTCCCCGTTGCAGCTTCGCGACGGGGAGAGACACAGGGTGAGGGGGCGAAAGCAGCACCCTGCAATTCCACCCCTCATCCCACTCTTTCCTGTATGACTGGGAAAGAGCCAGTCTCGCGAGATCGATCCTGAATGTCTGAACTTCTACTTGAGCTTCTGTCGGAGGAGATTCCGGCGCGCATGCAATTGCGTGCGGCGGATGATTTGAAGCGCCTCGTCGTTGAAGGCCTGAAAGCACGCGGCCTCGACGTCGGCGAAGCGCGCGCCTTTTCGACCCCGCGCCGCCTGACGCTCGTTATCGAAAACGTCCCGCACGGCTCGCCCGCCATTTCCGAAGAAAAGAAAGGCCCGCGCGTCGGCGCACCTGAGCAGGCCGTTCAAGGTTTTCTGAAGTCCGCTGGTCTCGCGTCGATCGCCGATGCGACCGTCGTCAAGGATGAGAAGAAAGGCGACTACTACGTCGCCAAGATCGAAAAGCCCGGCCGTGACGCGCCGGAGATCATCGCGGAGACGGTGACGGACGTCGCCGCCAAATTCCCCTGGCCGAAGTCGATGCGCTGGGGCTCCTCGACCTTCCAGTGGGTGCGCCCGTTGCAGTCGGTTCTGTGCCTGCTCGGCGGCAAAGTGGTGCCGTTCGAAATCAACGGGATCGCGTCCGGCCACGAGACGCGCGGCCATCGTTTCCTCGGTCCCGGGCCGTTCAAAGTCAAAAGCTTCGCCGACTATCAGGAGAAGCTTGAGAGCCATCACGTCATTCTCGATCCCGCGAAACGCGCCGCTGCGATCTCCGAGCAGGCGCACGCGCTCGCCAAGGAAGCCAAGCTCGAACTCGTCGAAGACGACGCGCTGATGGCCGAGAACGCCGGTCTCACCGAATGGCCGGTGGTGCTTATGGGCTCATTCGAAAAAGCGTTTCTTGAAGTGCCCGGCGAAGTTCTGACCACATCGATGAAGATGCATCAGAAGTGCTTCTCCGTGCGCGATCCGAAATCGAAGAAGCTCGCGAACAAATTCCTGCTCGTCTCGAACCTCGTCGCAAAAGACGGTGGCGCGCAGATCGTGTCGGGCAACGAGAAGGTCATTCGCGCGCGCTTGTCGGATGCGAAGTTCTTCTGGGAGCAGGACCTGAAACATCCGCTGGGTGAGATGGCGGGTAAGCTCGCGCACATCACGTTCCACGAAAAGCTCGGGAGCCAGAAAGATCGCGTCGAGCGCATCGAGCAGTTGGCGTTTGAACTCGCTGGCGCATGCGACGCCGACCCGCAAGACGCGCGCCGCGCCGCGGGTCTGTGCAAGGCCGATCTCGTCTCGGAAATGGTCGGCGAATTCCCCGAGCTTCAAGGCCTGATGGGCCGTTACTATGCGGAGCATGTCGGCACCAAGCCCGAGATCGCCCGCGCGCTGGAGCTGCACTACAAACCGAAAGGCCCGACGGATACGGTTCCGCGTGAGGATCAGGGCGACGCCGTCGCGGTCGCCGTCGCGGTCGCCGATAAACTCGATACGCTCGTCGGCTTCTGGGCCATCGGCGAAAAACCGACTGGCTCGGGCGACCCCTACCAGCTCCGCCGCGCCGCCTTGGGCGTCATCCGCATCGTGCTGGAGAATGATCTGCGCGTGCCGCTGAAATCAATCATCGCGAAGGCGTATCTTCCATTCGCTCCTTATCTCGAACTGCAGTCCGATGAGGAATTTGATTACGTTGGGGGTTTGGTCGAACGGCATCTTTCGGAAGAACAGCAGAACAATGAAAATATCGAGGGCTTGTGGGAGCACGAGTGGAGATTTGAAGCCTACGAAAAAGAGGGCCAAGTCATTGCAGCAGACCTCCTCTCCTTCTTCGCCGACCGTCTGAAAGTCTTCCTCAAAGACCAGGGCAAGCGCCACGACCTGATCGACGCCGTGTTCTCGCTGGGCGGCCAGGACGATCTGGCCCTCATTGTGAAGCGCGTCGAAGCGCTCGATGCGTTCCTGAAAACTGATGACGGCACAAATCTGCTCGCAGGCGTCAAGCGGGCCGCTAACATCCTCTCGATCGAAGAGAAGAAGGATAAGAAATCCTACGCCGGTCCCTACGACTTGGCGCTTCTGAAAGAGAAAGAGGAAATCGCGCTCGCGGCCGCCATCGAAGCGGTGAAGCAGGACACGACGTCGGCCATCCAGGTGGAAAATTTCGCTGGCGCCATGCGCGCGCTGTCGGAACTTCGCGCGCCGGTCGATGCGTTCTTCGAGAAGATCCTCGTCAACGCCGACGATAAGCAGGTCCGCGAAAACCGTCTGCGCCTCTTGTCGGAAATCCGCGCAGCGACGCTCACCGTCGCCGACTTCTCAAAAATCAGCGGCTGAAAAACATCGGCGACGGGCGTGGAATGCGGGTCGCCGACGCCGAAAGGTGATGGCCTCACTATAGCCCCACCACCGTCATGCCGACGGAGGTCGGCACCCAGACAAGCTTCAGCTTATCGCTTGCTAAAGGCTTGCCTGGATCCCGGCCTGCGCCGGGATGGCGTTCGTCGCGGAAGCATAATTGCACACGTTCGGGAATGTCCTCATGGCCGCGCTGATGGCCATCTACGCCGACCGCAATCGCTCCAAAAAAGTCCTCGGGTTTAAGCCCGAGGATCAGGATCACGAGGCGTGGAGGAACAACAAACTCAATGCGCGGAAATCATTGCGACCTTCGCGGGCGCGAACGGCTTCACAGCGGACTGTGAAACCGGCTGCGCCTCGGACGTGAAGAAGCCAGGGCCGTTCATGATGTGAAGCCAATGCACTGTGACGTTCGCGGCGTAAGCGAACGTAATGATCGCAATAACGACCGCCGCGGAAAGCATCGTAACGTACGCAAGATACTCAGAAACGACCAACTTCGCGCTCGCAACACGGGCGCGCGGCGCATTCGTGCGATTGAGGGGATGGTAGACGAATTTCTGGTCCATGATCGTTCTCGCTTGCGCAGTACGCGGGGGAAATGGGGGGAGCACTTAGCCTGCGCGTTCCATTGAACTTCTGGATCGTGAAATGGGTTCCGAAATTCGTTTCGTCCAGATGTGGATAGGCGCGGCGATTTCGCAAAATCGCCCATCTTTTTCGAATCGCACTGAAAAATTGGGGTGCTAGCTGCTTGGCCTATGCCTCCGCGGCGGCCGAAGCTTCTTCATAGGCTTCCGTGGCCTCCAGCCAGGCATCCTCGGCGGCCTGCAGGTCGCGGGCGAACTGGCCGCGCTGCTGGGCGGCGGCCTGCGCTTTTTGCGGGTTGGAGGAATAAATCTCCGCGTCGCCCAGGAGCGCATCAAGCGCCGCAATCTCCTTTGCCAGCTTATCGACGTGCTTTTCGGCGGCCTGCATGGCTTTCTTGAGCGGCGCCAACTCGGCCCGCTTTTCGGCGGCGGCCCGGCGTTGATCCGTGCGCGACGTCCGCGCGTCGCTTCCGTTTTCGTCGCGCCGTTCCGACGTTCGCGCCCCACGCTCTTCGAGCAGCAACGCGCGATAGCTTTCCATGTCGCCGTCGTAAGGCTTCACCGTGCCGTTGCGCACCAGCCAAAGCCGGTCGGCCGTCGCCTCGATCAAATGCCGGTCGTGGCTGATGAGGATGACAGCGCCGTTGTATTCCATCAGTGCGTGAATGAGCGCCTCGCGGCTATCGACGTCGAGATGGTTCGTCGGCTCGTCGAGGATGAGAACGTGCGGTCCATGGAATGCGGTCAGCGCCAACAGCAGCCGCGCTTTTTCGCCGCCCGAAAGCTTTCCGCACGCCGTATCGGCTTTGTCGGCGCTGAAGCCGAACGTACCAAGCTTGGTGCGTCGCTGCGCTTCCGTCGCCTCCGGCATCAGCTTCACCATGTAGTCGTAGGGCGTCGCGTTCGGCAGCAGGTCATCGAGCTGATGCTGCGCGAAGTATCCGACTTCGATTTTCTGCGCGCCGAAAACCTCGCCCGACAACGGCTTCAGCCGCCCCGCGATCAGTTTCGCGAGCGTCGATTTACCGTTGCCGTTCTGGCCCAGCAGCGCAATGCGGTCGTCGTTGTCGATACGCAAGTCGATGCCTGACAAAATCGGATGATCGGCTTCATAGCCCGCGCTCGCCTTCTCGATCCGCAGCAGCGGACTGGCGATGATCTTCTGCGGATCGGGAAAATGAAACGGCACGACGCGATCATCGACCTGCGCCGCAATCGGCTGCATCTTGGCGAGCGCCTTGACACGGCTCTGCGCCTGCGCGGCTTTGCTCGCCTTCGCCTTGAAGCGGTCGATGAATGCCTGCAAATGCTTGCGCTGCTCGTCCTGCTTCTTCTTGAGCTTCATTTCGAGGCGCTGCCGCTCGCGGCGCGTTTCCTCGAAATCGTCGTAGCCGCCCGCGTAAAGCGTCAGCTTGCCCTTGTCCAAATGCAGGATCTCGGTCACCGCGCTGTTCAACAGATCGCGGTCGTGACTGACGATCAGCACCGTGTGCGGATAGCTCTTCAGATGGTTTTCGAGCCAGAGCGTTCCTTCGAGATCGAGATAGTTCGTCGGTTCGTCGAGCAGCAGGATGTCGGGCTTCAGGAACAGGATCGCACCGAGCGCAACGCGCATGCGCCAGCCACCTGAAAATTCCCGACACGCGCGCCGCTGCGCCTCTTCATCGAAACCGAGGCCCGATAGAATGCGCGCCGCCCGCGCCGGTGCCGAATGCGCATCGATGTCGGTCAAACGCATTTGAATTTCCGCGATGCGTTCCGGATCGGTTGCGGTCTCCGCCTCGGCCAGCAGGCTCGCGCGCTCGGTATCGGCTGACAGCACCCAGTCGATCAGGCTCTCGTCGCCGCCCGGCGCTTCCTGCGCTACATGACCGAGCCGCGCATTCTTCGGAATGGAAATCGAGCCGTCGTCGGGCGCGATCTCGCCTTTCAGCAAACGCAGCAGCGTGGATTTGCCTGCGCCGTTGCGGCCGACGAGCCCGACTTTATGGCCTGACGGAATGGCGGCTGTCGCCTGATCCAGGATCGGCCGGCCTTCGATGCGATAGGTGAGATCGTTGATATGCAGCATGGCATCGCGATAGCCGGTCCGCCGCCCGCTGTCACCGGGTCAGAGCGTAACGCCGAAGCGGGCGAGCGCTGCCGTCATCACCAGATAGGCAGCGAACGTCAGCGCCGAGGCGATGGCGAGGCTTAACCAAAAGTTGAGCCCGTGCCCCAGCAGGATGGGTAGCGCCAGAAACAGCACCAGCGACGGCAGAACGTACCAGAAGATGCTGGTCGACAGGCTCGCGATCTTGGCCGTGTCGCCGGTCTCGCCGTAGAGCCAGATGAAAGCCAGGAGCGACGTCAACGGCAGCGAAGCAACGATGCCGCCAAAGACCGTCGAGCGTTTGGCGATTTCCGAAATGGCAACAACCAACCCCGCGGTCAAAAAAACTTTGAGCGCGGTGTAAAGCATCAGCCGGACACCACAGGCTTCAGCGTTTCGTAGAGCAGGCGGTCGCGGACGGCTTTATCCTGCACGGCAAGGTGCGCGATGAACCACTCCTGCACCATCTTGCACACTTGCTCCGGCTCGCGCTTCGCAAGCAGCGTCGGATTGGAGAACACCTGCAGGTCTTCTTCCTTCCAGCCGAGCTTGCCGAGTTCCTTGATCAGAATGTCGTAGTCGCTCTTGACCGCCGAGTCGTGCTTGACCGGATTTTTCGAGCCTTCCGAAATGGCTTCGAAAATTGCGTCGGTTTGGGCGTTAAGCGCCGTCGCGGTCTCGGGGTGTTCCATTGTCTGGATCACGGCCGGGCTCATCTCGCCCTTTGAGATGAAGCCGAAGCAGGCGCTTACGCTTTGCGCCCTGAGCGCTTTGAGATGATTGAGGAACGCTTCCGCGATGGCTTGCAGCTTCTCCGGGCTTGCCTCAAGCGCCTTGTCCGCATTCTGGCGGCGAAGCGTAACGAGGCCCTGGGCTAAGAGTGTCGCGACATCGCTATCGGGCTTGTTGTCAGCAACGAGCTTGTTGGCTGATGAGATTTCGTTCGAATACCAATCCGGATATTCGCGCTTGATGAGTGCCCAAACCGGAACGGTTTGCAGGCGCAGATCGAGTGGCGAACCGTCAACGGCGGGTGGTGGCGGCGGTGTCGGAGATTGCGGTTCGACGGCAGCAACCTGCGTCTGCGACGCCGGCGGCGGCGACGAAGATGCGTCCGTTGCGGATGGCGAGACCGACGACGTCGTCGTTGCGTCAGCCGGCGGCGCGGACGAAATCACGTCGTTCGTCGGCGCAGCGGCCGGAGCGCTTGCATTGGACGCGGTCTGCGCCGCATCAGTTGTGGCAGGCTCTGAAGCCGCCGTCGCAGTCGACGATGGATCGGATGGCGCGGCGACAACCGGCGCATTGTCCGCGGTCGTGCTATTCGAGCCGCCGACCATACCCATGATGGCGCCCCGGTAATTCGTGAATGCGAACGCGCCGCCGCCAATGACCATGATCGCGACGCCGGCAAGCGCCAGCCGTTTGATGAGATTGCTGCGGTCGGGCCGAGGGGCCGCGTCGCTCTCATAGTCGATGCCGCGCTGATCGTGTTGCGCTGTTGCTTGCCCGTAGGACATCGCTTGTGGCTGAGCGGCTGGCGCGGACGGCGAAGCAGCGATCTGCTTCGGCTCTTGTCCGAGCGCCTCGAACGCCGTCGGAAAAACATTCGGCGCCGATTGCCATTCCGGCATTCCGGGCCGCCAGATCAGATCGCTGATACGCAGATAGTTATGCGCGACGAATGTGCGCATTTCGATATCGGTCAACGGCCCGTGCTGCTTACCGTCGCGGGCGATATACCACTGAATGTCGTTGGCCTGTGCCGTCATCATCGCTTCTTCGCACACGTAGGCATCGCTGCCTAACCCCCAGACCGTGCGCTCTTCGCCGGCCCACACTGTTCATACGTAGTTGCGCGCGTCAATCGGGCGATTATGCGGTAAAACTCCACTTTCGCGTGTGACGTGCAACCGAATGCTCTGCGGGGCGACGGTCCAGCGCTTGCTGGCGGCGGTGCGCGTCGCTATAAGCCCGCGTAACCCACATAAAATCCGTAAAGCGAGACAGACTTATGGCCATCGAACGCACGTTTTCTATCATCAAACCCGACGCCACGCGCCGCAATCTTACCGGTAAGATCAACGCCGTGATCGAAGATGCGGGTCTGCGCATCGTGGCTCAAAAGCGCGTCCGCTGGACCCGCGCCCAGGCCGAGAAGTTCTATGAAGAACACAAGGCACGGCCTTTTTACGGCGAACTCGTGGATTTCATGACCTCCGGCCCGATCGTTCTGCAGGCGCTGGAAGGCGAAAACGCCATCGCAAAGTATCGTGAAGTGATGGGCGCGACCGACCCGAAGGAAGCTGCCGAAGGCACCATTCGCAAGCTTTTTGCGGAATCGAAGGGCTCCAATTCGACGCACGGCTCCGATAGCGCGGCAGCAGCCGAGCGCGAAATTGCCTTGAATTTCCGCCTCGACGAGATCGTTGGTTAAAAATCTTGGCCGGGGCGCGTGCGCTCCGGCCTCTGCATTTCCAAGGAAAATGGCGCTGATTTCGCCGTCCTACCTACGCACAATGGCCCGCTACAACAGTTGGCAGAACGCCAGCGTCTACCGGGCCTGCGAACAACTGACGGACGCCCAGCGGAAAGATGATCGCGGTGCATTCTTCAGCTCGATCCACGCCACGCTGAACCATATTCTCTGGGCTGATCAGATCTGGCTGTCGCGGTTCGAAGCCGCTTCGCCGCCAGCCAAGCCCGCTCTTTCCGATAGCACAACCTAATTCGAGGACTGGGACGACCTGAAAGCCGAGCGCCAGCGCTTCGACCGCGTCATTGAAGATTGGACCGATCGCTTCGAAGCATCCGGCTGTGAAGGCGATTTGACCTGGTATTCAGGTTCGGCCGGTCGCGAGATGACCCGTCCGAAAGCCCTGATCCTCATGCACATCTTCAATCACCAGACCCATCATCGCGGTCAGGTGAATGCGATGCTGACGGGCTTCGGCATCAATCCCGGCGTGACGGATCTGCCGTTTTCGCCCGATCCCGCCTAGGCGGCGTCGGCGATAACACCGCCGTTTCCGCCCAGCTCCCGCTCGAACGTCTCCGCATCGATCGCACCTTCCGACTTGGCGATCACAATGGTCGCGATGCCATTGCCGATCAGGTTCATAAGCGCCCGGCCTTCCGACATGAAGCGGTCGATCCCGAGGATCAGCGCCAGCGACGCAACCGGAATATGCGATGTCGTGCTGAGCGTTGCGGCCAACGTGATGAAGCCCGATCCCGTAACGCCTGCAGCGCCTTTCGACGTGAGAAGCAATACGCCGAGGATCGACACCTCATGCCAGATCGTGAGCTCGGTGTTCGTCGCCTGCGCCAGGAAAATCGCGGCCATCGTCAGGTAAATGCACGTGCCGTCGAGATTGAACGAATACCCGGTCGGGACGACGAGCCCGACCACGCTTTCCTCGCAGCCGGCCTTGCGCATCTTGGCAATGAGGCGCGGCAGGACGCTCTCCGACGACGACGTTCCAAGAACGATCAGCAACTCGTCCTTGATGTAGGCGAGATAGCGAATGATTGAAAAGCCTGACAGCCGCGCGATTACGCCCAGCACGCCGAACAGAAAAATAAGACACGTCAAATAGAAGGCGAACATCAGAAAGGCGAGGCTCGACAGCTTGTCGATGCCGTATCGTCCAATCGTGAAGGCCATCGCGCCGAATGCGCCCATGGGTGCCAGCTTCATGATGAAGCCGACCATCTTGAACAGCACGTCGCCGATCTGTGCGACCAGATCAAGCATGGGTTTGCCGCGCGGCCCAAGCGATTGCAGCCCGAACGCAAAGAGCAGGGCGACCAGCAAAACCTGCAGGATATTGCCGTCGACGAAGCCGCTGAGAAACGTGTTCGGAATGATGTCGAGAATGAAGCCGACCGCCGACTCTTCCTTCGATTTCGCAACGAAGCTTGCGACGGCCTTCGCATCGAGCGACGCGATATCGACGTTCATGCCGGCACCGGGCTTCAGAACGTTGACGACGACCAGCCCGATGACGAGCGCCAGCGTCGTGAGGACCTCGAAGTAGATGAGGGCTTTAATGCCGACCCGTCCGACCTTTTTCAGGTCGCCCATCGACGCGATACCGTGCACGACCGTAACGAATATGATCGGCCCGATCAGCATCTTGATGAGTTTGACGAAGCCGTCGCCCAGCGGCTTCATCGCCTCGCCTGCGGACGGATAGAGATGCCCAAGACCAACGCCCAGAGCGATCGCCGTCAGGACCTGGAAGTAGAGATGGGTATAGAAAGGCCTCCCACGTGGCTCCGCGAGCATAGTTTCGTGGTCTTGCTGCATGAAAGACGTTAGCGCCTCGCTCGATTGAGAGGCGGCACACTAATGGTGACATTCCGGGCGCGATAGTTTCCGGCCGCAGAAATATCTCGTTCGATGGTTGAATGCGAAAGACGGTGGAATGTGAATTCGCCGCGAGGGTCGCGCCGAATGCGGCGGAACAGACCCTCGTGGCGCTTCGTCCGGCTGCCAAAGATGCGCACCGACGCATCCGCAGACCGGACGGTGGACGGCGCTTAGGCGGCCGCGACCCAACTTCCCGCGACGAACCCGAAGGCAACGGCATCGGGGTTGCGGCGTGCAGTTTCTATCAATTTCTCGGGCGCTTCCACGTCTAGCGCAACCGCGACGTTCTTTTCTTTCGATCTGCGCGGTTTTGCACCCGTCAACAAGAAGACGGGCTTGCCAAGTACGACGGTTCTCACGGACTCCATGGTGAGGGCCTCCTGGAGTTTGGAACGTAGGCGTTTCGGCTGTGTCTGGACGACACGGGGGGGCAGTGACATCCAGAATGTGCTATTAATTCATTAACGTGCAGAGACTATGACAGCATTAACCAGTGCAGGAAACCCGGCACTCTCGCGTATGCGAGCCGCTCTACAACTCGAATTTGCACTTTCCTGAGCACTTTGCGGGCGTAAAAGCCTGTATCGCGGCGCGATATTGCCTGTGGAAAACATTGCGAATGGTATTCACGGACAAGGAATCAAATTGAGTAACGCGATGTTACGCGCACGACTTGAGTGCAAATCCGGCTGAAAAGTTCTGAAAAAGAAAATGGCCGGGACGATCTCCTGGCCATTCTGCATCTCAACGTCCATTCGCTGGCAACAAGCGTCAGCTCAGCTCGTGGATTTTGAATTTCAAGCCGCCCTTCGGCGTCAGCGTGACCGTCGCGTTGAGCCCAGCCGGATCCTTGCCGACATACTCGGGACGGAAGCGCCGCAGAAGACGCGACAGCGCCAGCGTGTTCTCGACTTGGCTCATCGCGCCGCCAATGCACGAACGCTTACCAGCGCCGAACGGCAGATAGCTGTACTTTACCTGCTTCTTGGCGTTGCCCGCCATCCAGCGCTCAGGCTGGAAGGATTCGGGTTCGGGCCAGAATTTCGGATTGTGGTGCGCGCCGTAGCTGAAGATCGACACGCGGTCACCTGGGTTGATCTTCACGCCGCCGATTTCGTCTTCGGCCGCTGCGATGCGGATGAGGCTCCAGACCGGCGGATAGATGCGCATCGTTTCCTGGATGACGGCGCGCGTATAGGCGAGGCCGGAATAATCCGCCGCCGTCGGTTCGCGATCCCCGTAGACCTGCTCGCCTTCCTGCCGGATGCGCTCCGCCATTTCCGGACGGCGCGACGTCTCATACAGCGCCCACGCCAGCGTCAAAGCCGTCGTCTCGGTGCCCGCCCACAGATACTGTTTCAGCTCGTCGATGGCCTGCTGCTGGTCGAATTCCGGAACGGAAGGATCGGCAACCGTCGCCTCGATCATCTTCAGCAGCGTGCGCTCGCGCATCTCGCGCGGATCGGCGCCCATGACGGCCGGGGGCACGCTCGCCCACACTTCCATCGCCTTCGCCGGATCTTCGTCCGTCATCTCGAAGACTTCACCTGCCTGCTTGCGCAGACGGATGTCGCGATGGTTCATGACGTCGGTATAGGTTTTCACGCACTTGAACACGACGTGCGGATTGAACGGCATATCGCGGTCAAACAGCGCCTTGCAGATCATGTCGGCTGCGAGCGTCCACGTCTGCTCGACCATCTCGACCGTCTCGCCGCTTTTTGCAAGGTCGGCCCAGAGCGCCATCTTCGTATCGATCGCGCGCAGGAAGTACGGAATGTACTCGGCGAACATGTCGGGGTGGAACGCGGGCTGCTGCGGCATCCGGATCTTCTGCCAGAGCGCACCGTCGTTCGTGATCATCGACTTGCCGAAGATCGGCTTCAGGCCGTCGAAGTATTTGATGTAGTTGTCGGCTTTAGTGACCAGCACGTGCTTGAAATATTCAGGCTCTGAAATAAGCACGACACGTTGATTGGCCATATTGACCGGCAGGACAGGACCGTAACGGTCCATCATCTGCATCAGAATGCGCATCGGGTTATCCGGATCGCCGCGCAATAGCGGCGTCAGGTTGAACCAGATGCTAGATTCGTCGCCGAGACCCAGGGTGTGGCTGGGGGTCGTTTCCATAGGCATTCTCCATTCGGGACCGGAGGAGCGGTGCGCGTATCAGCCTTGCGGGCGCTTCGTGCGCCCATCGGGCTCGCGCTGCACTTCGGTCGCCGGATCTCCCTCTCCGGAAGCCATAGAAATACCACGGTTTGGGGGGTGCCTGTCCATGCGACGGCCAGTGCAAGGTAACCAGCAAATGACGCTGTGGATCAGATCACTGGAGAGTACAGTGGGTCCGTTTCGCTAACTTCCGAAGATATAACAATTTTCTCACCTTCGCAGCATACCTGCCCTGCGGCGACAAGTCTTAACGCTGCCGGGTAAACTCGGTGTTCTACTTTGAGGATCTTGGCCGCGAGTGTCTCCGCGGTATCACTCGATAGGACTGGAACGGCCGCCTGCGCGATGATTGGACCGGCATCCATCTCCGGCCGGACATAATGAACCGTGCATCCCGCGATCTTCACGCCAGCCGCAATAGCATGCTCGTGCGTGTGCAGGCCCTTGAAGCTCGGCAGCAGAGACGGATGGATGTTGATCATCCGATTCTGCCAATGCGCGACGAATTCGGGCGTCATCAGCCGCATGAAGCCCGCGAGCGCGACAAGCTCGACATGGTGCGTATCAAGCGCCGACTGGAGCGCCCGCTCGAACGCCGCTCGTGACCCGTAGCCCTTGTGGTCGATAATGACCGTCGGCAGCCCCTGCTCCACTGCCCACGCGATACCCGCGGCATCGGGCCGGTTCGAAGCGACAAGCACGATCTCGGCCGGATAGTCGGGGGCGCGTGCAGCAGCCACCAGCGACTGCATGTTCGAGCCGCGGCCGGAGATCAAAATGGCGGTGCGTTTCTTGGTGCTCATGGCCGCCCGGAATAGCAGAGCAGGCTTCGGTGCGCGAGTGCATCTGAGGTGAGACATGAACGCCACGAGCCGCAGGGTTTGTTAGCCATGGTTGACGACCGTTGTTGCAGCAGGGTGTCACCTTACGCATTCTGAAAGGGATCGGGGGCCACGATCGCAGAAATGGGCGACTGATACGTCAGCGGCGCTTTCTGCCGCGCGGCGGTCAGTTATCTGCAAAATCGGGTCGAAATGGCACGCCGGATTTTATTGCTTACCGTTGGAACGCTGGGCGACGTCGGGCCCATGGTTGCCCTCGGCTTGGCGCTCAAAGAGGCTGGCTACGAAGTCAGCGTCGCAGCTCCCGAAGACTTCATGGACTACGTCCGCAGCAAGGGGCTCGAAGCGCGCCGCTGCGGCACGGATTTTTCGAAGTTCATGAAAGAGGGCGAAATGGCGGAGATCGCCGGCGCCCACACGCTGGTCACGGTCAAGAAATGGCTGAGCCCCGGCCCCGACATGCGATCGCTGTTCGAGAGCATCCTTCTCGATTCCGTCGCGGCCACGGCGGATGCCGATGCCATGATCTTCCATCCCGTCATCTCGGTCGCCGGTGAAATCGCCGAAGCACGAAACATCCCCGCCGTCATGGCCGGTCTCGGCTCCGTTTCGCCGTCGGCGGAAAACCTGTTGTCGGTCATTCCCGGAACCGGCATCCCGGCCTGGAACCGGTACGGCTACAAGACGCTCGGACTGCAGCGGCTGGCCTATCGGCGTGTCATCGGCGAGATCCGCAAGTCGCTGGGCCTTGGCCGGTCGTTCTGGATGAAGCATCCGCATCGCGTCCACGGCAAGCGTGCGTCCGTTCTCTACCCCGTCAGCCCCGTTCTGCAGCCGCGCGCGAGCACGGAAGGCGACGAGATCTACTTCACAGGTTACTGGTTCCGCGATGAGGCGCCGAATTGGCGTCCATCCGGCAAGCTCGCGGAGTTTCTGGCCGCCGGACCGCGTCCGATCTACGTCGGCTTCGGCAGCATGCCCGCGCTTGGCCTTGAACGCACCGAGATGATCTTGCGCGCTTGCGAGGCGGCCGGACAGCGTGTGATCCTCGGCAAGGGGCGCGGCGAGTTCGATCGCGTGCCATTATCCAGCAACTTCCATCTGATCGACCAGTTCGTGCCGCACGATAAACTGTTCCGCGAAGTCGGCGCCGTCATACATCATGGCGGCCTCGGCACGACGACGTCGGCCTTGCGTGCCGGACGCCCAAGCTTCGTCGGTCCCTTCATGATGGATCAAAAATACTGGGGCCATCGGATCTTCCAGCTCGGCGCCGGGCCGGACCAGCTCCCGATCCAGGACTGGACGCTTGAGGCGCTGACGGCCCGCATCCGCGACGTGGCGACCAATCCATCGTATGCGCTGAAGGCCGCCGAGATCGGCCGCGCCATGGAGCAGGAAGACGGCGCCGCCAACGCCGTCGAGATTGTCAAGAAGCTCCTCGGCGGGCCAGCAGGCGACGCCGCGCACACCGGCGCTTCGCAAGTCGTCGCCGCTTAAAGTGCGCAACGAAGACGTCAACGGACGAATGCAGTCGCCCGCAATCGGCAGTGAACTTCGTTTTCGATGCGCACCGCGATGACGCCATGTTAGCGCAACAGTCAGGCCAAATTCTCCTCGTATAGGCGCGAGCGTCAAAGAACGAGGAGAAAACATGCTCAGCTCAAGGATCATCCTGGCTGCTATCATCATCGCAGGAACTGCCGGGACCGCCACATCTCAGGCCATTCGGCTGGATGATCGCGGCTTCAGCTTCCGCTTCGGCAAGGACGATCGCCGTGGCGATGTCGAAGGCAAACGCGCGAGCTGCGAAGTCTATGCCCGCATCGCGCAGGTTCAGGCTGATGCCAATATCCGCTATCGCTGTGGTTTCCGTGGTCCGCAATGGGATACTGATACCCGCAACCATTTTCGCTGGTGCAGATGGGCCCGGCGCGCCGACTTGGCACGCGATCAGCTCTTCCGGTCTCAGGGACTTCAGGATTGCTTCAATCGTCTGGGCGACTTTGACGACCGTCGCTGATCGCACGACACATCAGGATAACGAAAGGCCGGAGCGTTGCTCCGGCTTTTTTGTTTGCGCCCCGCGAGAAACGATCAGCTGATCGGGCGCGCCGTCGCCCGCGGCTTGATATGCAGGTGTTTCGCCGCGTGTGCTTTGACAAGACGCTTGCCAAGCCCTGCTGCCCGTCGCGCCTGATAGATGTTCGCTAGGAAAAGATTGGCGACGCGCGACCAGTCGTGCCGCATAGCCTGCACCCGCACCTGATCGCGGTCGAGCTTCAACGCGGCGAGTGCCGCCGCCCGCAGGTCATCATCGAGGCAGCCGGTCACGCCGGGCGTCACGACATCGATCGGACCCGTCACTGGATAGGCCGCAACGCCGAGGCCTGAAGCCATGGCTTCGAGCAGCACCAAGCCGAACGTGTCGGTGCGGCTCGGAAACACGAACACGTCGGCGTTGGAATATTCCTGTGCCAGATCTTCGCCCGTCTTGGCGCCCTTGAAGACGACATCGGGATACCGGCTCCGCAGAAGCCCGAGGATCGGCCCGTCGCCGACAACGACCTTTCGGCCCGGCAGATCGAGATTGAGGAACGCCTCGACATTCTTTTCGCGCGAGACGCGGCCGACGTAGAGAAACGTCGGTCCGGCTTTGGCGCCGGCGTCACCCGCGTCGCGCATTTTCGCGCGCGGCTTGAATTGCGCAGTATCGACGCCGCGCGACCACAGCATCAGCCGCCGGAACCCGCGTCCCGACAATTCCGTCTTCAGCGATCGCGTTGCCACGAACATGCCGATGCCGGGCCGGTGAAACCAACGCTGAAACGCGTAGCTGATCCACGCCGGCAGGCCGGTGTAGGCCTCGATGTATTCCGGAAACCGCGTATGGAACGACGTCGTGAAGCGAATGCCCTTGCGCAGGCAGACGCCGCGCGTAGCAAGCCCGATCGGCCCTTCCGTCGCGATATGCACGTGATCGTAATTGCCCTCTTTCAGCAGCGCGGCAACCTGCGACCGCCGCGCCAGCGCCAACCGGATCTCGCGATAGCCGGGACACGGCAGCGTCGCGAAATCCAACGGCGATAGGATCGTGACCATGTGGCCCGCGGCTTCAAGCTCGCGCTTCAGGTTCTCGTAGGTGCGCACCACACCGTTGACCTGCGGCTTCCAAGCGTCGGTGGCGATGAAAATTCGCATCACGCTACCTCGATGTTGGGGCGCCGCGCCGATGACAGGCAGGAAGCGGCGCGATCCGCAAGGTCGCCGGGCGGGCCAGAGAGCATGACGAGAAGCAGGTCCGAATCTATCTAGCGGCGTATTTTAATCCGCTTCTGACCTCAGCATTTTTCGATTGTGTGACAGTTGGCGGGAATTGCACGAACAATCTGCAATTTAACCTCTAGGAAGCCTCAAGACTTGCATCGTGCGGCGTCAGTCGCGCTAAGCTGGGCGATCCGGCGCCACGTCATATAGGCGCGGATATCGGTAAACTGCCCGTCGGCGAGACGGGCGATCGGCGGCGCGTCCTCATCCTGATGGATGATCTCGGCCATGATCCAGCGGTCGGAAAATTGCTCGTCCGCCAGCCCGTCGAATGCCGGACGCGGCACGCGATATTTGATCTCGATGATTTCGCCCACAGCGAGGTCTGAGGTACGGCCAGCCATGTGGGTGCTCCTGTATAGTTTACGGAGCGGCGTGAGTAGACGCGGAATTTTTCAGTTCCGTGGCAGTTCTCTGACCGCCGGATTGCAAGTCGTTAATGCGCGACGCGAGTAACAACGCAATTGCGGGATTTTCCCCGTAGGCGCTTCAGCTTGCCGCGTTTTCATCTCCGGCCGACAAAAGTCTGGTACGCCCGGCTCTTGGGTCCTGATATGCCGGGCCCGAGATCAAGCCGGATCTCGGGAGGAATTGGAATGAGGAAGTGTTTGGGCCTCGTGGCCGTCTTGGCGGCATTAGGCTTCGCGGCCCAGGCGTCAGCGAACCAGGATGTCCAAGCTCTCGCCAGCGATCCCGCCAACTGGGCGATCCAATCGGGAGACTACAGCGGCCACCGCTATTCGAAGCTCGATCAGATCAACGCCTCGAACGTCGGCGACCTTCGCGTCGCGTGGACGTTCTCGACCGGCGTGTTACGAGGCCACGAAGGCGGCCCGCTGGTCATTGGCGATGTCATGTACCTCGTGACGCCGTTTCCGAACGTCGTGATGGCGCTCGACCTCGCGCATGAGCAGAAGATTCTCTGGAAGTACCAGCCCAAGCAGGATCCGTTCGCCGCTGCCGTGATGTGTTGCGACACGGTAGACCGCGGAGTGCAGTATGCCGAGGGCAAAATCCTCGTGCATACGGCGGATACTTCGCTCATCGCGCTCGATGCCAAGACCGGCGTGGAAATCTGGAAGGTCAAGGAAGACGATCCGAAGAATGGCGCGTCAGGAACCGGTGCGCCGCTCGTCGTGAAAGACAAGGTGATCGTCGGTGTCTCGGGCGGCGAGTTTGGCGTCCGCTGCTACATCACCGCCTACGATTTGAATTCCGGCCATCGCGTCTGGCGCGCCTATTCGATGGGACCGGACGCCGACATGCTGATCGACCCCGACAAAACAACGTCGCTCGGCAAGCCGGTCGGCAAGGATTCCTCGCTCAAGACTTGGAACGGTGACCAATGGAAGATCGGCGGCGGACCGGTCTGGGGCTACATGGCCTACGATCCGGCTCTCAATCTGGTTTACTATGGCTCCGGCAATCCTTCTACATGGAACCCGGTGCAGCGCGCAGGGCCCGGCGGTAAGCGCATCGACCAGAAATGGTCGCAGACGATTTTCGCCCGTGACGCCGACACCGGCATCGCCAAGTGGGTCTATCAGATGACCCCGTTCGATGAGTGGGACTATGACGGCGTCAATGAACCTATCTTGACCGACCTCGATATCGATGGCGTCAAGCGCAAGGCGCTGACCCACTTCGACCGTAACGGCTTCGGCTATACGTTGGACCGCGTGACTGGCGAACTGCTCGTCGCGGAAAAATTCGAGCCGGACGTCAATTGGGCGACGAAAGTCGTGACGGACAAGAGCGATCCGCAATACGGACGCCCGCTCATCAATAAAAAGTTCTCGCCCTTCGAGACGGGAACGGACGATGTGACGAAAGGCATTTGTCCCTCGTCGATGGGCGCAAAGAACCAGCAGCCCGCCGCCTATTCACCGCTCACCGGCTTGTTCTACGTTCCGGTCACGCGCCTCTGCATGGATATGGAAGCCTTCAAGGTCTCCTATCAGGTCGGGCAGCCCTATGTCGGCGCGACGTTGACGATGTTTCCCGCGCCCGGCGCCAACGGCAACACAGGGGCTTTCATCGCGTGGGACGGCGCCAAAGGCAAAACCGTGTGGTCGAAGCCGGAACGCTTCGCCGTGTGGTCGGGTGCGCTGACGACGGCGGGCGGCATCGTCTTTTACGGCACGCTAGAAGGCTATCTGAAAGCGGTAGACCAGAAGACCGGCAAGGAACTTTTCAAGTTCAAGACGCCGTCCGGCATCGTCGGCAATCCGATGACCTACATGCACGACGGCAAGCAATATGTCGCCGTCCTCTCAGGCGTCGGTGGATGGGCGGGCATCGGCCTCGCCGCCGGATTGACCGATCCGGAAGACGGTTCCGGCGCCGTCGGCGGCTTTGCTTCTCTATCGAGCTATACAGGTCTCGGCGGCACACTGACGGTGTTCGCGCTGCCGTGAAAGGCGGCTCAAGCCGCGGAGATCCATCGGCTCGACGATCAGGAAAACCGCAGCTTGCCGTCGTACTTCACGGCCCAGGCTTCGCCCTTACCTTTGGCTTCCGATTTTTCACCTGTCGGCGGAATAACGTCGCCGATGACGACAGGCTCTTCACCCGCCGATGTCAGCGCCGCGATCACATCGTCAGCGCGCGCCTTCGATACGATTGCGATCATGCCGATGCCGCAGTTGAACGTGCGCAGCAGCTCCGCGTCCGGAATGTTGCCCGTCTTCGCCAGCCATTCGAACACCCCCGGCGCTGTGAATGACGACAGGTCGATCCGGGCCGCAACGTCCTTCGGCATGACCCGTGGCACGTTCTCCGAAAGTCCGCCGCCGGTGATGTGCGACAGCGCCTTGATCGCGCCCTTCAAGCCCGAGCCGCCCGTCGCGCGGATCGCATTGATGAGCGGTTTGACGTAGATCCGCGTCGGCGTCAGCAGCGCTTCCGACAACGACTCGTTTTGCGAATGGGCAAACGGCGCGGGCGCGTTCCAGTCGAGCTTGGCGTGCTCGACAAGCTTGCGCACGAGGCTGTAGCCGTTCGAATGCACGCCCGATGATTTAAGGCCGATTAGAATATCGCCGACGCCGACATCGGCGCGCGGCAGAATTTCGTCGCGTTCGACCGCACCGACCGAGAACCCAGCGAGATCGTAATCGCCGCCTTTGTAGACGCCGGGCATCTCCGCCGTCTCACCACCGATCAGCGCGCAGCCCGCAAGCCGGCAGCCTTCCGCAATTCCCGCGATGACATCGCGCGCCACGTTCACGTCGAGCTTCCCGACCGCGAAATAATCGAGAAAGAAAAGCGGCTCCGCGCCCTGCACGACAAGATCGTTGACGCACATCGCGACGAGGTCGATGCCGATGGTCGCGTGCCGCCCCGTGTCGATCGCGATCTTGAGCTTCGTACCGACGCCGTCGTTTGCAGCGACCAGGATCGGATCGCGAAAGCCGGTGCGTTTCAGATCGAAGAGGCCGCCGAACCCGCCGAGGTCGACGTCGGCGCCCGGACGGCTTGTCGCCTTCGCCAGCGGTTTGATAGCTGCGACAAGCGCATTTCCTGCGTCAATATCGACACCCGCGTCGGCGTAGGTGATGGGTTTCTGCGAATTTTGATCAGCCGCGGACATCAATCCTCGTCGTCGTTTGAATGCAGGATGCAACGGGCGGTGCTGTCTCGAAGCATCGCAGCGGGGAGAAGGTTGGGTTAAACTCACTTTTGCCCCATTGCCAACCCGTCATGGGGGTCGTAGCAGCGACTGGACCTGAGAGCAAACGAAGCACTGACCTCTGGGTTCCACGGGATGTCGCAGCGCTGGTCTTGCCGGCTTGAGTGGCCCTGCAACACGACAAAGATGGGGGATTAACGGTGCTTGCGAGCCGCTGCCTCGCCATTGCTATTCTGATTTCGTCCGTTCTGGCAGGCTTTGATGTCGCGCCCGCGCGCGCCGATGCCGACGCCCCGTACACGGTCGGGAACTACCCTGTCGAGGCGACGGCCGCCAATGCGGTTGCCGCCAAGGAGCAGGCCATGAGCGAAGGCCAGCAGGCCGCGTTTCGCTCGCTGTTGAAGCGCCTGGTTCCTGTCACCGCGTATAAGCAGTTGGATCGGCTCCGCGACGTGAAGGCAGGGGATCTCATCTCGGGCATCTCGGTGCGTTCGGAACGCAATTCCTCGACGACCTACTATGCCGGCCTCGATTTCTCGTTTCAGCCGGACGGCGTGCGTTCACTTCTGACGCAGCAGGGCATTCCCTTCGTCGATCAGCAGGCCCCGCCGGTGACGGTCGTGACGGTGCTCTTGCAGGGCACCCCGCCAACGGCGAGCAACGACAGAGGCCTGTGGCACCGCGCTTGGTCGAGCCTCGATCTCACGCACACGATTACGCCTGTCGTCATGAAGGATTTGAAGCCCTCGATCCAGACCGACACGATAACCGCGCTGATGTCCGGCCAGGACAGCGCATTGCAGAAGCTCAAAGCCGAGTACGGTGAGGGCCTAGTCGTTCTCGCCATTGCCGAGCCGGACATGGCGGCCAAGCGGCTCAACGTAACGATCGCGGGCAGTGACGCCGTCGGCGGACTTTTGTTGAAGCGGGTGTATCGCATTAACGACGGTGATCTCGATTACGCCTCGCAGTTGGCGGCTGTCATCTCGCTCGGCATCTTGGAAGGACGCTGGAAGGCGGTCAAAGCCGGCGTCCTCGACACGGCAGCTGCGCCGCCTTCGAACATGCCTGTCTGGGCCGCCTCGACGACCGGCAGCGGCGAAGACGTGAGGTTGACCGTGGTCTTCGGCAATTCCGATCAGTGGGACGAGATGCGTGGGCAACTTCTCGACACGCCCGGCGTCGACGCCCTGAATATCGGGTCCGTGTCAGACCGAAGCGCCGACGTGTCACTTAAATATCCCGGCGGCGCGGCAAGTCTTGCGAACGCGCTGGGCGCTCGTGGGTTAAGCCTCGCAAACACATCCTCCGGTTGGGTTCTTCGTCCAAGTTACTGAAAAACATAGAAAATATAAAACTCTGACCTACCGCAGATCGCGTCGTCGCACGGGGAACGATGCGTGTTTCTCCCTTTTGTTTTATCGCACTGCAAAGGAGGTTGTTCTCGACGAGACAAACGTCGAGAGGGTAGGTTCGCGCCGCCCGGATATCGAGACGGCCGGGTTGCAGGGAGAGACGGGGTCAATAACGGCGTGAGCATTCCAAATTTAATTACGCTCGGTCGGGTTATCCTCGTACCTGTGGTCTTCTGGCTTTTGCTGACCGGTGAGCTGCAAGCGGCATTTCTGGCATTCGTCGTCGCCGGTATTTCCGATGCGGTCGATGGCTTCTTGGCCAAGCGCTTCAATTGGGAAACCGAGCTTGGCGCTTATCTCGATCCGCTAGCTGATAAATTGCTGATCGTCTGCATCTTCGTGGCGCTGGGCGTGACGGGCCGCCTGCCGTCGTGGCTGGTGATCCTGGTCGTATCGCGCGACGTGCTGATCGTCATCGCCGTCGTCCTGTCTTGGCTTCTCGACCACCCCACGCCGATGAAGCCACTCGCCATTAGCAAGATGAACACTGTTGCTCAAATCGTGCTGGCCGGAACCGTGCTTGCCGATGAAGCGTTCGGTCTGAGGCTGAAAGGGCCGGTACAACTGCTAACCTTGCTCGCCGCAGCCACCACGGTCGCCTCCCTCGTTGCTTATTTGCGCGTCTGGCTGCGGCACATGACGGTATACGAAACTCCCGGCTCGAAAAGCTGAGCATTTAAGGCCATGCTGTTCGGGGTGCTTCGGCAATTGGGTGAGGATCGGGAGCTATGCATTTTGAGCGGCACGCGCTGTTCTGGACGGCGACGGCGTTGCTGTTTGCCTATATCGTGCAGCTCATCGCTCCGGCATTGCTGCCGTTCGCCATCGGTCTGACGCTCGCCTACTTTCTGAGCCCCGTCGTCGATGCGATGGGCCGCATCGGTATTCCGCGCTGGATCGCGACGATCCTGCTGCTCACGTTTTCGACTTTGCTGATCATTTTAGCGCTCGTCTTCGTCGTCCCCATTCTCTTTCAACAGGCGGCGGGTTTCATCGAGTCTGCGCCAGGAGCAATCGACCGCCTGAAGTCACTGATTGAAACCACTGCGCGCGACCATCTCGGACCCCACTATCCTGAGGCGGAGGCAACGGTTCGCAACGCTCTGGACAGCCTCAGCAAGGCCGTTCCATCATTGCTCGCAAGCTTTGCGGGAAGCATCTGGAATCAAGGCACTGCCGCCTACAACTTTTTTACGGTCGTGCTCATCACGCCGGTCGTCTTTTTCTACGTGCTCCTTGATTGGCCCAGCATCGTAGCGAAAATCGATTCCTGGCTGCCCCGCGACGGAGCCGATGAGATTCGTGGACTCGCCACTGAAATCGATTCACGCATCTCGGCTTTCATCCGCGGCCAAGGCGTCGTTTGCATTCTGCTCGCAATCTACTACGCGGGCGCCTACAGCGTGGCTGGACTGAATTACGGCCTTCTCGTCGGCGTGGCGACAGGGCTCGCGTCCTTCATTCCTGTATTCGGATGGTCGATTGGCGCAATAACGGCCATGCTGCTTGCGATAGTTCAGTATTGGCCCGAGTTCACGCCCATCCTGGTCATTGTCGGCATCCTACTCGTCGGACAGGCGCTCGAATCTGCGATCCTGAGCCCCTACATTATCGGCTCCGAAGTCGGGCTTCATCCTGTCTGGGTAATTTTTGCGCTGTTGACCTTCAGCTATCTGTTCGGATTTTTAGGTCTTCTCGTTGCCGTGCCGGTTTCCGCCGCAATCGGCGTGCTCGTACGTTTCGCGCTCCGAAAGTATCTCAACTCCTCTGTCTATCAGGGAGAGGTCGAAGCGGCGCCAAAGGATCCGCAGCAACCCTAGCCCATGACCACGACGCCACAGCAGCTTGTCTTTGAACTTCCCCACCGCGCGGCAATGGGACTTGAAGATTTTCTCGTCTCAGAGTCGAACGCGGCCGCGGTGAGCCTTGTCGATCGTTGGCCCGATTGGCCCATCGGCGCGGCGGTTATCGCGGGCGCCAAGGGCAGCGGAAAAACCCATCTTGCGAACGTCTGGCTGACGCGCGCTGGCGCGACGGCGTTCGAGGCATCCCAGATCTCGCGCGAAACCGTTCCCAAGGTTGCGGCAGCCGGCGCGGTTCTGATCGAGGACATCCAGAACGCCGCTGACGAAGCTGCGCTGTTTCACCTCTTGAACCTTGTGCGCGAGCAGCGGCTGCAGATTCTGCTGACGACGGATACGGCGCCGGGCGATCTCCCGATCACCCTGCCGGACTTCCGCTCCCGTCTGAAAGCCCTGCCGCTCGCGACCATCGATCCGCCTGACGATGCGCTGTTGCGCGCCGTCCTCGTCAAGCTCTTCGCCGACCGGCAGTTGAGTGTCGAGCCGCAACTCGTCGATTACGTGCTCGTTCGCATGGAGCGATCGATGCTGGCGGCAGAACGGTTCGTGTCGGCGGCGGACCGCCGGGCGCTCGCCCTGCAGCGGCGGCTGACGCGCGCGATTGCCGCTGCCACGCTCGACGCACTGGGCTATTGAATCAGCTTAAGAATCGGCTGTCACCCACCCATTCGTCATTTGGGTGTAAACCTACTATATGGATTTCTCGAACCGGATTTCGGAGCATTTCCCCATCATGGCAACCGTGAAAAGCAGAAGCAGCAAGGCAAACGTTCCAGCCGTGCCCGAGGGGCCGGACCGCTTCTACAATCGCGAGCTATCGTGGCTCCAGTTCAATCGCCGTGTTCTTGAAGAAGCGGGCAATCGGCAGCACCCGCTTCTCGAACGGTTGCGCTTCCTGTCGATCGCCGCCGCCAACCTCGACGAATTCTACATGGTGCGCGCGGCGGGCGTGTATGGCCAGATCCGAGCCGGTGTCACGACGCTGTCACAAGACGGCATGACGCCGATGCAGCAGCTCGCCGCCATCAATAAGTTTGTGACAGGCCTCGTCGCCGACGAGCAGTCGAATTGGCGAACCATCAAGGACGAGCTTAGCGCCGCCGGGCTGCATGTTCTTCAACCGGAAGATTTGACCGACGGCGAACGCGCCTGGTTGGAAAAGCTCTTTCTGAGTCACATCTTTCCGATCCTGACGCCCATCGCCGCCGATCCTGCGCATCCGTTCCCGTTCATCCTCAACAGGGCCATGACGATCGCGGTGGACATGGTGCGCCCGATCGACGGCAAGACCATGAACGGCCTGATCCCCATTCCCGGTCAGCTCGAACGTTTCATTCGTCTCGAAACACATCCCGACAAGCCGCACGACGTGCGTTTCATTCAGCTCGAAAACGTCATCGGCATGCATTTGTCTGAACTGTTCTCAGGCTTCGAAATCAAGAGCCAGGGCACGTTCCGCGTGCTGCGCGACAGCGATATCGAATTCCAGGAAGAAGCCGAAGATCTCGTCCGCTCCTACGAAAGCCAGTTGAAGCGCCGCCGCCGCGGCAACGTCATCCGGCTCGAGATCGATTCACGCATGCCTGAAAAGCTTCGCAAGTTCGTCATCGACGAACTCGAAGTGCGCGATGAAAGCGTTTTCGTGAAGGAAGGTATTCTGGCGCTCGCCGATACTACCCAGCTCATCGTCTCCGACCGACCGGAATTGTTGTTCAAGCCGTTCACGATCCGCTTTCCCGAACGCATTCGCGAATTTTCCGGCGACTGTTTCGCCGCGATCCGCAACAAGGACATCCTCGTCCATCATCCCTACGAAAGCTTCGACGTCGTCGTGCAGTACCTGCGCCAGGCCGTTGCCGATCCGAACGTCATGGCGATCAAATGGACGCTCTATCGCACCTCGCGCGACAGCCCGATCATTCAGGCGCTGAAAGAAGCCGTGGAAGCCGGTAAGTCGGTAACGGCCGTTGTTGAGCTCAAGGCGCGCTTTGACGAAGCGGCGAACATCCGCTGGGCGCGCGATCTCGAAAGTGCGGGCGTCCACGTCGTCTACGGCTTCACCGAATTGAAGACCCACGCCAAGCTTGGCTTCGTTGTCCGCCGCGAAGGCACCGACCTCACGACTTACTGCCACATTGGCACCGGCAACTACCATCCGCAAACGGCGCGTGTGTATACGGACCTTTCCCTCTTCACGACCGACCCGATGGTCGCACGCGACGTCACGCGCATTCTAAACTTCGTCACGGGCTACGGTGAGCCTGTGGAACTAGAATGCATGGCCGCGAGCCCGCACGGCATTCGCAACCGCATCATGACGCACATTGCCGAAGAGATCAGGAATGCGAAGGCGGGAAAACCGTCCGGCATCTGGTGGAAAATGAACGCGCTCGTCGATCAGCAGATCATTTCTTCGCTTTATGATGCCAGCAACGCCGGTGTGCCGATCGATCTCGTCGTGCGCGGCATTTGCTGCCTGCGTCCGGGGATTCCGGGGCTATCGAGCAACATCCGCGTAAAAAGCATCGTCGGCCGCTTTCTTGAACACTCGCGCATTTACTGTTTTGCCAATGGAGAGGCCTTGCCTTCCCCCAAGGCCGCCGTCTACATCAGCTCCGCCGATATGATGCCTCGAAATCTTGACCGGCGCGTCGAAGCCTTGGCGCCGATTAAGAATCCGACAGTCCACGAGCAAGTTCTGAATCAGATCATGGTTGCGAACCTGAAAGACAACCAGCAGAGCTGGCGGATCAATTCCGACGGCAGCGCGACCCGGATCGAACCGGGTCCGGGGGAGGAAGCCTTCAATGCCCATAAGTACTTCATGACCAATCCTTCGCTTTCGGGCCGCGGACAGTCTCTGAAAGAGAGCTTCCCGCAACGTTTCCGCCAGCCTGGTTAGGCCCGGAGCTTGAATGACACGGTGGAAAGAAATCTCGGGCGCGAATGAGCGCACCGCAGAAATGGAGCCTATCGCCGTTGTCGACATCGGCTCCAACTCCGTGCGCCTTGTCGTCTATGAAGGCGCCGTGCGGGCACCGACGCCGGTCTTCAACGAAAAGATCCTTTGCGGTCTCGGGCGCTCGGTCGCAACGACCGGCAGTCTCGCGGCCGATGCCGTCGAACGCGCCATCGCGGCCCTGTCACGCTTCCGCGTGATCGCGCATATCCTCAGCGTCAAGAACATCATGGTGATTGCCACCGCGGCCGTTCGCGACGCTCAGAATGGCCATGACTTCATCACCCGTGGCGAGAAGGCGATCGGCGCGAAGATCGAAGTCCTCTCTGGCGAAACGGAAGCTCGCCTCGCCGCCCAGGGCATCATGATGGGTTTCATCGATGCCGACGGCGTCGCGGGCGATCTGGGCGGCGGCAGCCTCGAATTGATCGATCTGGAGCAGGATCGCCTTAAGGAAGCCGCGACCTTGCCGCTCGGCGGTCTGCGCCTGATCGACACCACCGGCAACAAGATCGAACGCGCGACCGATATCATCGACAACGCGCTGGCAAGTTTGCCCTGGCTCAGAAACGGCACGGGGCGCACGTTCTATGCCGTCGGCGGCACGTGGCGCGCGCTCGCGAAAATGCAGATGGACCGCGTCGATTATCCGTTGCGCGTCATGCAGGGCTATCGGTTGACCACGCGCGAAGCGCTCGACCTGTGCGAGCAGTTCCGCAAGGTCAAGAAGCCGCTCGATTTGCCCGGCATCACCGGCGTCGCCCGGGCCCGCCGCGAAGTCCTGCCGTTCGGCGCCCTCGTGCTGGAGCGCCTGTTGCGGCAGATGGAACCGCGCCAAGTCGTATTCTCCGTGTTCGGCATCCGCGAAGGCTTGATCTACGGACTTCTGCCGCCCTACGAGAAAGCGCGCGATCCGCTGATCAGTTTCTGTGAGGATTACGCCGCGCTCCGCTCCCGTTCGGTCGAGCACGCTTACGAGCTTTGCGCCTGGACCGACCAACTCTTCTCCGATCCAGCCCTCGAAGAAACGGCGGATGAACGACGCCTGAGACACGCAGCCTGCCTGTTGTCGGATGCCGGCTGGCGGGCGCATCCCGACTACCGTGGCGAGCAGAGCATCAACACCATCGCCCATGCCGGGCTGGGCGGCGTGGACCACCAGGGGCGGATATTTCTGGCCCTCTCGGTTTTTCACCGCCACGAGACATCCGAGGATAGCAGCGCCGGGCTTTCGGACCGCCTGCGCAGCCTTGTTAGTAAACGTGTGCAGCGTCGAGCCCGGATTCTTGGTGCGGCGATCCGGGCTGCCCATATGCTCTCGATCGGCATGGCGGGCGTCATCGACCAGACGCCCCTCAGCTTTGAAGACGGCGCGCTTGTCCTGACCCTTCCCCCGGTTTATGCGGCCCTGGACGGGGAAAGGCTGCGGCGGCGATTCGGAGCACTCGCCGAATTGGTCGGCAAGCGGGCGGAAATCCGATTTAGCGGTTGAGAGGCAGTACGCCTCGCTTGCGTCGCAACAATTTCTGATAATCTCGGATTAAAGTTCGCAGGATGAAGACAGCCTCCATGGCGGAAGATCTTTACGATATTCTCGGCGTATCGCGCGGGGCGTCAGAGGATGAAATACGCAGTGCATTTCGCAAGCTCGCGAAAGCCAGCCATCCTGACGTCAATCCCGGCAATGCCGGCGCGGCCGAGCGCTTCAAGAAAATCACCGCCGCCAACGACATCCTGAGCGATCCGGAAAAGCGCCGCCAGTACGATGCGGGCGAAATCGACGCCAAAGGCGATCCGCGCCGCCCGCAATGGAGCCGGGCCGGAGCCGGTGCCGGGCGTCACAGCCCGTTCGGCGCCCGCGGTTTCGAGGGCCGGGCAGGGGCGGGTGGCGGTTTCGATGACTTCAGCTTCTCCGACATTTTTTCAGACGTCTTCGGCGCCGCCGGCACCCGCGCCCGCCGCGATGCGCAGGGAGCGGGTCCCCGCGGCAACGATGTCCGCTATTCGCTAGAGGTCGATTTTCTCGACGCAGTTCAAGGCACCAAGAAGCGCGTCACGCTGCCTGACGGCGGCACACTCGATCTCAACGTTCCCGAAGGCGTGGTCGACGGTCAGGTTCTGCGGCTCAAAGGTAAGGGCGCGCCCGGCGCCATCGGTGGCGAGGCGGGCGACGCTCTGGTCGAAATCAAGGTTCGCCCGCATCCCGATTTCCGCCGTGAGGGTGATGATCTGCTGCTTGAGCTGCCGATCACGATCGACGAAGCGGTTCTCGGCGGCCGTGTCGAAGTTCCGACCGCCACGGGCCGCGTGCAGTTGACGCTTCCCAAGGGCACGAGTTCCGGCAAGACGTTTCGCCTGAAGGGCAAGGGGGCGCGCGGCAAGAACGGCCACGTCGGCGATCAGCTCGTCACCGTCAAGATTGTCATGCCGTCCGAGATCGACGATAGCCTGTCGTACTTCTTCTCCGAATGGCGCCAGACTCACTCGTACGATCCGGGCCGGAAGTAGCCAGTCCCTAACGTCATCCCGGCGAAGGCCGGGATCCAGTGAAATTGCAATATCTGTCTTGTCGAGGCTTGTCTGGGTGCCGACCTTCGTCGGCATGACGGTGGCGTGTGTCCGCGATTGGCGGCCTTACGGAATGCGAGTCGCCAATTGCAACTACAAACTCTACCTCGCAGCAGGCACCGCGCGCACTTCGCCGTTGACGAGGGTCAGCGCAAGCTCACCACGCTTGAGCTTCAGCGCGGCATCGCCAAACAGCGTCCGCCGCCAACCCTGCAGGGCCAGAATATCGGCTTCATCCGATGTCGCGAGCTGTTCCAGATCATCGCTATCGGCAATGATGCGCGGCGCCACGCCATGCTCGGCAGCGGCCGCCTTCAGCAGTACTTTTAAAAGCTCCAGCGTCGCGCTCGCTTCGGCCGAGAGCGCTTCGTTGCGCTCGATCTTCGGCAGCGTCTTCGGATCGCGCGCCAGACCCGCCTTCACGACATCGATGATTTCCTTCGCCCGCTGCGAGCGCGCAAAACCGTCCGACAGCGTACGCAATTGCCCAAGCGCATCGGCGCTGGCGGGCAACTGATTGGCGATATCGTAAAGCGCATCGTCGCGCAGCACGCGGCCGCGCGGCACGTCGAGCTGTTGCGCCATCCGTTCACGCCACGCGGCAAGCTCGATCAGCACGGCGAGCGACTTGCGTCCCTTCACGCGCAGCTTCAGCCGCTGCCAGGCATTTTCCGGTTTCGCATCGTAGGTGGAAGGGCTGATGAGCACTTCCATCTCTTCCTGCAGCCACGGCGTCCGGCCGGTCTTTTCCAGCATCTGCTTGAGACGCACATAGACGTCGCGCAGGTGCGTGACGTCGGCCAGCGCGTAGTCGAGCTGCTTGTCGGACAGGGGCCGGCGGCTCCAGTCCGTGAAGCGGGAACTTTTGTCGAGATCGACGCCCGTCGTCTTCTTGACGAGGTTCACATAGCTGATGCTGTCGCCATAGCCGCAGACCATCGCGGCGACCTGACTGTCGAACACCGGCGTCGGCACGACTTGCGACTTCAGATAGACAATTTCGATATCCTGCCGCGCGGCGTGAAACACTTTCACGACCGACTCGTTCGCCATCAAATTATAGAATGGTGTCAGGTCGATGCCGGGACTCAACGGGTCGACGACCGCCTCGGCTTCCGGCCCCGCGAGCTGGATAAGGCACAGCAACGGCCAGAACGTCTGCTCGCGCAGAAATTCGGTGTCAACGGCAACATATTCACTTTTCGCCAGCACATCGCAGAGTGCCGACAGTTCGGACGTGGTCGTGATCATTCGCATCAGGGCAACGCCTATAGCGCATGGATTTGTTGTTGTCGCCATCAGCTTGGTCGCGGCGTGAACAGGCTTTTGGACGCCGGCGGCCTCCAAGGGTGGCCCGGAAATCCCCACTATGAAATCCCTGGAATTACGGGGCCCGCACGCCCGAATATCCGTGCGGAGGGCCAGCCGGAAACTCTGTCGGGCGGTAACCTTGACTTTCCGCCGCCCACATGCGCTTTTCCGCGGCGATTTTCACCCACATGACCAAAGGGTTTTCCGGCCATGGCCGAGGCTAAGCTGCATCGTTATCGCTCGCACACCTGCGGCGCGCTCCGGAAGAGCGACGTCGGCTCCGACGTACGTCTTTCGGGCTGGGTGCACCGCGTGCGTGACCACGGCGGCGTTCTGTTTATTGACCTGCGCGATCATTACGGCCTGACCCAGGTGGTGGCCGATCCCGACAGCCCGGCGTTCAAGGTCGCCGAAACTCTGCGTTCAGAATGGGTTGTCCGCGTCGACGGGAAGGTCCGCGACCGGCCCGAAGGCACTGTCAACCCGGAGCTGCCGACGGGTGAGGTCGAGCTTTACGCCACTGAAATCGAAGTGCTTTCCGCCGCGAAAGAGCTTCCCGTTCCGGTCTTCGGCGAGCCCGATTACCCGGAAGACCTGCGCCTGCAATATCGCTTCCTCGATCTGCGCCGCGAGACGCTGCACGGCATCATCATGAAGCGGCTCGACATCACGCGCTCGATTCGCCGCCGCATGCATGACGTAGGCTTCAACGAATTCCCGACGCCGATCCTGACCGCATCGAGCCCCGAAGGCGCGCGCGACTTCCTCGTGCCGAGCCGCATTCATTCGGGCAAATTCTACGCCCTGCCGCAGGCCCCACAGCAGTACAAGCAACTTTTGATGGTCTCTGGCTTCGACCGCTATTTCCAGATCGCACCTTGCTTTCGCGACGAAGACCCGCGCGCCGACCGTCTGCCCGGCGAGTTCTACCAGCTTGACGTCGAGATGAGCTTCGTCGAGCAGGAAGACGTGTTCCAGACGATGGAGCCAGTCATCACCGGCCTGTTCGAGGAATTCGGCAACGGCAAGCCGGTCACGAAAGGCTGGCCGCGCATTCCTTACGATACGGCCATCGCCAAGTACGGCTCCGACAAGCCCGATCTGCGCAACCCGATCGAGATGGCCGATGTCACCGAGCACTTCCGCGGCTCGGGCTTCAAGGTCTTCGCGGGCATGATCGAGAAGGATGCCAAGACGCGCATTTGGGCAATCCCCGCGCCGACCGGCGGCAGCCGCGCATTCTGCGACCGCATGAACTCCTGGGCGCAAGGCGAAGGGCAGCCGGGCCTCGGCTATATCTTCTGGCGCGACGGCGACGAAGCGGGCGCCGGTCCGATTGCGAAGAACATCGGCCCCGAACGCACGATTGCGATCAAGAACCAGCTCGGCCTGAAGGACGGCGACGCCGTCTTCTTCGTCGGCGGCAACCCCGCGAACTTCTACAAGTTCGCAGGCGCGGCCCGCGATCGCGCCGGTCATGAATTGAAGCTGATCGACGAGAACCGCTTCGCGCTCGCCTGGATCGTCGACTTCCCGTTCTACGAATGGAACGAGGAAGACAAGAAGATCGACTTCTCTCACAACCCGTTCTCGATGCCAAAGGGCGGCCGTGAGGCGCTGGAAGCCGCCGAGAAATCCGGCCGCGATGCGCTTCTCGCGCTCAAGGCGAACCAGTACGACATCGTCTGCAACGGCTACGAGATTGCCTCGGGCTCGGTTCGTAACCATGTCCCCGAGACGATGGTGAAAGCGTTCGAGATCACCGGGCTTTCGAAGGCCGATGTCGAAGCGCGCTTCGGTGGTCTCTACCGCGCATTCCAATATGGCGCGCCGCCGCACGGCGGTATGGCGGCTGGCATCGAACGCATCGTCATGCTGCTGACAGGCGGCAAGACCGTTCGCGAAGTTGCGCTCTTCCCGATGAACCAGCAGGCGGCAGATCTTCTGATGGGCGCGCCGAGCGAAGCCTCGCCCAAGCAACTGCGCGAACTCTCCATCCGTGTCGTCACGCCGGAGAAGAAAGCCTAGAGCTCTTTGTCATCCTCGGCTTTGCACCGAGGATGACAATCAACGTCTCACCTTCTCTGACGTCATCCCGGCGCAGGCCGGGATCCAGCCAACTCGCGCCATCCGTCATGCTAAAGGCCGCCTGGATGCCGACCTTCGTCGGCATGACGATAAATGCGTGCGATTGGCTGCCTGCTTCCCACCGGGGAGTCGCCAATCGCCAACAAAAAAAGCGCCTTTCAAGTGAAAGGCGCTTAAGTTTTATCCGGACTACTGGGCTTGAAATCCGGTCGGGGTAATCGCCGAGATTAGTTTGTAAGGCCCCGCGCCTGCGGCAGCAGCACCGACACGATGACTGTTCTGCCATCCTTCACGGCATTGCCGACCCACTGGCCTTGCTCGCCGCGATAAAGCGGAGAAATTCCGGTATATCCCTGATGTGCCAACTGCACGCGCGCCTGCTCGGCGTTTGCCGCGTTCGCGAGTTCGGCACTCAAGGCAGCCGCTGACGCGCCGTTGTTCGTTGCTGCTTCGTCGGCATAAGCCGGAAGCGCCATGCCGGTCAGCGCCAATCCAATTAACATTATGCGAGTCATGTAAGCTCCATTAAACTGCGCGGCGCACATGCCGCCTGTGATGAATCTGAGATAGACACCCAACCCGTTCACCGCCACACAACTCCCCGTGCGTCCGATCGCGAATGTCGTGAACAAGATGTGATCGACGCCCCGTTCGGTTGCATCGAATGATTGAAATGAGAGGCGAAACGCAATGAAACTGCTGTTCCTCGGCGCCGGTGCGACTGGCGGCTATTTCGGCGGCTATTTGGCGAAGGCTGGTGTCGATGTGACGTTTCTCGTCCGCCCCAAGCGCCGCGAACAGCTGGCACGCGATGGCCTCAAGATCGAAAGCGCGGACGGCCGTCTCGATATCCCCGTCAAAGCCATAACCCGCGACGAGATCGTCGCTCCGTATGATGCAGTCATCCTCAGCGCGAAAGCCTACGACCTCGACAGCGCGATAGATGCGATCCGCCCGGCTGTCGGCGACAAGACACTGATTTTGCCGGTGCTCAACGGCATGAAGCATCTTGATACGCTCGACGCTGCGTTCGGCGCTGCGCGCGTGCTCGGCGGTCTTACCCATATCAGTGTGACGCTGACCGAGGACGGCATAATCCGCCAGTTTGGGCAATTGTCGACGCTGACGATGGGCGCGCGCTTCGCCGGGCAGAAGGTGGCGGCGACGGCGCTTTACGAGACACTCGCTCGCGGCATCGAAGTACGCCACGCCGACGACATTATCTTTGCGATGTGGGAGAAGTGGTACTTCCTCGCCGCCTTCGCAGCATCGACGTGTCTGATGCGCGCCGGCGTTGGCGACATCGTGCGGGCCGCGCACGGAGCAGAGTTTACACTGAATGTGCTGAACGAATGCACCGCCATCGCTGGTGCAAACGGTTATCCGCCTCAGCCCGAGACGATGGAATTTTCGCGGACTTTCTTGACTGACCCGGCTTCGACGCTGTCGGCTTCGATGCTGCGCGATATCCAGCGCGGTGGGCAAATCGAGGCGGACCAGATCGTCGGCGACATGATCCGCCGCGGCAGGGCGCACGGCGTTGCGACGCCGCTTCTCGATCTCGCTTATCTCTATTTGCAGGCTTATGAGAACCGCCGTGCGGCCGTTAAGCCCGGTTGATCGCTATCGAGGCCCGTAGGATTACGACTTGTTAATCCGGCTGCGGCGTCTGCCTTGTTTCCAATCCGCCGATGCGAGACTAATACGGAAATCATCTGCAGCCTGGAGATCCGGCATGATCCGTACGCTCGCCGCCGCTGTGTTCGCACTGTTCGTTCTGACAGCATCGGCGGATGCGCGTGCCCCTGCACACGCTGACGAATGGAACGGCGCCGAGATCAACTGGCGCGACGCGCGGTCCGGCATTTATGAATCGGCGCACACGGGCCGGCCTGTCATCATGGTATTTCACGCCACATGGTGCTCCGTCTGCAAACGGTTCCGCCAGGTCTTCAAGGACCCGGCCGTGGTTGCAGCTTCGCGCGATTTTGTGATGATCCTGGTCGATGCCGACCAGGAAAAAGAGGTCAATGGCGCCTTCCAGCCGGACGGCTCTTACGTCCCGCGCACGCTCTTTCTTGATTCGGATGGTAACGTCTCCGACAAGCTCATCGGGACCGATCCGCAGTATCCCCATTCCGTCAACGTCGACAGTCCGGCTGAACTGCTTGCGCTGATGAAGAAAGCGCACAGCGTCTACAACATTGCGCCTGCTGCGACCGACCCACAGCCATCCAGCGAAAGCCCGATCTGATAATTCTTCGGAACTTTTCCTCAGCGTGTTGCGCTCGCCCCTCTGACCCGCCATAAGGTCCAGCGACGCGGACGTGGTGGAACCGGTAGACACACAGGACTTAAAATCCTGAGACGGTAACGTCGTGAGGGTTCGAGTCCCTCCGTCCGCACCAAATCCATCTGCGATGCAAACAGCAGACATGATGCGATGACCATGTTGTCCTGCGACTGATGCATTAGGACACTGCCCATCAACTCCCCGTTGACACTTGGGGGCGCTCCCGCGTCAACGACGTGTGCGCTTCGCAACTCGTAAGCACCCAAGCTCTGGTTCGCGTCGCCTTTGGGATAGTTTTGGTCCATCGGCGGAGCAAAGTGGATCCGGTTAGCCCGCTTAGCGAAAGAGGATCACAATGGCGAGCCGAACCTATGGAATGTTGCTCGTTATCTTGTCAGCTATTCTTTGGAGCACTGCCGGTGCCTTCGTGAGGATGGCAAACCTTGATTCGTGGACGCTTATTGGGTGGCGGTCCCTGTTTGCATTCGTGACGCTCGCCGGGTTTGCAGCCTACGAGCATCAGAATAATTTGATAAAAGCCGTAACGGGGGTGGGGTCTTCTGGAGTTGTTGCGATCACGCTCTCTGTTCTGTCAACGATCGCATACATCTTCGCATTGAACCTGACGACCGTTGCCAACGTCATGATTGTGTATGCGACGTTGCCATTCATCGCTGCGCTCATCAGCTATGTCTGGATCAGCGAACGGGTGACCGTGCGTCTGCTCGGCGCGGGGATCACGGCCTTTATTGGCATCGCCATTATGGCCGGGTCAGCGGCAACGGCGAAAGATATCCTCGGTATCATCGCAGCTTTCGTCATGACGGCAACCTTTGCGTCGCAGATCGTTCACGCGAAAGTTTACCCCAAGCTTGACTTGAACGTTGTCATGGCATTGGCGGCTGGAGCGTGCGCCCTGATTGCCATTCCCTTCATGAATCCTGGGCTTCCATCGCCGAGGGCCCTTCTGGCCTGCGCTTTGTATGGTGGCTTGACGTCCGGGCTTGCTTACGTTCTGGCGCTCAACGGTGGTCGCTACATTACCGCCGGCGAATCCGGATTCATTCAAATGCTCGACGTCGTGCTCGGCCCAGTGCTGGTCTGGATTTTCTTTGCAGAGCAGCCCGAAAATGCCGTGCTGGCGGGGGGTGCTATCGTGCTCTCGGCGGTTGTTTGGTATCTTGCGCCCGCCGTCCGCGCACCGGCCATACCATAATGCTGAGTGCCGGGAAGGTAACGTCGTGAGGGTTCGAGTCCCTCCGTCCGCACCATTTGTCGAATTGACAACGATCGCGGGTATGTACGCTGGTGCCCAGCCCGCATTTCCAAACAGAGTCGTAAGCGCCTTGCGAAAGCGTGAATCGATAGCCCAGCTTGCCGAACACGCTCTGCGCTTGGCGCAGGTCGGCGAATTCGAAGGCGCCGCCGCATTTTTCGAGCAAGCCATCGCGCTCGACGCTGGCAATCTCGATCTGCGATACAACCTCGCCGTGGTTGAAGAAAACTTGGGCCACATCGGCAAGGCCGCGTCTCTGCTCATCCAGGTTTTGCAACGCAAGCCGGTGAGCCCGTTCGCGGCGGCTTCGCAGTTGTCGCGGCTGTTCACCCGCTATCGCGTCGACGACGGTGCCGTTTTGACGGCTGCCGGCTTAAGCACCGCGCTGCAAACCCGCGACGTCGCGCTTCAGCCGCTCACCGAGGCGGGCCTGCGATGGTTGTCGACACAGAATGCAGATTGGCGTGATGGCATTCGTCGTATCGCAAGCGGCGAAATGAGTGAGCTGGAAGCGGGCCGCGCGATCCTCGGTAAGCTACGTCACCTCGGCCGCGCCGAACACGAAATGCTTTGCCTCTGCCTGCGCGAGGGTATCGTCAAGAGCATCGACAACGAACGCCTGCTCACAGGCGTGCGCGCAGCGATCCTGCTCGATGCCGGCCGCACGTTGTTCGACGACCGCGATCATTTCAATCTTGCACTGGCACTGATGGTTCAAGGCTGGAACAACGACTTTGCCTGGGCCGAAACCTCGCAAGAGACGGACGCACTTTCCGCTGTGAAGATCGAGCGCGCCGCGCTGCTGGCGGCCGATATGCCGACGACGCACGCATTCCTGTGCGCGGCCCTGTATCGACCGCTGGAGGAGATTGTGTCGCCGCCGCTCGGCGTGGACGATATGCGCGTCTTGAAGCCTAAAAGTTTCCGCGAAACACTCAGCGCACAAATTCTCGAACGCGCCGACAGAGACGCTGCCGCCAAGTCGATCCCGGCAGTCGGTGCGCTTTCTGATGCAACCTCGCTGAAGGTTGCGCGCCAGTACGAAGCCTCGCCCTATCCGCGCTGGAAAACGGTTCAGCGTTCCGCGCCCGGCGCGCTGCAACGCTATCTCGGCCGCTTGATGCCTGCGGATCGCTTTGCATTCGTGGACAAGGAATGTGACGTCCTGATTGCGGGCTGCGGCACCGGGCAACAGGCTTTGATGTCGGCGACGGCGCATGGCCCCAAGGCGCGGCTGCTCGCCATCGACATCTCGCGGGCGAGCCTCGCCTACGCCAGTGTCATGGCCGCGCGTGAGAAGGTCACCAACGTCTCGTTCGTTCAGGCCGACATTCTCGATGTTGCGCGCCTGGAACGTCGCTTCGATCTCATCTATTGCGTCGGCGTTCTGCACCACATGGCTGACTGGCGTGCAGGCTGGCGCGCATTGCTGTCGTGCTTGAAACCGTCGGGCCTAATGAACATCGGGCTCTACAGCGCGACGGCGCGGCAAGGTCTTCGCGACTTGCGCGACGATAAGGATTATCCCGGCGCGGGCTGTACGGATTCTGCCGCGCGCATCTACCGCCGGTCGCTACTGTTGCGCGATGATGAAACTCCGGCGAGCTACGTCAAGCAAAGCCGCGATTTCTTTGCGCTCAACACATTCCGCGATCTCGTCCTGCATGAAAGCGAAGCGACCGTGACGATCGAGGAGATAGCACAGTTCCTCGATGATGAAGGCCTCGTGTTTCGCGGTTTCGTATTGGACGCGAACGTGCTGCAGGAATTCGCAACTCTGTTTCCCGCTGCCGCCCCCGCCGGCACGCTTGCCTACTGGGCGGCTTTCGAGCGGCTGAAACCCCACACGTTCGACGGCATGTACTACTTCTGGGTCGAACGTCAGGACAAACCCGCCGCCGGATAAGGGAATTGTGTCGCGTCATGCAAAGCGCCTGGCGAACATGACGCAAACCACGACCACGCCCGTTGCCGCGATCATTGTCCAGGCGACGGGCTCGTGTAGAACAAGCCCTGCGAACGCGAGGCCGAGAAACGGCTGCAGCAACTGCAGCTGACCGACGCTTGCAGTGCCTCCGATTGCCAGTCCGCGATACCAGAAGACAAAACCGATAAGCATGCTGAAGACCGAGACATAGGCCAGGCCCATCCACGCGGACGATCCAATGTCGGCCCACGACGATGGCAGCGTCGCAATTGCAATCAGCAACATTGCCGGCGCGGCAAAGACCAGCGCCCATGATATGACTTGCCATCCGCCGTACTGGCGAGCGAGTTTGGCGCCTTCGGCGTAGCCCAAGCCGCAAACGATGATCGCACAGATCATCAGAATATCACCGACGGGCGACGCATTTCCCTCGTGACCGAAGGCGGAGCCAGCAACCGTCGCGCTTCCCACGATTGAGAAGAGCCAGAACAACGGCTTCGGTCGCTCGCCCCCACGCACGACGGCGAAGATCGCAGTCGCAAGCGGCAAGAGACCGATAAACACGATCGAATGCGCCGACGTGATGTGTTGGAGCGCGATCGCCGTCAGCAACGGAAAGCCGATAACGACGCCCGCTGCCACGATGCCGAGCGGCAGAAGCTCGCTGCGGTCGGGCTTTTTCTGCCGCAGAGCGATCAGCAGCATCGCCGCCAGCAGGGCAGCGATGACGGCGCGGGCGGACGTCAAGAATAAGGGAGAAAATCCAGAAACGGCGACGCGCGTCGCCGGCAGGGATCCGCTGAAAATGATCACGCCGATCAGGCCGCTGATCCATCCGTCGGCCGAGGATTTCATGTCGCCTCCATAGTGCTGAAGGTCGATAGACTTAGATGGGGCTGACTGGCGCGCCCAGACACAATGCAGTACAATTTCAAGAAACTGTACTGATACAAAAAGCCATACACATGAAGAAACCGAAGAATCGCGGCGCAACCCGCACCGACATCGTCATGCGCGAGATCCGGGCCAAAGTCGCAAAACGTACTTTGGCGGTCGGAGACCGATTGCCGTCCGTCCGCCGGTTCGCGGCGACAATGGGTGTCTCCCCGTCGACCGTTGTCGAAGCCTACGACCGGCTGGCGGCCGAGGGCCTGATCCGGGCGCGGAGAGGTTCCGGCTTCTACGTGTCGGGAACGGCGCTGCCGCCGCTCGCCTTCAAGGAAACCGGCCCCAAGCTCGATCGCGCCGTCGATCCGTTTTGGGTTTCGCGTCAATCTCTCGAAGCGGATGCACGCGTCTTGAAGCCGGGCTGCGGTTGGCTACCGTCAGATTGGATGCCGGGCGAGGACTTGCGTCGGGCCTTTCGCAAGTTTGCGCGCGCCGACGATCATCTGCTGACCGAATACGGCAGCACGCGTGGAGCGATAAATTTGCGCCGCCATCTGCTCGCGCGCTTTGCAGAGGACGCGCTTGAGTTGACGCCGGATCAGCTGCTGCTGACCGCATCGGGCACGCAGGCGATTGATCTGATTTGCCGCTTCCTGCTGCGTCCGGGCGATACGGCTTTGATTGACGATCCCTGCTACTTCAATTTTCGGGCGCTTTTGCGCGTGCATCAGGTGAAGATCGTCGGCGTGCCCTACACGCCGTCGGGTCCAGACGTTGCACGTTTTGAAGCCATCCTCGCTTCCGAACGGCCGCGCCTCTACATCACCAATTCCGCACTGCATAATCCGACCGGTGCAACGATGTCGTTGCAAACCGCCCATCGCCTGTTGAGCGCAGCAGAGGCGCACGACCTGACGATCGTCGAGGATGACATCTTCGCCGATCTCGAACCCGACCCGTCTCCGCGCCTCGCCGCATTGGACGGTTTGAGACGCGTCATTCGTATCGGCAGTTTCTCGAAAACACTTTCTGCGTCCCTACGCTGCGGTTACATCGCCACGCGGCCCGACTGGATCGAAGATCTCGTTGACCTCCAGGTCGCGACCAGTTTCGGCGGCCCGAGCCCCGTCGCGACCGAAGTTCTGGCCGACGTGCTCACCGGCGGCGGCTATCGCAAGCACATGGATGAGCTTCGATCGAAGCTGGCAAGGTTGCGCCGCCGGACGGCAGATAAACTACATGATCTGAACATCGAGCCGTGGGTGATGCCCCGCGGCGGCTTTCACCTCTGGTGCAAGCTGCCGAATGCACGGGATTCGGCGGCTGTCGCGCGAGCGGCGCTTAAGGAAGACGTTGTGCTCGCTCCAGGAAACGTTTTCAGCGTATCGGACACCGCGTCGGAATTTCTGCGCGTCAACGTCGCACAATCGACCGATCCGCGGGTATGGGACGTTATGCGCCGCGCCATCGACGCCGGAAATCGCGGTGCGGCAGAATGATATTTTCGAATGTCGCGTGACCGATTACCCTCGCGACGCCGTTGCTAAAGAATTTTCAAATACGCACGCAAATCATACGCGTCATTCACTGTGGGAAAGAGTTCCGCTTGTTTAAGCGATAGCGTGGGCCTCGGGCTGTCCCTTGCCACTTTGTAACGCGATTTGTCGGACAGGCAGCGACGGAACTGCCTTTCTGAACCGTCGTTAATCGGGGGCGACGACTGGCCTCGGATACTTTGCATGGAAACGCATTAGGAAACGGACGTGTCGCGGATGCGTGCCAAAAGTTTTGTCCTGCCGATAATCATCGCGCTAGTTGCGGGCGCGGGTTATGCGGCGTGGATGCGCGAGCATCCTGCCGGCGCCGAAAAGAAGAAGCCGGAAGAAGCCGTTCCCGCCACCGTCGCGACCGCGGAACGAAAAGACTTTCCCGTTTACTATGATAGCTTAGGCAACGTGCAAGCATGGAATACCGTGACCGTGCGTTCGCGTGTCGATGGCGAGATCGACAAGGTTGCGTTCCAGGAAGGCCAGTTCGTCAAGGCCGGAGATCTTCTGATCCAAATCGATCCGCGGCCGTTTCAAGCGACACTCGATCAAGCCGTCGCAAAAAAGGCTCAGGACGAAGCTGACCTCGTCAATCTAAAACGCGATCTCGATCGTTTCGTGAATGCGGGACCGTTGGCGACAACGCAACAGCAGATCGACACGCAGCGCTCGGCCGTGAAGCAGCAGGAAGCATTGATCGCTGCCGACGCCGGCGCCATCGACGACGCCAAAGTGCAGCTCACGTATACGACGATCCGCGCGCCGATCTCGGGCCGCATGGGGTTTCGCCTCGTCGATCAAGGCAATATCATCCACGCGACCGATACCGGCGGCGTTGCAACCATCATGCAGATCGAGCCGATTGCGGTGATCTTTACGGAGCCTGAGCAAAAGCTTTTGAGCATCCTCGATCAATTGAAGCACGGTGCGCTGCAGGTCGCAGCCTATACTCCGGATGGTCAGCGCGAACTGGGCAAGGGCGAGTTGTCACTCGTAGACAATCAGGTCGACATGACGACGGGCACGATCAAGCTGAAGGGAAAATTCGCCAACGCCGATCATGTGCTTTGGCCCGGCCTCTCGGTGTCGACGCGATTGCTCATCCGAACGGAAAAGAACGTCGTCGTCATTCCCGATGCAGCTGTCCAGCGCGGCCCTGAAAATTTGTTCGCCTACGTCGTGCGTCCCGACAATCGGATCGAGATGCGCAAGCTCATCGTCGGTGAGATCCAGGATGGTGAAGCCGTGATCAAAAGTGGCGTCGAACCCGGAGAGCGCGTGGTTACATCCGGCTACTATCGCCTTGCGCCCGGAACGCTCGTTGATTTGACGGAGCAGAACGACCGCAAGGAAAAGGCTGCCCACACCACCGCGTCAGATATGACCGCGCGCCCGAAGCGCCCGTCCGGCGAGGCCGAGTAACATGGAGAGCGGCGGCATTTCAGGTCCGTTCATTCGCTACCCGATCGCGACGTCGCTGATCATGGTCGGCATTCTGTTCGTCGGCGTGATCGCATTTATGAATCTGCCGGTTGCGCCGTTGCCGCAAATCGATTTTCCGACCATTCAGGTTTCGGCCAATCTTCCGGGTGCGAGCCCCGAGACGATGGCGTCGAACGTGGCGCAGCCCCTTGAGCGGCAATTCGCGCAGATTCCTGGCGTGACGCAAACGACTTCGACCAGCGGCCTCGGTGTCACGACCATCGTCGTGCAGTTCGATCTCGATCGCGATATCGACGGCGCGGCCAACGACATCCAATCTGCGATCAACGCCGCTGGCGGTCAGCTGCCGCAAGACCTTCCGCAGCCGCCGATTTATCGCAAGGTCAATCCCGCCGACAGTCCGATCCTGCTGCTTTCCGCCACCTCCGACGCCATGCCGCTGACCGAGGTTGACGACAACGCCGATACGAAACTTGCGCAGCAGATCAGCCAGATCAACGGCGTCGGTCAGGTCGTGATCGGTGGCGAGCAAAAGCCTTCGATCCGCGTTCAGCTCGACCCCGCGAAGCTCTATGCCCGCGGGCTGACGCTCGAAGATGTGCGACCGCCGCTCTCGATCACCACGGTGAACAGCCCTAAGGGCTCAGTCCAATCCGCCAATCGCGGCTATACGATCTACACCAACGATCAGCTGACTGACGCGAAGTCCTGGGACGACGTCATCATCGCCTACCGCAACGGCGCCCCGATCCGCATCAAGGACGTCGGCAAGGCAATCGTTGGGCCGGAAAACGATCAGGAAGCGGCGTGGGCCAACAACAAGCGCGGCGTCTTCCTGATTATCTTCAAGGAGCCGGGCGCCAACGTCATCGAGACAGTCGATCGCATCAAGGCCGAGCTGCCGCGGCTTCAGGCGGCGATGCCCAAGGCGCTCAAGGTGCATATTCTGAGCGATCGCACGCAGACGATTCGCGCGTCCATCGAGGACGTCGAATTCACACTGCTGCTCTCGGTGGCGCTCGTTGTCGCCGTTATTTTTGTTTTCCTGCGCAGTCTCTGGGCGACGATCATTCCCAGCGTGACGGTACCGCTGGCGCTGTTCGGTGCCTGCGCGCTGATGTATGTCTTGGGCTATAGCCTTGATAACTTGTCGCTCATGGCCCTGACGATCGCCGTCGGCTTCGTCGTCGATGACGCCATCGTCGTTCTTGAAAACATCGTGCGCTACGTCGAAGACGGCGAAAAGCCGTTCGATGCGGCGATGAAGGGGGCGCGCGAAATCGGCTTCACCGTCGTCTCGATCAGCATTTCGCTCGTCGCCGTCTTCATCCCGTTGCTGATGATGGGCGGCATCATCGGCCGCCTGTTCCGCGAATTTGCGGTCACCGTCACAATGACGATTGCCGTCTCGGGCTTCGTCGCGCTGACGCTGACGCCGATGATGGCCTCGCGCTTCCTGAAAAGCGAAAAGGACGTGCAGCGCGGCCGCCTTTACAAACTGAGCGAACGCGGCTTCGACGCGCTGCTCAATGGCTACGGCCGCGGCCTCGATTTCGTTCTTCGCCATCAGTTCCTGACGCTGATGACATTCTTCGCGACATTGGGATTGACCGCTTATCTCTTCGTCACCATCCCGAAAGGCTTCTTCCCGCAGCAGGATACCGGCCTCATTATCGGCATCTCCGAAGCGGCCGAAGACACCTCATTCGACGCCATGATGAAGTATCAGGAGGAAGTCGGCAAAGTTGTTTCCAGCGATCCGGCCGTCGCGACGGTGGCAATGGCGATCGGAGCCGGCGGCACGACGCCTGCGCTCAACAGCGGCCGCGTCTATATCACATTGAAACCCAAGTCCGAGCGCGATGCGTCGGCATTCCAGGTCATCCGCCGTTTGCAGCCGAAGCTCGCAAAGCTCGAAGGCGTTCGCCTCTTCATGCAGGCGGCGCAGGATGTGAATGTCGGCGGCCGCGCGTCGCGCACGCAATTCCAGTACACGCTTGAGGACGCCGACACCAACGAGCTTAATACCTGGGCGCCGCGAATCCTCGAAAAACTGAAGACGCTGCCGACGCTCCGCGACGTCGCGACCGATCAGCAGATGGCAGGCACGACGCTGAAGGTCGAAGTCAATCGCGATCAGGCCTCGCGTTACGGCCTGACGCCCGACGAGGTCGATGCGACGCTTTATGATGCGTTCGGCCAGCGGCAGGTCGCGCAGTACTTCACGCAGCAGAACAGCTACCACGTCATCATGGAAGCATCACCCGAGGTGCAGGCCGATCCGCACAGCCTCGACAAGCTTTACATCCACTCGCCGACGACCGGCGGCCTCATCCCGCTCGGGACGATCGCTTCGTGGACGACGCGCAAGACCGAACCGCTGTCGATCTCGCATCAGGGGCAGTTTCCGGCCGTAACGATCAGCTTCAATCTCGCGCCCGGCGCTTCGCTCGGCACGGCGACCAACCAGATCAGGGCCGCTGAGCGCGAGTTGCGCCTGCCGGCCTCGATGCAGACGACATTCCAGGGCAACGCTCAAGCCTTCCAGGCATCGCTGACGACGATCCCGCTGTTGATCGCAGCGGCGCTTTTCGTCGTCTATCTGATCCTCGGTATCCTCTACGAGAGCTACATTCACCCGATCACCATCCTGTCCACGTTGCCATCGGCGGGTGCGGGTGCGCTCATCACCTTGATGCTGTTCGGCTTCGACTTCAGCCTGGTCGCCATGATCGGCGTTATCCTGTTGATCGGCATCGTCAAGAAGAACGGCATCATGCTCGTCGACTTCGCCATTCACGCCGAGCGCAACGAGCACCTGTCGCCGGTCGAAGCCATCCGCAAGGCGGCGCTGCTGCGGTTCCGCCCGATCATGATGACGACACTTGCGGCCCTGCTCGGTGGCGTCCCGCTGATGATCGGTGCCGGAACCGGCGCTGAAATCCGCCAGCCGCTTGGCTATGCGATGGTCGGTGGTCTTGCGATCAGCCAGATCCTGACGCTCTTCACGACGCCTGTTATTTTTCTGTACATGGATCGGTTGTCGAATTGGCTGACGAAACCGGCGGAGGACACTAAGGCGCCGAGTGACAAGGCGGGTCCTGCGAGCGCCGCGCCCGCGCCATAGCCGAAGCCGCTAGTGGCTCCAGACGAACTTATACTTTGCGCCGAATGAAACGGTGAACTGATCCGGCGATCCGGCTTCGCTGACCAGCGGCGAATCCGCCGCGCTGCCAACCAGCCGCTCGTATTCGAACGACGCCATCGTCGAGAACTGTTCGGTCCATTTGTATTCGCCGTAAAGCCCAGCCCCAGCCGAGCGCACGCCCGCAGAGGCTTCGTATTTTGAAAGGTGCACGCTTTCTGCCTGCGCCGCATTCAAACCGTAGTAGGCATTCATGTAGTCGCTGTCGGCAATCGACAGGCGCGGACCGGCAGCGACCGTCCATTGCGTCGTCGGATGCCAGACGAAATCCGAGCTGAGGTCGAAAATCCACCCTTCGGCGCCATAGACGGCGTTGCGCGCTTCAAGGCGCGTGCGTAGCCATTCCGCCGGCCAATATTCGACGAAAGCGCCGATCTCAAGCGAAAGGTCGACGCCGGTATTGCCGATCTCTTTCAGCCCGCGATCGCGCGTGTTGCCGAAATCCCAGCGGATCTGGCCGACGGGACCGGCGCGGAAATTATCGGTCGAGAACAGCTCGTAATCGATGCCGTCGTTCGGCAGGCTAAGCCATTCCTTATCGCCGACCCGATGAAAGTCGACGATGGGCGAGCCGCCCAGATCGTAATGGCTTGAACCGGAAAACTCAGGCGAAATATTTCCCCAGGCGCCGAGCGTAACAACCCAGTCGGACGATGCGGTTGCGATGGTCGGATTGGCGATGGAGTTGTCGAAGGGGCCGTCGGCGAACGCCGCATGAGGAGCCACACAGGCGGCCACCGCCGCCAAGAGACCGCTGCAGGCAACAGACACCCAACGCTGAACGCGTGATGCCGCTACGCCATCCAAAGCAACGGACTCGCCCCGATTATGGGCCATAAAACACTCCAACAGCGCCCATCGGGATATGGTGTACGCGCCCTATTGGGAAAATTAAAGAACCATAAATTCGTAAAAAAGATGTTCTGACGACCGCGAGACAGCGGCGATGACACAGATCAAGACGCAGGAAACGGCGGCTAACGACTTGAGCCATCGCGAAATTCCGTCCGTCCAATGAGGATGATCCCCTGGTTGCGGCTCAACGCGCGATATTGCTTTCGTGTTCCTTACTTTCTGCTGTCCGCGTTTCAGGCAGTAGCAGCACAACCGCCAGGAATGCCGCCAGCCCGATGCACGCCAGCGTCAGGAAGGCCGTCGACGCTCCGAAATCGTAGGCGATAATACCCGCCAGCGTCGTGCTGATAGATGCGCCGACGCCCATCGCGATGCCGACAAAGCCGAGCGCCAGATTGAAGTTCCCCGACGTTCTCGTGACGTCCGCGACGGCGCCCGAAACCAGCACGCCGAGCGCCGCCGCTGAAATGCCGTCGAGGCATTGGATCGCCACCATGACGACCGGGTCCGAGCTCGATGCCAGCAGCGCGGCGCGTACGGGCAGCGCCGCGAAGCCCAGCATCAGCAGCGGCCGCCGCCCATGGCGGTCGCCATAGCGCCCAATCCACGGGGAGATCATCGCCACTACGAATTGCGGAACGATGATGCACAGCGCGACGAGGATCGTGGCGGCGTCGCTCGCACGCTGCGTGATGAGGTTGGCGACGAGCGGCATGATCGACGCATTGGAAAGGTGAAACAGCGATACCGTCCCGGCCAGGATCAGCAGCGGCCGGTTCGACGCCAACGTCCGCACCGCGTCGATAATGTCGTAATGCGCTTTCGGCTTCGGCGTCACTTCCTCGCGATGAAAGTCGCCCGGCGAGATCAGATAAAGCGAAAGCACCGCCGGAACAGTCATCGCCGCCGCGACGAAGAACACAGCCTGGCTCGAAAGATAATAACCGCACGCGCCCATGCTCGCTGCCGCGATCATGCTGCCGAGCGACGCAAACCGCGCGTTTCGACCGAGCCGCTCGCCGATCAGGTTATGCCCGACGAGCCCCAGGCTGATCGCCGCGAGCGCAGGCCCGGTCACAACGCTCGCGAGCGAATGAAAGACTTGCGCGAAGAAGACCGCGGTAAACTGCGGCCAGATCGCAATCGAAAACGCCGACGCGCCGATCATCAATGTCGAGGTGGCGGCAAGTGTTCGTTCCCGCCCCATCGCATCGACAAGTGCGCCGCCGGGCACCTGTCCGATGAGCGCGATGATGCTGCCGACCGTCAACACAAGGCCGATGTCGGCGCTCGTCCATTTTTCCGACGTCAGATAGACGGTGAGAAACGGCCCGAACCCGACCTGGACATCGGCGAGGAAAAACGCAAAGCCGTCGACGCCGAGTTGGCTCCTGCCTGTCGGCCTGATACCCGCGCGCCGCCAAAACCGAGCGATGCCGCGCATAGCGTCAGTCCGGCGCGCAAAGCAGATGAATGTGAGCCCCCGCGCTGACGGACCTCATCATTTGGCCGGAGCAGAAGTGGCGGGCGGTCCTGAAGGTTGTGGCGGCCCGGGTTGCGCCGAGGGCGCCGGCTGTGCAGGGGGAGCAGAAGCGCCGACGATCACCACCGGCTCGCCCAGATGGTATTCGGGCGTCACGCGCAATTCGTCGCGCGTCATGCCGAGTGTGATGGCCTTGGGCGAGAACTGCAGCGTTCTCCATGCGACGGCGATCTTCCGCGATCCGACTCCCAGGAAGCCGCCGAAATCGATCACCGCCGCCCGAACCTCGCCGCTGTGGCTGACGAGAATATCGGTGATCTGCCCGAGCTTCTCGCCCTTCGCGCTCGTCACGTCCTTGCCGAGCAGGCTTTCGACTTTGTTGTCATCGACGACGACGGCGGGCATGTCGCCGGGCGTCTGCTCGTCGGGCTTCTTGTCCGCATCGGGGGGGGCTGTCGCGTGCTTGTCCGGCGTGACGGTAGACGGCGGCTGCGCTTCAGGGGATGCCGTGTCGGCGCGCGCTACGCCCCCCGCGGCCAATGCGAACATTGTCGCAAGCATCAAGGAAACACGCGCCGTAACCATAACACGCATCGGAAGGTCCCCATTTCCATGCTGAAACGCGAGGCATTGCAGCCTCGCGCTCGATTTGCCGACACCCAGCGGCCAAGAGGAAACCGCCGAGCATGGCGCAAGTTCCGCCTTCGCTAACTTCACAAAGCGCAAAGCCGCGGACGCATGGTCGCTGGATCCGTGGCGACATGATTGGCAGGCCGGACTTTTTCTGCTTAGAAGCTGCCCCGGCGCCGCAAGGCGATGCTTTCTGGAGATATTCGCAAATGAAACTCGTTCGCTTTGGCGCCCCAGGTGCCGAAAGACCCGGCATTCTCGACACCAATGGCGAAATTCGCAATCTCTCGGAAGTCATCCCGGATTTTTCCGGCGAATATCTCTCGCCCGCATCGCTAGATGAAATTCGCAAGCTCAATCTCGCGTCCCTCCCGCTCGCACCGAAAGACGCACGCCTCGGCCCGCCGGTTGCCGACACGCACAACTTCATTGCCATCGGCCTCAACTTTGCCGACCACGCCAAAGAGACGGGGCAAGAGATTCCGACCGAGCCGATCCTGTTCAATAAGGCGACGACGTCGATCTGCGGCCCAGACGATGATGTGATGATCCCGCGCAATTCGCGCCATCTCGATTGGGAGGTCGAGATTGCGTTCGTCATCGGCACGCGTGCCCGTTACGTCGATGTGCAGGATTGGACAAAATACATCGCGGGCTACTGCATCTGTAACGACGTGTCGGAGCGCCGATTCCAATCGAAGCGCGGCGGCCAGTGGGTGAAGGGCAAATCCGCCGAGACGTTCGGGCCTATCGGTCCGTGGCTCGTGACCCCTGACGAGATCACCGATCTCGACAACCTGACGATGACGCTCGACGTCAACGGTGAGCGTAAGCAGACCGGCTCGACCTCGACGATGATTTTCCGCATCCCGACGCTGCTCGCTTACATCACCGAATTCATGGTGCTTGAGCCCGGCGACATCGTCACGACCGGCACGCCACCCGGCGTCGGCACGGCCCGCAATCCGAAAGAGTTCCTCAAAGCTGGCGACGTCATGGAACTGAAGATCGACGGCCTCGGCACGCAGCGCCAGAAAGTCGTCGACTTCAAGCTCTGAACGGTCGCCTTTCACAACGTCATCCCGGCGAAGGCCGGGATCCAGTCAAGCTTCGGCGCGAACCGTGTAAGTCGCTCAGTGCGCGCTCACGCGTCGTCGCCGGGCTCGCTGTCGCTATCGGATGGACGATAGAAATTGCGGAAATCCGAACCTGTTCGCATCGCGAGCCGTTGGCGGATTTCGTCCCACGACCGCGGATTGTCGAGATCCAATCGCCCGAGCGCTTCGCGCACGAACTTCAGCTGATCCTTGAGATCCTGCTCGCCGTGCGCGAGGCCGTCGTCCGGCTGTGCCGCGGTCTCGAGTTCGTCGATCAGATATGTGACGAGACTCATCTCGGGAAACAGCATGTAGAGCGAAAGGTCGTCGCGCACAGCCCCATCGATCCCTTCAAGGATCGACAGCTTGCGCTCGTCACCGCCGGTTTCACTGCGAAGTCGCGAATAGGCTTCGCTCAACAAGCGATCTTGCTCGTTCTGGAAATCGCGCAGGAGCAAGCCGAGATTTTCGTTTTTCTTGCTGTGCGCATTGAGCGCTTTCCAGGCTTCCCGGATAGCATCGCGCGACTGCGGTTGACTGAACCGGTTGTCGACAATATCGGACCGCAGGTGAATGGCTTCGAGCAACACTTCGCGGAAATGCGCCGCAAGCTCCTGCTTTTCTTCGCGCGGCAGCGGCAGCAAGCCCGGCAACGCCGGCGGATCGCGACGCCGTTCGATCTCCGGGACGCTACCCTTTTTCTCCGGCGGCAATTCGGGCTTGGCTTCGCGCAGCACGCCGGCATCAATGGCCGGACGCTCCTGCACGCCTTCAAACCGCGCCCGATCACGCCCATACGCAGCGCTTTCCGGCGCCGTCGCACGGATTGTCAGCAACGTCTCGTAAAGCGCCGGACGAATGTAATAGCGGTCGTCGATCTTGACGTCGGGCGCAACGGCCTTCACCGCCGACCCCGCATTCATCACGCGGCGGACGACGCGCGAATCGTAATCATTGGTGATCTCCGACAGCGTCACCATTGACGTGAAGCCTTCCGTCTCACGGATCGGCTCAAGCGTATTCAGCACGATTTCGGAGTGCTCGCGCGGATGCGGTGCCAGCGCTGCCGATACAAGCTGTTCGAGCCGCGCTTTGTCTTTCGCGGAAGCGTCGGTCTTGAATTGCTTGTCGCAGATCGACGAGAGATATTCACGCAACTCGCTGCGCACGCGGTAACGCTCAGGGTTATGACTGATCGTCTCGACCGCGCCGATATCGGCGCCCGCCGTAAGCACCATGCGCACCCGATCGGCCTGCGACCGCTCCATCGCGCTCAAATCGGCGAGCGCCGAAAATCCGTCCTGATTGGTGATCGGCCTGAGCGACGTCAGCGTCAGCCACGCCGTCTCATGCGGATGCGCACCGAGCGCGGCGTTGATCGTCGCTTCGAGCTGAGCACCCGACCGCGAGCGATAGCTCGGAATATCCGACAGCGGCGAGCGCACGGCATTGGCGCCGAATAGGCCGGACATGAAGATCAAGCCGTCGAGTCCGATCGCAATCGCGAGCGCCAGATAGGCGAGGTGGTTGCCGTCCTGGAACGCATTGAGCGTCACGACAAAGCGGTGCGCCTTGTCATCGCGCGAAAGCTCGATGCGGTTGATCTCGGTCCGCAGCGCATCTGTGTCGTGGCTCGGCAGCGCGCTATCGGACAGGCAGCGCCGCGCGAACGCGAACAGCGCGTCGGTCGACGTGTTGGCATTGAGCTTGTCGCCGCCCGCGCAGGTGTTCTCGAAAACCTTCGTGCCCGCTTGCAGCGCGAACAGCGTGCCCGCCGCATCGGCCGTCGTCTTCGGATCGCAGTCGATGCCGGAGACAAGCGACTTCGTTTCCGGCGTCGCCTGCATCGCCGTATAGATATCGCCGCACATCTGCTGCACACTGTTGAGATGCGCGACCGTCGGATCGGCGCGGAACTCTGACCGGATGCGCTCGAACAGGGGCAGGATGCGCGTCGGATCGATTTTCGGTCCGGCGTCCGTTTGCACGCTGTCCTGGGCGAGCTTGATCCGCTGCTCCGCCGTCTGGGCTTCGCCCTTGTACTTGGCGAGATCGCCGTCGAGCGTTGCAAGCTCGGTGTCGATAGACGATAGCCGCGTTTCGACCGTGCTCAGACGTTTCTGGGCATTCGCCATGCGCTCCTGCGCGATTTGCGCCGCGCCTTGCAGTGTGGCGAGTTCCGCCATGCGCTGGCGATAAAGCGGTCCGCGTCCGGCCTTGCCGCTGCCCTCCACGCCCTTGTCTTCGGCCAGCGCCTCGACGCGCTTGGCATCGACGTCTTTCAGCTTCTGGTCGTAGTCGGCTTTCTTGGTCTGATAATCGGCCGCCAGTTCGGGGCGCTGCGCCGCAAGGCTCGCTTTTTCGTCCGTCAGCGAAACCTTGCGATTGGCGAGGCCCGCTTGCCCTGCCTGCGCCGACGCCATCCGCTCCTGCTGCTCTTGCACGGCACGGCGACGCTCTTCGATCTGATCGTTGACGAACTTTTCGATCACGGCCTGCGATTGCGTTGCGGCCTGTGTGATCTTCTCAAGCTGCGCATCGTAAGCTTTCCAAGCGTCCGTCTTGAAGAGTTCGTCGGCGAGTGCCGCGTGCCGGGCCGCGATCGCCTGTTCGATATCCGTGATGATGCCCGACACCTGGTTCTGCGCGCGCAGTTCGGCTGCGCGCACGCGCTCCGACTGCGGGAAGATCGACGTGAAGAAACTATCGAACGAGAAGAACACGCTCGTCGCCATGCAGGCGAGGAACATCAGCCACAGCATCGAATTGCGCAGGATGATGCGCACGACCTGGATGTAAGGGCGGACGATGTCGCTCGCCGCATAGAGCGCGAACAGCGCCACGAGCAGAAGCCCGGCCCCGAACATCAGGAATTTGTTTCCCGCCGTCGACCAGTCGATATCGGACAGGCCAGTCGCCTGCCGGCCGTCGCCGCTTCCCGACCACTGCAGAAACAACACGAAACAGGTGAGGAACAGCAAAAGCCCGATGAAGGTGCCGATCCACGGCTGCGCCCCCGAGCTTGCGAGTGCTGATTGTCCCGGTCGCGATTGCCGGTTCATCCCCGTAGCGAAACTCTCGCCGATCAGCCACGCGACGATCAGCATGATGCCCTGGATGCCGAACGTCACCATGCCGGAGAGCAGGGGTTCGCCGGTGAAATTGTACATGCCTTCCCATGTGCGCCAGCCCGCCGCGGCAGAAAGCACGAGGCCGGTCGTACCGAGTAAGGCTAGGCGCCAATTGGAAAAAATCGTTTCTTCGATGGCGGCCCTCAGCCGTCGCGCAATCCGGCTGCGCAGCAGGAGGGTGAGGATGCAGGCAATGACAACGGCAATACCGATCGGCCGGGCATTTTCCGCCAGTCTGTCGATCAAAAACTTGACGTCCATCCTGAAGTCGTTCCCAGCCAGTGCGCCCGTCGAATCGCCGGCCGCGTTGGTTAAAATTGCGCGCCCCAGCGGGCTGATTGGCGGCGACATTAAGACGAAATGTGCTCATCGGATGAACTTCTTTTGAGAATCTCACCCATTCCGCCAGCCACCGGCGCATCTTACCTTGGTCGCGCCGCACGGGGATAAAATAAGGCATGCGGCCCTTGAACCGGATGGTCCGCCATCCCGACATGTTATATCGTCCGGAGAGGCATCAGTTCCACGGTTTGGCCTTCGGCCGGGCTCTAGAGGATGACCATGATAGCGAACGCAGCCGACGAGCAGAGGGCAAGGGACCGCTTGAAGACATCTCTTGAGCAGGCGACCGCGATTTTCGCTGAAAAGAATATCCGGTTCACCGACCTTCGCCGTAAGGTTTTCGAGGAGATCGCCTCGACCCAGGCCAGCGTCGGTGCCTACGAGGTCCTCGACCGGCTGGCCAAGAAGGGCACGCGCCTCGCCCCGATCTCGGTGTACCGCGCCCTCGATGCGCTGCTTGAAGCGGGCGTCGTCCATCGCCTCGAAAGCAAGAACGCCTATTTCGCCTGCCGGCGCATGGACAAGCCGCGCACCGGCCGCCCGCCGATCTTTCTGAGCTGCGAAAAGTGCGGCGCCGTGCAAGAGGTCGACGGCGACGAGATCTTCCGCGCCATCGACACGGCTGCGGCCAACACCGAATTTGAGACCCGCGTCCGCTTCGTCGAAGTCTCGGGCACGTGCCGCGAATGCGCCGCCGCCCGCCGCACGGCCTGACACGGAGACTGCCGTTTTGTCAGCTTTGGACGACGCACGAGGGAATGCCCTCACGGAGGAGGCCGCAGCGTGTAGTTGCGGCCACCATCACGAGCACGCGCCTTTACAAGAAAAGGCTCGGCCCTTCGATACGACAGCGTTGATCTCGGCACGCGGGCTGGCGATGACCCGCGGCAGCCGCGAGGTGCTCTGGAATATCGACCTCGATGTTCACCGCGGTGAGATCGTCACGCTCATCGGCCCGAACGGCGCGGGCAAAACGACACTCGTCCGGCTCCTGCTCGGCATCGAACGGCCGACCCGCGGACGCATCGAGAAGCCGGCTTCAACCCGCATTGGCTACGTCCCGCAACGCTTCGATGTTGATTCCACAATCCCGATGACGGTCGCCTCGTTCCTGGCACTCGGCGCGAACGTCACGACCGACGAGATCAAGCGCGCCTTGGAAGAAACGGGCGCTGCTCGCACGCTTGATCAGCAGCTTTCGAAGCTGTCCGGCGGCGAAACCCAACGCGTTCTGATCGCCCGCGCGCTGTTGCGCCGTCCCGATCTTCTCATCCTCGATGAACCGGCGAGCGGCGTCGATTTTACCGGTGAAGCCGACCTCTATGACATGATCGGCTGCCTGCGCGATCGCCACAATCTGGGCGTCCTGCTCGTCTCGCACGATCTTCATGTCGTCATGGCGAAGAGCGATCGCGTGATTTGCCTCAACGGCCACGTCTGCTGTTCCGGCAAACCCGAGGATGTGTCCCAACACGCGTCATACGTCCGCATCTTCGGGCCGCACGCCGCAACGGCGCTCGGCGTCTACCGCCACCACCACGATCATCAGCATGGCTTGACCGGCGAAACCGAGCCGCTCATCGAACCGGCGACGCAAACGCCAATGCCGGGGCGAGGCACCTGAGTGATCGCTGGACTTGATCCTTTCATTTGGCGCGCCTTCTTCGCGGCAGTCGGCTTGGCTGTCATCGCGGCGCCGCTCGGCTGCATCGTCGTCTGGCGGCGCATGTCCTATGTCGGCGAAACGCTATCGCAGGCGAGCTTGCTCGGCGTGGCGCTGGGGCTCGCCGCCGACATCAACCTGACGCTCGCCGTCGTCATCGCTGCCATTGCTGCTGCGGGTATTCTGACGCTGCTCGGACGGCAGAAAACGGTGCCGCTCGATTCCGCGCTTGGGCTCACACACCACGCGACGCTGGCGCTCGGCATCGCCGCGATCTCGCTCGTCAAAGGTCCGGGCATCGACCTGATGAGCTACCTCTTCGGCGACGTTTTCGCGGTCACGTCCGGCGATCTCGTCTGGATTTACGTCGGCGGCGCCGCCGTGATGGCCGCAACGCTCTATCTCTGGAAGCCGCTTGTCCGCCTGTCGCTGCACGAGGACCTCGCGACCGCCGAGGGCATCAACCCGCGCGTGTCCCGCGCTGCCTTCGACCTCTTGCTAGCCATCGTCATCGCAGTCGCCATGAAAATCGTCGGCGTTCTGCTCGTCATGGCGTTTCTTGTCGTTCCGGCAGTGGCCGCCCGGCCACTATCCACAACCCCGGAGCGGATGGCCGTCCTGGCCGCCGCAATCGCGATTCTGGGCGTAATTCTGGGCCTTTGGCTGTCATTATCGAGCGACGTTCCCGGCGGCCCTTCAATCGTCATAGCGCTGTGCACAATCGCGGCCATATCGCTTCTGGCGGGAAGCGCGAGAGGGCGCTAGAACTCGGGGCCCCAGGAGCGGGACCAGGGACGGGAAAGGCAATTCGATGTTGCATAGCGACAGCATCACGATGAAACCGCGCCACAAGACCACAGCAGTGACGGTCGGCGGCGTGCAGGTCGGCGGCGGAGCGCCGGTCGTCGTGCAATCGATGACCAACACCGATACGGCGGACGTCGCCTCCACGGTGAAGCAGGTCGCAGACTTGGCGCGCGCCGGTTCGGAGCTTGTCCGTATCACGGTCGATCGCGACGAAGCCGCGAAAGCCGTCCCGCATATTCGCGATCAATTGCGCAAGCGCGGCGTCAACGTTCCGCTCGTGGGCGATTTCCACTACATCGGCCACAAGCTCCTGGGCGAAAATCCCGATTGCGCTGAAGCTCTCGACAAATACCGCATCAATCCCGGCAACGTCGGCTTCAAGGACAAGAAAGACAAGCAGTTCGGCGCCATCATCGACATGGCGATGACGTACAACAAGCCGGTCCGCATCGGCGTCAACTGGGGCTCGCTCGACGCTGAGCTGCTGACGCATTTGATGGACGAGAACGCCAAGTCCGCCGAGCCGAAACCCGCACGCAGCGTCATGCACGAAGCCATGGTGCAGTCGGCGCTGATGTCGGCGCAACGTGCCGAGGAAATGGGCCTTAACGCCAACAAGATCATCGTATCCGGCAAGGTCTCCTCGATCCAGGATCTCTTGGCCGTCTACGCCATGCTAGCCGACCGCTGCCGCTACGCGCTGCACTTGGGTCTGACGGAAGCCGGCATGGGCTCGAAGGGCATCGTTGCGTCTTCCGCTGCTCTGGGCATTCTCTTGCAGCAAGGCATCGGCGATACCATCCGCTTCTCGCTGACGCCTGAGCCCGGCGGTGACCGCACGCAGGAAGTCCGCGCCGCGCAGGAACTTCTGCAAACGATGGGTCTGCGCTCGTTCGTGCCGGTTGTCGCCGCATGCCCCGGCTGCGGCCGCACGACATCGACCGTATTCCAGGAACTGGCGCGTGACATCCAGGATATGATCCGCGATCGTATGCCCGACTGGAAGACGCAGTACCCCGGCGTCGAAACGCTCAACTTCGCCGTGATGGGCTGCATCGTGAACGGCCCCGGCGAGAGCAAGCACGCCGACGTGGGCATCTCGTTGCCGGGCACGGGAGAAAGTCCCGCCGCCCCCGTATTCATCGACGGCAAAAAGGCCATGACGCTCCGCGGTCCTAATATTGCCGGAGACTTCAAGGCCATCGTCGAGGACTATATTTCTCGCCGCTTCGGCGCGGGCGCCGTTGCCGGCGGTGAGGCTGCCGAATAGCTGCCCTTCCGATTAAGCAAGAAAGCGGCTATTTCTTAAGTAATTCTTGGAAAATCGCCGCCTAAGTGCGGCGTTTGCGACGTTGCTGCGCTCGCATTGCGGTCGGTCAATGATGTATCGAAGCGGACGATTACGACCGCTTCCCAGGGACCCTCCGCCTTGCGGACGCGTTGCTGATGGATGCATGAGCATCCGCCATCAAGGATATTTCAGAGAATGAGCGAAGGTATAAGCACGCTCGAGCGTCACATCATCATTGGCGCAGGCCCTGTGGGTTTAGCGATGGCCGCCGCCTTGAAGCACCGCGGCGTTCCCTTCGATCTGATCGACGCCGCGCCAGGCGTGGGTGGCAACTGGCTGCACGGCGTTTATCGTAACGCGCACATCGTTTCGTCCAAAAAGGCGACGGAATATACCGACTACCCGATGCCGGATGATTTTCCGGATTTTCCGTCGGCCGACCAGATGCTCAGCTATCTGACCGATTTTGCGAAGGATCGCGGACTTTACGCCAACGCCGAATTCAATAAGCAGGTCGTTCACGCCGCGCCGGATGACGCCGGTCATTGGACCGTGAAGTTCGCCGACGGTGAGGAGCGGACGTACAAGGGCGTCATCGTCTGCAACGGCCACCATTGGGATAAGCGCTACCCGACGTTCCAGGGCACCTACACGGGCGAGCTGCTGCACTCGAAGGATTATGTCGCTCCGCACCAGTTCGACGACAAGCGCGTGCTTGTCATCGGCGGCGGCAACTCTGGTGTCGATATGGCTGTCGATGCCGGGCGCTTCGGCAAATCGTGCGATATCAGCTTGCAGTCAGGCTATTGGTATTTGCCGAAAACGTTTCTCGGTCGTCCGCTGACGGACCTTCCGATCTGGGGGCTGCCGATCTTCCTGCAGCGCGCGATCTTGAAATCAATCATCGCCATCAGTATCGGCGACTATCGTCGTTACGGTTTGCCGCGTCCCAAACATAAAATTTTTGAGCGTCATCCTGCGTTCGGAACGGATCTGTTGAATGCCATTCGCCTGGGTCGCGTGAAGCCGCGTCCGGCTATCGATCACGTCGATGGCGACACGGTCACATTCGTCGATGGCACGACCGGCACCTACGACATGATCGTTGCGGCAACGGGCTTCAACACCACATTCCCGTTTCTGCCCGAAGGCCTCGTCGATGTGAAGAATAACGTCGTGCAAGTTTACGGCGGCGCATTTCCGCCAGGATTGCGCGGTCTTTATCTTGTTGGCTGGGCGCAGGCGCGCAACGGTTTCGGTCGATTGATCACGCCGCTCTCTGAACTTTACGCACGTATGATCGCCTTACAGGACGAGCTTCAGCTTCCGCTGGGTACACTCATGGAGAGTTCATTCACGCAGAAACTGCCGACGTCCCATCTCGTCGATCCCGAGAAATCCCGGCGCGAAATTAGGCTCGCACACTGGATATTACCGCTTCTTAAACTGCGGGATAAGCGGATGGCTCGTAAAGAAAAGATCAATGCAGATAAAAGTGGATTAGCGGCGCGAGTCTGATTGCGTTTAATCAACGCGTTATTAGTATCCACCCGTTAATAGGGCATTTCAGAAATACCTAGGCCATTCGTGGCCGCTAGTTGATGCATACCAGCGTATCGGTTTGCGCATCGAAATTGTCCAACTGGAACCCCAAATGGGTTGTTGGCGTTAGTGCGTACGATTGGGCCGCTGGGCCTACTGTGACGGGGTTCTAAAAATGAAATCGCAAATCGCTAAGTCCCTCTTGGGCGGAGCTGTGCTCGCGTTGACTGCAAGCGGAAGCGCTTGGGCAGCCGATCTCGGTCCTTACCAGCCTTACAATCCGCCGGCGGCTCCAGTTGTTCAGTATAGTGAGCCTTCGATCTGGCAGGGCGCTTATATCGGTATCAACGGCGGCTACGGCTGGTCGAACTCGACTTTCACGAAGCCCGAAGGCGGCTTTGGCGGTGGTCAGATCGGCTATAATTGGCAGCGTGGCAATTTCGTCTTCGGCTTTGAAGGCGATTTCCAGGGCGCGGATATCAGCGGCAGCGCGTTCGATCAGTTCGGTGACACGGCGCATAGCAGTGTGAACTGGTTTTCGACCGTGCGCGGACGTCTCGGATACGCGAGCGGACCGTTCCTGGTTTATGGCACGGCCGGTCTCGCCGTTGCGGACTTCGATACCAACGTCAACCTCGCAGGCATCGGAAACTTCCGCGACAACGACACCAAGGCTGGCTATGCAGCCGGCGGCGGTGTCGAGTGGGCGTTTGCTCCGAACTGGAGCATGAAGGCCGAGTATCTCTACATGGGCTTCGGCGACGATACGCTCTCGAGCGGCGATCGCATCAACAACGACTTCCAGACCGTTCGCGTCGGCTTGAACTACAAGTTCTGGTAACGCGCCGATCTCGCCTCTCGCTAGCTGTCGCGGCGGCCCATAAGCCGCGCAGCGTCGGCGAGAGGCTCTGCCTTTTCTCCGAACACGTTGAGGGCTGCGATAGCTGCCGCGATCGAACGGTCGAGGTGGCTACGCGCCTTTTTGATTCCGAGCATGCCGATGAGCGTCGCTTTTCCGGCGGCGGCATCCTTGCCGGTAGCTTTGCCCGTATCGGCGCTTGATCCTTCCGCATCGAGCAGATCGTCGCTGATCTGGAACGCAACACCCAGGTGCTCGCCATAAGTCTTCAGCGCCGCGCGTTCCTCCGGCTTCGCACCACCAACGACGGCACCCATCTCGCACGCCGCCGTAATCAGCGCGCCGGTCTTCATCGCCTGCAATCGCATGATGCTTTCGATCGTCGGCGTCGGCTGATTGCTGAGTTTCCCCGCTTCGAGATCGAGTTGCTGGCCGCCGACCATGCCGATCGCGCCTGAGGCGACGGCAAGAATGTGCACGAGATCGGCTCTGATACTCGGATTGCTGTTGCTCTCCGGCCGTCCAACCAGCTCAAAAGCAAATGCCTGCAGCGCATCGCCAACGAGAATGGCGGTCCAGTCGTCATAGGCCTTCCACACTGTCGGGCGGCCGCGCCGAAGCTCGTCATTGTCCATCGATGGCAGGTCGTCGTGCACCAGCGAATAGCAATGGATGCATTCTATGGCTCCCGCAGCCGGGAGTGCCGCTTCCTTGGTCGCGCCGAATAGCGCAGCGCTGTGGAAAACCAGGAAGGGCCGGAAGCGTTTGCCGCCGCCCAGGACGGCATGGCGGATGGCTTCAGCGAGGCGCGCAGGGGTGCCCTCGCTTTCCTGTCGGGCGAGAGCAGCGGTTAAATAGGCTTCGACGACTGTTGCAGAGTTGCCAAGCTGGACAAGAAACTGTGACACTGCCTTATGCTCTCCCCCGAGAATCCGACCACTGCTCAAACATGGCCATGGTTCGGCGATATATGGCACGCGGTTAGCACAACGTGATCGATTGAAGCAAAGCATGGATCGGCCGGACGAGACATCGGGGTTATCTGCCGCGCCGCCTATGAATGTGCCGCAAAGGGCTCCCTCCCGGCCGGCGGAGGCCGAAATGTCGCTGCAGCCGCCGCGGCCGCTGCCTGCGCGCGCCTTTCGGCCTGAGCCGAGCACATCGCCCGCGCCTGCTCTCGCGATGCCTGCGGGCAGCCATGCGCATGCTGCGGCTGGCACGCTCTCGGCAGACGCTATCTTTTCCGAGATTGACGCTGAAGCCTCGTCACGATCGCTCTCAGCAATCGAAACGGCGGCCGCGGAGGCGCTCCGCGAAATCAAGCCCCACAAGCCCCTCGATATTGCCGAACTCGTGCTGCCGTCCCCCACAGCCGCCGCGAGCACCGATCTCGGCCATATGATCCCGCAGCGGATGTTCGAGCCGCATTTCCAGACGCCCCCTCAGGCAGCTTCGGACGGCCTTCGCATCGACACGGCTATGCGCCCCGAACCGCTAAGGGCAGACGACGCGGGAATAGAACCCGCCACCGCTGTAGATCGCCCTCCGCAGCCCTCTGGAAGCGTTTGGGCACTCTTGAAGCGCGGATTGAAGCTGCTGGCCTGGATCGCCATCGGCTGGCTGGCGCTCGTTCTGGCGCTGATCGTGGCTTATCGTTTCGTCAATCCTCCGGCCTCGATGCTGATGCTGCAGCATTGGCTCACCGGCCAGCCCGTGGTCCAGGAATGGGTGCCGTTCGGTCAGATTTCGCCGAACATCGTTCGTGCCGTCATACTCAGTGAAGATGCTCGCTTCTGCCAGCATCCCGGAGTCGATCTCGAAGCGATCGAGGAAGCGATAGAAAACACGGATGGCCGCGCGCGGGGCGGCAGCACGATCTCGATGCAGGTCGTGAAAAACCTGTTTCTGTGGCCGTCCAAGAGTTACGTCCGCAAGGCCATCGAGCTGCCGCTGACCTATCTAACGGAGGTGATCTGGTCGAAGCGCCGGATCATGGAAATTTACCTCAATATCGCCCAGTGGGGGCCGGGCATTTTCGGCATCGGCGCGGCGGCCGAACATCATTTCGATAAGCCAGCCCGAAGCCTGTCGGTCCGGGACGCGGCGCGCTTGGCCGTGTCGCTGCCTAACCCATTGGAGCGAAACGCCGGCCGGCCGGGGCCGGGGCTTCAGCGCCTTGCCAATGCAATCCAAGTCCGGATGCGGCTCGCCCCATCGGGTCAGTTCGCTTGCGTCCTGCCCAGAAGGCCCTATTAAGATGGCTTCGCAGGGGACTGGCTTTTCTCCTCTAACTTGCGTATAAGCCCCGCCCGAGGTACTGAGCGCGCCCAAAACAAGGCGCCGCCGGTTCATCCAGCAATTAAGACGTTCGGCATTTCCGCCGCATGTTCGGCGGCCCGCCCGCATTTGTGGGGTGGGATGTCACTTTTGGAGCAACACTGATGGCAGTTCCACGCAAAAAAACGTCCCCGATGAAGCGGGGGCAGCGCCGTTCGCACGACGCCCTGACCGCCCGGGCGTACGTGGAAGACAAGGACAGCGGCGAACGCCGCCGTCCGCACCACATCGACCTCAAGTCGGGTAAGTACCGCGGCCGCCAGATTCTGCCGCCGGCCAACGAAGAGTAAGTCGTTTCAGCGACGAAAAGGGTTGTGTAGCGCCGGAGCCGAGGTTCCGGCGTGCGTTGCCTTGCGCCGGTCACCGTTGCTTGGCAAACGAGGCGGAGCGTGCCTATAAACCCCGGCCGCGCCCGAGAGTCTGGCTTGCAAAGTCCGGTCTGAGCGAGCTGGCCACGGGGTGATTGAAATCTCAGGAGAGCTTCATGTCGATCAGAGCCCTTCCGCTCTTGGTTCTCGCCTTCCTCCTTTACAACGCGGTCGTAATGACGATGGGACCCGAAGTTCTGACGGACCCCAATCACTACATTTTCCGGATCCATCTCCTGAGCGGCGGCGATTGGAAATTCGGTTGGGGTGACCTCATCCTGCTCGTGACGCTCATCCTGCTCTTCATCGAGATCGTGAAGTCCACCTTCACGACCACCTCGACGCTAATTGATCATGCTTTGTCGATGATCGTCTTCATGGCCGTCGGTGCGGAATTCCTGCTCGTCGCGCAGGCCGCAACGTCGGTGTTCTTCCTGATCCTTGTGGCTTGCTTGATCGACGTGATCGGCGGTTACACGATCGGCATCCGCGTCGCCCGCCGCGATCTCAACATCGGCGCCGACCACTAAGTTTTAGCAATCCGACGATGACGGCGGTACGGAAGGCGGCCCATGCACCCGCCTTCGGTCTGCCGCGCGCCAATGGCGGCCAAGTGTTCACGGCTCATTAACGAAACCGGAATAATTTCCCGATTGTTTCGGCACCTTCCATCTCCGACGAAAGTTGGAAGGCCTGCTGTGAGTAAACCGAGAGCACGCCGTGGTTTCCGCGCCGAATGCTGACGAAAATGGTACCGGCCCGGCTCCAGAGGCTCGGCCGCAGTCAGCCTCGCCAGATAGTCCCGATCCGTTGACTGAGACCGAAGGGCTCGATCTCGTCGGCATCCTGTCGTCGATCGAGGAGACGGCCTACGTCTGGGATCTGACTACCGGCCGCGTCGAGTGGGAAAGCAATGCGGCTGACATCCTCGGCGTCAGAGACATGAGCAAGATCGCGACGGGTGCCGCCTATCACGCTCTGATTGCACCCGAGCATCTGAATTCTCGCCTGGAAGCTTTGTCACGCAGCGTCGGCGCCGACCGCGTACGCGGCGTGCCCTATCGTCTGCAATACCGGCTGCGTCCAAACGGCCAGCGCAGCGAACATGAGATCCGCGTCGAAGATCAGGGCCGCTGGTGGCCCGGCGCCGACGGCCATGCGGCGCGTGCGCGTGGCGTCATTCGCATCATCTCCGAGGAATACCTGGAACAGCAGCGCCTGCTCGTTCGCAACGATCTCGACGAATTGACTGGTCTGCTCAACCGCACGCGCCTGACCGAAGCCTTGGGTGCCGTGCTCGCCCGCGCCGAGCGGCACTATCAGCCGTGCGCCTTCCTGATGATCTCGGTCAACAATTTGGCCGTTATCAACGAGACGTTCGGTATCGAAATCGGCGACCAGGTCATCGCTGCGGTTGGCCGCCGCATTCGCGAAAAGCTGCGCGGCGGAGACGTCATCGGCCGGTATTCGTCCAACAAGTTCGGGATCATTATGCTCGGCTGCGGACAAGGCGCGCTTCGCATTGCCGCCGACCGCTTCATTAAAGCCGTGCGCGAGACCACGATCAAAACCTCAGTCGTCCAATTGTCGGCGACGATCTCTCTGGGCGGCGTCATCATTCCCGACCAAGCGAAATCGGTGCAGGACACGGTGAACTTCGCGCTGCGCGCCCTCGATGTCGCCAAATCGAAACGCTTCGATTGCTTTATCGCGCACGAGCCGTCGCCGTCGGCCGAAGGCAACCGCATGCGCAACAAATCGATCGCCGAGGGCGTCATTGCCGCGCTCGACGACAACCGCATGCGTCTCGTCCTGCAGCCGATGATTTCGACGAAAACCGGCAAGGCCGAGATCTACGAAGCGTTGCTCCGCATGGAGCGTCCCGATGGCAGCCTCGTCTCGGCCGGCGAATTCGTGCCGATCGCCGAGCATCTCGGGCTCTCGCGTCTGATCGACCGCCGGACATTGGAGCTGACGGTCGATCTGCTGAAGCGGCACCGCGAACTGACGCTGTCCGTGAATGTCTCCGGCTTGACCTGTTCCGATCTCGAATGGGTGACGGCGCTGCGCCGTCTGACCCGGGATCGCCCCGACGTGTTGCCGCGGATGATCGTCGAGATCACGGAAACCGTTGCGCTCGAAGAACTCGATCAATCGGTGAATTTCGTCGATACGTTGAACGAGTTGGGCTGCCGTGTCGCCATCGACGATTTCGGCGCCGGTTACACGTCATTTAAGAATTTGAAGCGGCTCAACGTCGACATGGTCAAGATCGACGGCGCCTTCGTCAAAAATCTTGCCGACGACACGAGCGATCAGATCTTCGTCAAGACGATGATCGAACTCGCCAATACGTTCGGTATGGAGACGGTTGCCGAGTGGGTGGGAGACGAGCGCTCTGCCCGTTTTCTGAAGAGCGCCGGAATAACCTACATGCAAGGTTATTATTACGGCATGCCGTTCGACAGCACCGACTACGTCGAAGCCGCCTGACGGTCTCGCCGCGCATTTTCGCAGTCGCTTAGGGACGCGACTGCGAGAGCTTCTCGATCTTCTGCTGCATGGCTGAAAGCTGCGACTTGAGTTCGTCGAGCTCGTTGCGGTCTCCCGTAGATTCTGTCGTCGCGGCTGGCGCGGAAGACGGCTGACCTTCGCCAGGCTTGCCGCTGCCGGGCGACCCGAACGACGCCCACATCGACATGGCCTGCTCGAACATCGCCATGTTTTGGCGAGCCTGCTGCTGATAGAACTCGAAGGCCGCGGCCGGATTGGAAAACGCCGATGCGAACTGCTCGCGGAACCGCGATTGCTCTTTCGCCAGATGCTCGAGGCTGAACTGCAGGTAGCTCGGCACCATCCGCGCGATGCTATCATCGTAAAAACGAATGAGCTGGCGGAGGAACGGAATCGGCAGCAAGGCCTGTCCGCCTTCACGGCTTTCCTGTTCAACGATGATCTGCGTCAGAACTGCGTGAGTAAGATCATCGCCGTTCTTGGCATCGTAAACGACGAAGTCCCGATCGCCGCGAACCATCTTCGCGAGATCTTCGAGCGTCACGTAGGTGCTCGTCTCGGTGTTATAGAGCCGCCTGTTGGCGTACTTCTTAATAACGACCGCTTCTTTTTTAGGCGCCTGCGTTTGAGGATCTGGGTTGGTCAACATCGCGTTCGCGTTCTCTATCGACGGCTTATCAGCGGGTTGCTGCACTGCGGCAGCGTACCACACCCTGGGGGCCCTTCGCCAGACGTTTCTGTCACTCCTTTGGGCGGGCCTGAGCCAGCGCAATTGGGCAGTCTAGGCAAGAGGTCGCAATTGCTGAATATGGCCGCTCACTGCAAACTGTTTTCGTCTTCAGATTGACGCCGTAAAAACTGGCGCAGCAGCAAGGCTTTCGATAAATCTTCACGAAAAAGATTACTCTGCCCAGGGAGGGGCCGCAAATGAGCCAAGACGCTTCGACGATCGTTATTGCGGGTGCCGCGCGTACACCCGTCGGTTCCTTCAACGGAGCGCTGGCCTCGCTGCCGGCCTCGAAGCTTGGAGAGATTGCGATCAAAGCCGCGCTCCAGCGTGCGAACGTGCCGGCAGGCGACGTTTCCGAAGTGATCCTCGGTCAGGTTTTGACCGCCGCTCAGGGCCAGGGCCCGGCGCGTCAGGCGTCGGTCGGCGCCGGCATCCCGGTTGATTCCCCGGCTTGGGGCATCAATCAGATTTGCGGCTCGGGCCTGCGCGCCGTCGCTCTCGGCATGCAGCAGATCCAGACCGGCGCAGCGTCGATCGTCGTCGCGGGCGGTCAGGAAAGCATGAGCCAGTCGACCCACGCCGCGCACATGCGCGACGGCACCAAGATGGGCGACATGAAATTGATCGACACGATGGTAAAGGACGGCCTCTGGGACGCCTTCAACAACTATCACATGGGCACGACGGCCGAGAACGTCGCGCGCCAGTGGCAGATCACGCGTGAAGAGCAGGACAAATTCGCCGTTGCCTCGCAGAACAAAGCTGAAGCCGCGCGCAAGGCTGGCAAGTTCAAGGACGAGATCATCCCCGTCACCATTAAGGGCCGCAAGGGCGACACGGTCGTCGAGCAGGACGAATACATCAAGGACGGCGTCACCTACGATAGCGTCGCCAAGCTGCGTCCGGCCTTCGATCCGAAAGAGGGCACCGTCACCGCCGCCAACGCGTCCGGCATCAACGACGGTGCGGCCGTCGTCGTGCTGATGAGCGCCGAGGAAGCCAAGAAGCGCGGGATCAAGCCGCTCGCTCGCATCGTCTCGTGGGCGACGACCGGTGTCGATCCGTCGATCATGGGCACCGGCCCGATCTCGGCGTCGAAGAAGGCACTCGAGAAGGCCGGTTGGTCGGTCAACGATCTCGACCTGATCGAAGCCAACGAAGCGTTCGCCGCGCAGGCGATCGCCGTGAACAAGGGCCTTGGCTGGGATACCGACAAGGTCAACGTCAACGGCGGTGCGATTGCCATCGGTCATCCGATCGGCGCCTCGGGCGCGCGCATCCTGAACACGCTCGTCTATGAGATGCAGCGCCGCGATGCCAAGAAGGGTCTCGCCACGCTGTGCATCGGCGGCGGCATGGGCGTCGCCATGTGCGTCGCCCGCGACTGAGCCGGATCAAATCCATCGCGCAGCCGCTTGTATTCAAGCGGCTGCGTTTCCATCGACACTCACAATCAGAAAATCTAGGGAGAGACTGCTATGGCACGGGTTGCCCTCGTCACGGGAGGCACGCGCGGCATTGGCCACGCGATTTCGATCGCTCTGAAGAGCGCCGGTTATCGGGTGGCAGCGAGCTACGCTGGTAACGATCAGGCTGCACAAGCCTTTCAGATCGAAACGGGCATTCCCGTCTACAAGTTCGATGTCGGCAACTACGAAGCAACGGAGAAGGCCGTCGCGCAGATCGCGAAAGATGTCGGCCCCATCGACGTGCTCGTGAACAACGCTGGCATCACGCGTGACGTCATGTTCCACAAAATGACGAAGCAGCAGTGGGACGACGTCATCGGCACCAACCTGAACGGTCTTTTTAACGTCACGCGTCAGGTCTGGGAAGGCATGCGCGCGCGCAAGTTCGGCCGCGTCATCAACATCTCGTCCATCAACGGCCAGAAAGGCCAGATGGGCCAAGTGAACTATTCGGCGTCGAAGGCCGGCGACATCGGCTTCACCAAGGCGCTCGCTCAGGAAGGCGCTCGCGCGGGCATTACGGTCAATGTTATCTGCCCCGGTTATATCGCGACCGAAATGGTCAAGGCTGTGCCGCAGGAAGTCCTGGAGAAAAGCATTCTTCCGCAAATTCCCGTCGGCCGTTTGGGCGAGCCGAACGAGATCGCACGCTGCGTCGTGTTCCTGGCGTCCGACGATGCCGGCTTCATCACCGGCTCGACGCTGACAGCCAACGGTGGCCAGTACCTCGCGAGCTAATTCTCGTAGCCGGCCAAAAGATACTCAGAGCGTACCACTTCGTCATGGCCGGGCCGTTTCGCGCCCGGCCATGTTTTTTAAGAGCGACGGTTTGCAAATGGCTGTCGTCCCCGTCAGTTGGACAAATCCGGGAATGGATTGAGGGAAAGCTGCTCCATTTCCCGTCATCCCTGCGCAGGCCGGGAGCCAGCCAAGTTTCCAGCGTGCGCTGATCATTGCCGAGCACTGACCCCTGTCGGCGCGACCGGCGTACTTGATTGCAGCGAGCGCAAAAGAAAAAGGCCCTGGCAGGATGTCCTGCCAGAGCCTTTTTTCGTATCGGAGTTAAATCGGGCCGTTAGCCGCGGAATCGCGAGCGAACGATACGCGGAAATTCATCTTCACTTTCGCCCTGCTGCTGAGCGTAAGCGTTCGCCCCGCGCGGATCGACGCCACGCTGCTCGGGCATGTTCTGGCGGCTTCCTTCGACGTTCCACCAGCGCTCGCCGCCGGCCCCTGGCGCCCCCGGAAGCTGCCCGGAGATCGGCTGTTGCGGAGCCGGAGTCGCCGGCCGCCCGCCGCCATAAGCCTGTTGCTGCTGACGTGCGGTCTGCTGCGGTTGGGCGTGCTGCTGTTGCTGCGGGGCCGAAAACCACGCTTCGATCAGATCGAGCTCATCGGCCGACAGACTGAGGCCCTGGCTGCGGCAGCGCGCGACAACGAAGTTCCGAAAGCGGCTTGCAAACAAGCCCGCTGACGTTCCCTGCTCGAACCACGGATCGCTCTCGCTCACCACGTCGTAGATGAAGCGCAGATCGTCCCGCTTGATGTCGAGGCCGAACTCGCGGGCCCGCTGCGTGATGTTGACGAGCGTCTGCGCACCCTGCAGCCCGTTCGTCGAAATCTCTTGCGACATGACGTCGAAGAGCACTCGATATTCGGCAGGCGCCAGCGCCGGAGCCTGACACGCTTCGTGAATGCGCGCGATGGACTGCTGGATTTGCGTCGCCTGATCGGCATTGCGCGGCGCAGCCGTCACGGTCGGCGGCGGTGCAGGCTGCTGAGCCTGAGCACGCGGCAACTCCCGCCTCGGCTCGGGCTGGTACGTCGGTGCCGGAGCTTGCGACACCGGCCGCTGCGGCATCAACGGGGCAGCCGCCTGCTGAGGAGCGGGTCGCGGCGCGGCCATCGGCGGCGCCGGAGGCGCCGAGGTCCGGTCGATGTAGCGCTGCTGCGGCGCGGGCGCCTGATAAGGGGTGGGCTGCAAGGCCGGAGCCGGTGTAGGAGCCGGCTGAGGCGCTGCAATTCGCGCTGCCGGCGCGAGTGCTGTCGGTTGCGGCTGGGCCTCTATGCGAGCGGGCTCTGGTGCGTATTCGCGGCGCTGAGGCTGTTGCGGCTGTGCCTCGATCCGGGAGGGTTCCGGCGTGTATTCGCGCCGCGGTGGTTGCGCCTGAACCTGCGACGGCTCGGCGCGAACCGGCTCTGGTGCATACTCGCGGCGCGGCGTCGGCTGCGGCTCGACTGCCGGTGCGGCCAACTGCGGAGCAATAAGCCCGGTTGCCGAGATGTGCCGGTTGGCGTCGAACACCGTATAGGGCGGCGTATCGCTCAAATGGATGTCGTCCGGCAGGTCGGCGAGCAGCAGATCGCGGAACGATCCATAGTTGCCCCAGTTCGTTCCGACCGTCTTGTCGCGACCGATGATGCGCACGGCGCGATCCGCAAGCGTTTCCAGCGGTACGGCCTGCGGCGCACTGCGAACGAAATCGACGACCTCAGCCAGGATCGCTTTGCGCGCAGCCTCGACGTCGATGGCCGGTGCAGGCGCCGGAATTTCCCGTGCAGTCTCGCCCGAGATGGCCCGGTTGCTCGTCAGCAGCGCGATGAGATCCGACTCGCGAATTTCGCCGTCGCTGATCGCTGTGTAGGGCTGCGCCGTATGATCGTTCGCGAAGACCACCGTCCGCCGTGCATGCGCACGCAGGCGATGCAGCAACGGCGTGAAATCCGCGTCACCCGACAGGATGATGAACTCGTCGAAATACGTGTCGTGATTGAGAATATCGCGCACGTCCATCACGATGCGGATATCGGCGGAGTTCTTGAGCTGCGCGGTCAGCGGCGGGCAGTCGATCACCTCGAAGCCCGAGCGCAGGAAATGGTGACGGATAAACGGAAACGAATTCATGTCCGTCGAATTGTCGTGCGTATTTCGGCGCGGCACTGGATTGCCGTAGCAGCGGTTCATCACGATCCGGCGTTCGCCCGACAACGCAAATCCGTTCGTCGCGGTGATCAGCTCACCAGATACAATGCCTTGCAGCCACACGCCGCTGTCTTTGGCGAAGCGCTTTGCAGCATCTTCGTTCTTTCGCTTCAGCGACAGATAGATGTTGTCGTAATCGACGAACACCGTTGTAAGGACGGGCCCTAAGGACTCGCGTTTCATGGACTGCAACCCCCGTGAATCGGAACTTGATTCGCAGTCACTATTTGACGAGTCGAAGGCCCCCCACAAGAAGCGGCAGCCCGCTCCTGCACCAAAGAGACAATTAACCCGTGGATGGAGGTCGAGCGCGCCACGCTCTAGGCTGATTGCTCTGGGGATGGCGTGTGGAGATCGTTGAAACGCGTTTGGCTGTTGCCGTTGCGCCGCTTAATCGACAGATGGACGCGACACGGGTGAGAAATCCGGAGCCGTCAACGTGAAGCCCTCGAACGTGAAAGCGGGCGCGACCGTGCAGCCGACGAGCGTCCATTTTCCAAGGCTGCGCGCTTGCTGCCAATGCCCTGCGGGAACAATCGCCTGTGGCCGCTCGCCGTCCGCGAGATTGCTGCCAAGATGGATCTTTTCGATCGGGCCGCCCGTTGGCGAGATTTCGAGCAACAATGGCGCACCGGCATAGAAATGCCAGCCTTCGGCTGCGTCCACCGCATGCCAATGCGAACGTTCTCCGGCTTTGAGTAGAAAGTAGATCGCCGTTGATGCCGCGCGCTTTCCCGGCTCGGCCTTGTCGCGAAAGGTTTCGCGGAAATGCCCGCCCTCGGGATGCGGAGAAAGCTCGAGCAGGGCAATGACGTCATCGCCGGAAAGGTCGGGGTTCATAGCGGTCTTCTCCCGGATGCGCGGGCCCTAGGCCTTATTTTTCAACTGCCGGATGCGCGAGAAAACCTCCCAGTCGGGAGCACCGAGCATTCCGAGCCGCGCCTGAATTGGGCGCGATTGCGGCCTGAGGAATGGGTTCGTTGCCATTTCGAGCCCGATTGTCGTGGGCAGCGTCGGCTTGCCACTTGCGCGCAAGGCTTCGACTTCCGCCGCTCTGACTTTTAGTGCCTCGTTTTCCGGTTCGATCGTCAGCGCAAAGCGGGCATTGTTCAGCGTGTACTCGTGCCCACAGTAGATGTTGGTATCGCCGGGAAGGGCTGCAATTTTCGACAGCGATTCCCACATCATCCTCGGGTCGCCCTCGAAGATCTTGCCGCAACCGAGCGAGAACAGCGTGTCGCCGGTAAAGACAATTCCGTCGTTGGGGAAATAGTAGGTGATGTGGCCGAGCGTATGCCCAGGCGTTTCGAGCACTTGGATCGGATGACCGGCGAAAGACAATTCGCTTTTCGCAGCGACGCCTTGCGTCAAGCCCGGAATTCGGTCGGACTCGGCCTCCGGCCCCGTGACGGGCATGCCGTAGAAAGCTTTCAGCTCTTCGATGCCGCCTGTGTGGTCGGTATGATGATGCGTGATGTAGAGGTGATTGAGCCGCCAGCCGCGCTCAGCCAATGCGGCTTTGACGGCAGCCGCGCTCGGCGCGTCGATTGCTGCTGTTTCACCGGTTTCCGGCTCATGCAGAATGACGCAGTAATTGTCCGTGAGACACGGCAGAAGAACGATATCAAGGGCTCCCATGGCGGGGGACTTTGGTTGGCTCGGCACGCCCTGTCAAACGCAGCGAAACGACGCAGTGAAAATCCGTTTGTTGCGTGTCCGGACTGTCTCTCGATGGTCGGATCGTCTAGAGAGGGTCCGATGCTCAGATTTGATCGAATTACTTAAGCGCCAAGATGCCTCTCGACGCCAAAACCTTGAGAGATTTCTACCGGACCCCGCTCGGGCGGGTCGCCCGGCGCCAGCTGACCTTGGCCATCCGGGAAAGATGGAAACGGGTTAACGGCCTCGCGATCGCGGGCGCCGGCTTTGCATCGCCGTTTCTCGGCACGTTTCGCACCGAAGCCCAGAGCCTTGCCTGCCTGATGCCCGCGCGCCAGGGCGCCATCGTATGGCCGCGCTCGGGCCATTGTCATTCGGTGCTCGTCGGCGACAACCAGTGGCCGCTCCCTGATAATTCGATTGATCGGTTGCTGGCGGTCCATTGCCTGGAGCAATCAGAACGGCCCGGCCCGCTGCTGCGGGAAATCTGGCGGGTGCTGAAGCCGGACGGCCGCGCGCTGTTCGTCGTCCCCAACCGCCGCGGACTTTGGTCGCGGATGGACCGTACGCCCTTCGGTTACGGACTGCCGTTCAGCCGTGGCCAGCTCGAAACGCAATTGACGGATGCGCTCTTTACGCCTGTCGATTGGGGGGAATCGCTCTACTTCCCGCCGGTCAACCAACGCCTGATGCTACGCATGGCGCCTGCGCTGGAGCGCTTCGGCCCGAGTATGTCCATCGGCGTTGCCGGCGTCATACTGGTTGAAGCGACGAAAGAAGTGATGGCGCCCGTCGGCAGCGGCAAACGCGTCGTCACCCAACCTGCGATCCTGAAGCCGGCCGATACGCGAACGACCGCCGGTATTCGCCCTTTCAGGTGAGGGTCGTCGCGGCGGCTTCGGGCTTGGAACCACGCAACAGGAACACGGCCTTTTCCCCGAACAGGTTCTGCATTGACAGCGACCAACGGATCGGAAGCCGCGCACCATAAGCGTTGAAGGCAACGGCCTGCTCGACATCAGCGTTCACTAACGCACAGAGATCGGCAAAATCGCGGATCGTACACAGATGCGCATTTGGCGTCAGATACCAGGCGTCCGGCAGATTGTCGTTGACGGGCATGCGGCCGGTGAACAGCAGCTTCGTGCGCACCTGCCAGTGCCCGAAATTCGGGAACGACACGATGGCCCGCCGACCGATGCGCAGCAGATTTTCGAGCACCGTCTTCGGTTGCCGCGTCGCCTGGATCGTCAGCGAAAGAATGGCGTAGTCGAACGCCTGATCCGGATAGTTGTCGAGATCGCGGTCGGCGTCGCCCTGGATGACGGAAAGTCCGCGCGCAACGCAGGCATTGACCTTGTCGCGCTGCAATTCCACGCCACGACCGTCGACGCCTTTGCGCTCGGTCAGAAGCTGCAAAAGTTCGCCGTCTCCGCAGCCCACATCGAGCACGCGCGAGCCCGCTTCGACCATCTCGGTAATGAGAACGTGGTCGAGGCGCGGTGTTTTCGAGGCGCCGACGATTTTGCCGAGATCCGGGGCATTCATCGCGACACCTCTTTCGGCGCGCTAAGGCCGCGCTTTACCGCGGCGGCATTGAGAAAACCGCGGATCGTCGCGAAGAACGTCGGCTCTTCGAGCAGGAACGCGTCATGTCCCTTATCGCTCTCGATTTCGACGAACGACACGTTGGCGGCAACGGCGTTTAAGGCTTGCACGATCTCGCGGCTTTCCTTCGTCGGGTAAAGCCAGTCGGATGTGAACGAGACGACGCAAAAGCGCGTTTTGGTGCCGCGAAACGCATTCGCCAAGGTGCCACCCGCGCTTTCGCGCATATCGAAATAGTCCATCGCGCGCGTGATGTAGAGATAGCTGTTGGCGTCGAAGCGATCGACGAACGTCGAGCCCTGATGCCGCAAATAGCTCTCGACCTGGAAATCGGCGCTGAACGAAAACGTTTTCTCCGAGCGGTCTTGCAGAGAGCGGCCGAACTTGCGGTGCAAGGCCTCTTCCGAAAGATACGTAATATGCGCCGCCATGCGCGCGACCGCGAGGCCGTTCTTCGGCACCGTGCCCGAGGCGTAATAGTTGCCGCCCTTCCATTCCGGGTCCGCCATCACGGCCTGCCGCCCGACCTCATGGAACGCGATGTTCTGCGACGAGTGCCAGGCGGCCGTTGCGATAGGCGCAGCTGCGAACACGCGATCCTTGTACCGCGACGCCCATTCCAGCACCTGCATGCCGCCCATCGAGCCGCCGATAACGGCAAAGAGCTGATCGATGCCCAGAGAGTCGATGAGCCGCGCCTGAGCCTCCACCATGTCGCCGATGGTGATGACCGGAAAGTTCAAGCCATAGGGCTCGCCGGTTTTGGGATTGATCGAGGCCGGGCCGGTCGAGCCCATGCAGCCGCCGAGAATGTTTGAGCAGATGACGAAGAACCGGTTTGTGTCGATCGGCTTGCCAGGCCCGACAAGCGATTCCCACCAGCCGGGCTTGCCCGTGATCGGATGCTTGCTTGCGACGTACTGGTCGGCCGTCAGCGCGTGGCAGAGCAGAATGGCATTCGATTTTGCGGCGTTGAGTTCGCCGTAAGTCTCATATGCAATTGAAAACGGGGCTAAATCTTGCTGACACGCCAGCCGCAACGGCGCGCTCGCGTCAAAGCGCGCGACCGGGCTCGAAGGCGAATGCACCTCCGAATAGCGCCGCGCAGCCGGAGCGATGAGATCTGGTGGAGCTGCGGTCATGGCTGCGAAAGAAGTCCCAGTGTTAAGGGCGTCGAAAGCGGTCTGGCTGAGCGGCCGATAAAGTCAACTTTAAACTTTGATTTCAAGTGGTGAAGCCCCTATCAATGCGCCCGAAATCCCCAGTTTCGGTCAACAATTTGAGATCTTATATGGTGGCGACTGCTCCAATTGCACGTTCGGGCATACTCGATATCGCAGCCTACGTGCCGGGCGAAAGCAAGGTACCGGGCGGCCTGACCCCTGCCAAACTGTCGTCCAACGAGACGCCGCTCGGACCGAGCCCCGCCGCGATCGAGGCGTTCAAGGCCGCTGCCGGCGAACTGGAGCGTTATCCCGACGGTCAGGCAACCCGCCTGCGCGAAGCCATCGCACGCCGCTACGGCCTCGATATGGCACGCATCGTCTGCGGATCAGGGTCTGATGAGCTGCTGGGTCTTTTGGCGCGCGGCTACCTGGGCCCCGGCGACGAGGCGATTTACACCGCCCACGGATTTCTCGTCTATCGCATCGCCATTCTGACCAACGGCGCGACGCCCGTCGTCGTGCCCGAGCGCGACCTGAAAACCGACGTCGACGCCATTCTCGCCGCCGTCACGCCCAAGACGCGCATGGTCTTCCTCGCCAATCCGAACAATCCGACCGGAACCTACATTCCGATCGAAGAGGTGCGCCGACTGCGCGCTGGGCTGCGCGGCGACATCGTACTCGTGCTTGACGCGGCCTACAGCGAATACGTCAGCCGCAACGACTACGAGGCTGGTATCGAACTTGTCGCGACCACCCCGAACACGGTGATGACGCGCACGTTCTCGAAAATTTATGGTCTCGCGGCGCTACGCATTGGCTGGGCTTATTGTCCGCCGGAAATCGCCGACGTGCTTAATCGCATCCGCGGCCCCTTCAATCTGTCGTCGCCCGCCATTGCAGCAGGCGCCGTCGCGATCGAAGACGTCGCACACATGGAGCGCGCCAAGCACCACAACGACGTCTGGCTACCATGGGTCGAAGGCGAGTTGAGAAAGCTCGGCCTCACCGTCACGCCGAGCGTCGCCAACTTCGTGCTGATGCATTTCCCCGAAGGCAGCGACAAGACCGCGGCAGGCGCCGACGAATTCTTGAAATCGCAAGGCGTCATCGTCCGCAAGGTGGGCGCCTACGGTTTCCCGAATGCGCTCCGCATGACGATCGGCTCAGAGAGCGACAACAAACGCGCTGTCGATGCGCTCGCGCACTACATGAAGGGCGCTGCCTGATGGCCTCCGGAGACAGTGAGACAAAGCCGATGTTCAAGCGCCTGGCGCTCATCGGTATCGGGTTGATCGGCTCCTCCATCAGCCACGCTGCGCGCCGTGCCGGGCTCGTAGGAGAGATCGTCTGCAGCGCGCTAACGCCTGAAGAACGCGAGCGGGCAGAGGTGCTGGGCCTTGTTACGAAGGCTTACGCCGATCCCGTTGAGGCCGTCAGAGGTGCCGATCTCGTCATTCTGTGTACGCCGGTCGGCGCCTTCAAGACTGTCGCCGAGGCGATCGGTCCGCACCTGGAGAAGGGCGCGATCGTCTCAGACGTTGGCTCGGTCAAAGGCGCGGCTATGCGTGACATCGCGCCGAGCATGCCCGATGGCGTGCATTTCATCGCCGGCCATCCGATTGCAGGAACCGAGCAGTCGGGTCCAGACGCGGGCTTTGCCGAACTGTTCGACGGTCGCTGGTGTATCCTGACCCCCGGCCCGGATGCCGACCCGGCCGCGCTCGCAAAGCTTGAAACGTTCTGGCGCAAGCTTGGCTCTAATGTCGAGCTGATGACGCCCGAGCACCACGATATGGTGCTGGCGATCACCAGTCACGTGCCGCACCTCATCGCCTACAACATCGTCAATACGGCAGCACATCTGGAGCGCGTGACGGACAGCGAGGTCATCAAGTTCTCGGCGGCCGGTTTCCGTGACTTCACGCGCATTGCCGCATCGGATCCGGTGATGTGGCGCGACGTCTTTTTGAACAACAAAGAGGCTGTGCTCGAGATGCTCGGCCGCTTTTCGGAAGACCTCGTTGCGCTTCAGCGTGCAATCCGTTTCGGCGATGGGCCGACGCTGGAGAAGACATTCGCCAACGCCCGTGCCATTCGCCGCGGTATCATTCAGGCTGGCCAGGATACGGCGCAGCCCGATTTCGGTAGAAATGCAGCGCGCACCGGCAAGGGATCGGCTTGAGGCCGACCCAAGCGTAATCGTGGCTTACGCCGAGTGCGGCGTGTTCATGAATTGCGCGGTGATGAGATCGGCTTCGACGGCCGCCGCTTCCTGATTGGACGACGCGAGCAGATGCACGTGGACCTCATCGGCGCCGAGCGCTGCCGCATGCTGACGGATCTCGGCCAGGTTCTCCGATGGGCAGTTGTTCGACAACCGGCCGATGGCGAGAACGGCGCGCGTCGAACGATCATTGCGGCGCACGAGGATGTAGTTGGCGTCTTCGAGCGTCGGGCAATCGAACAAGCTGTAGACCGTGTGGACGTAGCGCTTGCCTGACGCGCCGGTCCAGAAGTGGAACCGCGGCGGCTGCTCCGGATACGTCCCGCTGATGCTCACCTGCTGCGCTTCGTCACCGCTCTGACGACGCGCCCGGAAATCGGCAAGCTGAATAATTTCGGCACTCATTACGCATGACCCCTGATCGGCGACTGTCGCCGAATATTGCTCTTGAGACCGTGATACCCCGCATCCCCGTGAAAAATGGTGAACTTTGGTTCGAAAATTTGACGTGCTCGCCCTGATCGCGCCTCGATGGTCAATGAGGTGTTGAGAACAGGAAGAATTGCAAACACTCTGCCTGAGCAGAGAGACGTTTCGCGCGCAATTCTGAATAGGCGTTAGCGAATACGCAGCGCGCCATTCCGGTGCGCGCGAAAAAGTCGTTCCGACATCGTTAATTCTGACGGCTTTAGCCGCAGCGCGAATAATCGCAATTCGTGCACGTCCAGCAGCCCTCGATATGATGGAGGGCGCGCTCGCCGCACTTCGGGCAAATCCGTGCCACCGCCACCTGTGATGCCGTGCCGTCACGCGCCGCTGTCTGCGGGCCGCCGCCCAATCGTTCGATGGCCGCAACGGGTAGGTGCATAGGTTTGGCGTCGCTGCCTTCGGCATCTTCGCGCGTGAGGAAACCGATGTGCAGCATATGCTGTTCGATGACGTTACCGATGGCGGCCAGCAGGCTAGGCACGTAGCGGCCACCCATCCAGCGCCCGCCTTCGGGATCGAACACCGCCTTTAACTCTTCAGCAACGAACGAAACATCGCCGCCGCGGCGGAATACGGCGCTGACCATGCGCGTCAGCGCCACCGTCCAGGCGTAGTGTTCGAGGTTCTTCGTATTGATGAAGATCTCGAACGGCCGTCGTCGTCCGTCGCGAACGATATCGTTGATCGTGACGTAGAGCGCATGCGCGCTCGCCGGCCATTTGATCTTGTACGTTATGCCTTCGAGCGCTGCGTCGCGTTCGAGTGGCTTCGTCATATAGACGACGTCGCCGAATTTCGCCGGGTCTTCCGAAGCACCGACGCTGGAGGTCGGCGCGGGTTTCGCATCGTTTGCCCCTTCCGCTTTGGACAGCACCGCGCCCGTGACTGCATTCGGCCGATAGGTCGTGCAACCCTTGAGGCCAAGCGCAAACGCTTCCGCATAGATATCCCGGAAGTCTTCGAAGGATATGGCTTCAGGCGTGTTGATCGTCTTCGAGATGGCGCTGTCGACGTAGGGCTGCATCGCTGCCTGCATCGCCACGTGTTCGGCGGGCGACAATGTTTCAGCCGTCACGAACGCATGCGTCAGTGGCGCATTCTCGCCGAACTGGGCGCGGAACTTCCGGTAAGCGTAATCCTCGACGGTTTCTTCGCTCGCCGTCGCCCCATCGCCGAGGATGCGCCGCTGGTAGACGAAATCGAACACCGGTTCGATGCCGCTCGAAACATTGCCCGCGAGCAGCGAGATCGTGCCGGTCGGCGCGATCGAAGTCAGGCAGCCGTTGCGGATGCCGTTGGTCGCAATCACCGCGCGCACATCCTTGCCGAGACGCTCGACATTGGGCCGCGCGAGAAAAGCGCTGGCGTCGTACAGCGGAAACGCGCCTTTCTCAGCGGCCAGCGCTGCACTGGCGCGATAGGCGGCATTCTGGATAATCGCCATCCATTCGGCCGCCTTCTCGCGAGCAGCCAAGCTGCCATACGAAAGGCCGAGGAAGATCAGCGCATCTGCAAGCCCCGTGATGCCGAGGCCGATGCGCCGTTTCGCGCGCGCCTCTTGCGCCTGGGCTTCGAGCGGATAGCGCGAGATGTCGATAACGTTGTCGAGAAAGCGAACGGCGGTTGCAACGCGCGCTTCGAGCTTTTGGCGATCGACGCGCGCGTCCGGCGAGAATGGTTTCTCCACGAAACGGGCAAGATTGATCGAACCGAGAAGGCAGGCCCCATAAGGTGGCAGCGGCTGCTCACCGCACGGGTTCGTCGCCGAGATTGTCTCGCAATAGGCAAGATTGTTGGCCGCGTTTATCCGGTCGATGAAAATGACGCCGGGCTCTGCGTAATCATACGTCGCCCGCATGATCTTGTCCCAAAGGCCCTTGGCGTCGATCGTCTTGTAGACCTTGCCTTCGAAAACGAGTTCCCAAGGCGAGCCGCGTTTCACGGCCTCCATGAAGGCATCGGTCACGAGAACCGAAAGATTGAAATTCCTGAGCCGCAGCGGATCGGATTTCGCTGCGACGAAAGCTTCGATATCGGGATGATCGCAGCGCAGTGTCGCCATCATCGCGCCGCGGCGCTGGCCCGCCGACATGATCGTGCGGCACATGGCGTCCCAGACGTCCATAAAGCTGACCGGTCCCGACGCATCTGCGCCGATGCTTTTGACGGTCGCGCCGCTGGGGCGAAGCGTCGAGAAATCATGCCCGATGCCGCCACCGGCCTGCATCGTCAGCGCGGCTTCTTTAACGCTTTCGAAAATGCCGGAAAGATCGTCAGGGATTGCGCCGAGAACGAAGCAATTGAAGAGCGTAACGTTGCGGTCCGTACCGGCCCCGGCCAGGATGCGACCGGCCGGCTGAAAGCCGAAATCGGCCATCGCATCGTAAAAGGCAGCGCCCCACTTCGCTTGCGTGGCGCTGTCGGCTTCCGCCGATGCTGCAGCCTTGGCTACGCGCCGGAAGGTGTCTTCGATCGTCTCATCGCCAGCCGCTGTCGGCGACCCGGCAAAGCGATACTTGCGCCGCCAAATGGCGTCGGAAATCGCGGGCAGAGCTGATAAAATCGCAGACATCGGGGACACCGGGATATAGGCGTTGCCAACCAATCTTCAATGCGTGTTCACTATATGTTCCCGGGTTCGCCAAGTCAATCGCTCAAATAAAATAACCGCGGCCGACGACAGCCGCGGTCCCATCTTTGGAATCGTTGCGCGCCCAAAGAGGCGAGCCGACCTTAGTCCTTCATCTTGCGGTAGACGATGGCGCCGACGCTGATGAGCAAGGCGACAGCCGTGAGGCTAGCCGGCCCATCGATCTCGGGCGCAGGAGCCGGACCACCGCCTCCCTCGCCACCGCCGCCAAAGCACCACGGACCAATGCAGAAGGCGAACGCGCTGTTAGCCCAGAGCATCGCGACAGCAAACGTCGCGAGAGCTGCTTTGATTTTCAACATACGCACTCCTCAAAATAAAACTCCCCGCCAGACCATTAGAAAGCATTTGCTTCCAATTGTAATGGTTAGCGGAAAAACAATTGGTCGTATGGTAAGCACCGCCTTCGATGGGCCTGGAATTTGCGGTCAACGGCAATTGAAAAAGCCCGCCGATCTGGCGGGCTTTGCGGCGAACGTTTATCTCGGGAAGGCTGATCGCCTCAAAGTTTGCAGAGCGTCGCTTCGCCGTAGCACGAATAGCCGATCGCCTCCGAGTTGCACTTATAGTGGCGGGGACCGAACGAATATCCCGGCGTGCCGTTGCCCGAAACCCAGGTGAAGTAAATGTTCCAGTCGGTCGCTTGCAGAAGCGCGGCATCGACCTGGAAATGTGCAAGCCCTTCCGTGAGCGCAACGCCCTGGGCGGCTTTCTTGAAACACTGCTTGGCTTCGGCCGGAGCGGCGGCCATAGCGACGCCTCCGACGGCAAGAATGGCCCACATCAACCGGGCGGAAGTACGCATTGGATGGCTCCATGATTGCTGAAACGATCAGACGTAAGATCGTGCCACAGCGATGAGAACGCCGTGCATAACAAATCGCAACCACACCGACGATTTTCACCGCGTTGCGGCATCGGCACATCAGGCGGTTGGATAAAATGTGGAAAACCTATGCGGCTTGAGCCGGATTCTGCGTCTTCGCCAGGGGCGGCGGCGAGGGACTGCGTGCCGCTTCCTCAATAAGTCGCATGCTCGCGGTTTCGATGGCCGTCTCGATCTTTTTGCGAAACTCTGCGCGTGGTAATCCCGGCGGCAGTGGCGGCAGGAATTCCACGACAATGGTGCCCGGATAGCGCCAAAGACTGCGGCGCGGCCAGAACAGCCCGGAATTGAGCGCCAGGGGCACGGTGACGACGCCGAGCGCTTCATAAAGAGCTACGTAGCCGGGCTTATAGTCGGGCGCCGCACCCGGAATGGTCCGCGTCCCCTCCGGGAAAATCACGACCTCGCGGCCGATGCTGATCCTCTGCCGGGCGTCCCGGATCAGGGCTTTGAGCGCCGCCGAGGCTTTCTCGCGCTTGACCAGGATGTGCTCGAACTTGATGCAAAACCAGCCGTAGAATGGAATCCATTTCAACTCGTCTTTCAGCACGATCGCCGGATCACGAAAGAGCGAGATGAGCCCGAATGTGTCCCATGCCGATTGGTGCTTTGAAATGACGAGGCAGCCCGTCTTCGGCAGATTTTCGTGTCCACGAACTTCGAGTTTGGTGCCGCAGATGAGGCGCAGCAGCCAGACGCAGGTGCGGCCGTGAACTTCGAGACCTTTCATCGCCCATGGCCGTGGCCCGATGAGCAGCCACGAGCCAAGCACGAGATAGAGCGCCGTCACGATGTAGAACACGACGAAATAGATCAGCGATCTGATGATAACCAAAGCGCCAGGCCCGGCTGCTACTGAATTAGCCATCGGCGCGCTTATCCGGCATAATCGCAACAGACCGCCCGTCGCTCCAGTTCATGATCCTCTGCGCCGTAAGGCGGGCGACGGCGGGGAGAAATTTCAAATATTCCGAAATGAGCACGCGCGTGGTGGTCGGATGCAGCCACCAGGCGGTTTCCGGGAACCGCCGCGGCGTTACCGCATAGGGAAGCAGCGTCACGCCCGGCATGGCGAGCGCCAGCTCGGCGAGACTACGGGGCATGTGGTAGCGTGACGTCACGATGATCAATCTCGTATAGCCGTTCGAGTTGGCCCAGGTTCGGGTTTCGTCAGCGTTGCCGACCGTGTCGAGCGCTTCATAGCCGAGATCGACGCAACAATTGAAGATCTGCTTATCGATGCCGAGCAGCCTCTGCATCTCTTCGCGACTGACCTTGCGGTTGACGCCGGAAATCAGCATCCGCTTGGCGCGGCCCTCGCTCATGAGCTTGGCGCCGGCCTCGATGCGATTGTCCCCGCCCGTCAGCACCACGATGCCGTCGGCCTTGTCCCAGCCCGTTGCGTCGTCGCGTGTCACGGAAACCGCAAACAGCACGAACCCGAACACGAGCGCAGCCGTGCCGAGCGCCAGCATCAAAACGAAGGCCTTAGAAATCCTTGTCATGGTTGGAATGTTGGTTCGATCTCGCGCGCCGGACTGCTGCTTGCCAAGGCGTCGGACTCTAGCCGATTTCGGACCGGATAGGCAGCCGTCTCCTCCGGCTGAGCCTGACGCTGTGCCAAGCAAATCACGGTAGTTCCCCCTGCAGATGTCTTATCGGACGGCGGCTAGTGCTTGCCGTTCAGGATGCGATAGACGCCGACGCGCGACGTCACCATGCATAGCCCCGCAATGGTGACGACGACAAACCCCAAAATGACGTAACCGAGCGCGTCGAGCGCGCCGGTCCCCATCAGCCTCTGCATCTCGACGGCGCTGACGGCTCCCCCGCCGAGCAGCTCCGTGATGGCCGGCATGCTCATGAAGACAAGCATGGCGAAGGCCGCCCCAACGATGCCGGCCTTGATGCCGAGACGCAGGAAGTGCTTCTCGAATTCGCGGGCAATGAACTTGTCGGTGGCGCCGACGAAGTGCAGCACTTCGACGATTTCTCGGTTGGACGCCATGGCGCTGCGCGTTGCCGAAACGATGATCGCCGTCGTCGCTGCGCCGACAAGCGCCAGAATTGCCAGGCCGCCGAGCGCAAACGACCGCGTCACGGCCCGGATCTGTTGCTGCCAACGGCGATGGTCGTCGAGCGATGCGCCCTTGAAAGTCTTACCAAGGTCGTCGCTGACCTGGCGTAGATCGGGCGGATCGGTGCGGTCGATCTCAACGGCGATCAGCCGCGGCACCGGCAACGCCTTGAGCGCATCCGAAGAGCCGAGCCAAGGCTGCAGCAGCGCCGCTGACTGATCGAGGCTCAAGGGATTGACATTGGCGATCCCGCGCTGCTTGCGCAGGAAGGTAACGACGTCGGAAACCGTTCGGTCGATATTGCCGGTCTCTTGCGGCACAACTTGCACGGTTACCTCGCTCGCGATGTCGCTGAGCCAAGCGTCGGACGATTCCTTGATCATCCAGACGGCACCCGCGGTGAGACAGGCGAGAAAACACATGATCGCAATGACGAGCGTCAGCGAGCGTCCCGTGACCGAGCCGGGCGGGACGACAGGCGCCGTGACCTTCATTTTGCGTCCACGGTCGCGATCGCGGGACGGCGGCTTGAGATCGTGCGGCGTGTCTTCCGGAGTGACTGTGCGATCGGCATGGAAAGCCGGATAGCCGCCCGTATGTGCGGGCAGCCCCGTCACCGGTTCGTCATAAGGATCGTAGCCCGGCAGCGGCATCGCTGGGTCGGCCCGTCCGGTGAAGCGGCTAGATGATCCGGACATGACCCTTATGCACCTCGATACGCGGCGCCTTGAACTGCCGCATGAGCTGATGATCGTGCGTCGCAATGACGACGGAGGTTCCAAGCCGGTTGAGCTCGACGAACAGCCGCAGCAGACGTCGCGCCATTTGCGGGTCGACGTTGCCCGTCGGCTCGTCCGCCAGCAGCACCTCGGGCTTGCCGATGACGGCCCGCGCGATAGCGGCCCGCTGTTTCTCGCCGCCTGACAGCACGGACGGGTTTGCATACATCCTGTCGCCGAGGCCCACCCACTGCAAAAGGTCCGTCACATCTTCCCGGTAGTCGGAGGGTTTCTTACCGATCACCTGCAGCGGCAACGCGACGTTCTCCCACACCGTCAAATGGTCTAAGAGGCGGAAATCCTGGAAAACGATGCCGATACGCCGCCGCATCTCGGCGCGCATCTGCGACTTCACCCGGGTGACGTCCTCGCTGAACATGCGCAGCTCGCCGCGCGTTGGATGCAACGACATAAACATCAGGCGCAGGAGAGAGGTCTTTCCCGCTCCCGATTCACCATGCAGAAAGTGGAAGGATCCGGGCCGCAGATGAAACGTCACATCTGACAGCACCTCTGGCCCGCCCTCGTATTTCAGTCCGACATTCGTCAAGCGAATCAAGAGGTACTCGCCTTGATAGTGGATATTTTGGGCTCTTTACGGGTCCCCGCGTCTATAGACACCTCGAAGACACAATGATCAATCGATTACGATTGTGGCGCGGTCGTGTACACAGGAACCTTTCCGGTCAGTGGACCCCGGCCGCCGCGAGTTGCAGGATAACGACATGCGCGATTTAGACATCTCTCCGACCATCGAAACGATCTTTTCAGCCGAGGATATTCAGGTCCGCCTGCGCGTGCTCGCCGCCGAGATCGCGGCCAAACAGCCGGAAAATCTGTTGGTCGTTCCTATCCTCAAGGGCAGTTTCGTTTTCGCCGCCGATCTGATCCGGGCGCTCCACGCTGCCGGACTGGCGCCTGAGGTCGATTTCTTGACGCTGTCCAGTTATCGCAAAAGTCGGGTTTCCTCCGGCCAGGTCTCCATCCTGCGCGACCTCGACCTCGACGTTGAGAACCGCCACGTCATTCTGATCGATGATGTGCTCGATTCCGGCCGCACGCTCGCTTTCGCGAAGGATTTGATCGCCGCCCGAGGCGCCAATCTCATTCAAACCTGCGTTTTGCTCGACAAGAAGGCCCCTCGCGCCGTATCGATCGAGCCGGACTATTGCGCTTTTGAATGTCCCGACGTGTTCGTGGTCGGGTACGGCATGGACGTCGCGCATCGCTATCGTGAGCTGCCTTTCGTCGGCCGCATTGTCGACTAGGGCTACGCGCACCTGGTTCGGGAGAGGGAAGGGGCGGCATGGCAACGATCCTGCTTGCTGACGACGATGCGGCTGTGCGGGATCTCGTTCGCCGCGCGCTGACGTCCGAAGGTCATAAGGTGCAAGTCACGCAAGACGGTCTGGAGGCGCTCGATATTCTCGGAACCTCGGCGTCGGGCATCGATATCCTGATCTCCGACGTCGATATGCCTCAGCTCGATGGCATATCGCTGGCCGAACAGGCATTGGCGCTGAAACCGAGCCTTGCCATCGTCCTGATGTCTGGCTTCTCCGATCAGCTGGAACGCGCCGCACGCCTGCGCGCACGCAAGCTGCTGTCGATCACGAAGCCGTTCACGCTCGATCAGATCAAGCAGATTGTCCGGACGGTCCTGAGCTGAGAAGTCTGTCGCCCTGCGGCTTGATCAGTCGCGTCAGCCAAAGTGTCGCCAGCGCGAGCATAACAAACGCCAGGGCGAACCACGACGAAGCCGCAGCAAGGCCCGCGGCCGCCGCCCAGAACACCGACGAAAACGCTTCCGAAAACGTCGCGATCTTGGTTGCCGTCTGACGGCGGCGGAACTGGGCGCGCCGCGCCGCGCTCTTGAACCAGAGCTGGATGACGATGGCCGAAACGCTGGCTGCCGTGATGGCTGCGGCCGTTGCAACGGCGCCAGATAGCGACAGATACGCCATGCCGACAACGAACGGCACCGCGACGCAGCCGATGACGAGGAGGACCGCTTCGATTTTGGCGCGGATCGCCGTGGTCGAAATAACTGGCGCTGTCGCGATGAGGTCAGGCGCGTCTTCGCCCGAGATGGTCAGCCACGCGAGGCCACCTGAGAGCTGACCGAACGCCATGACCAGGACCGGCGCCAGAATGACCGCACCATGCGTGTCTGTGCCCATGTCGCGCCAAAGAAGAAGCGCGGGAGGGATGAGATAGAGGACCTGCATCAGCGTCTGTGATAGCAGCCACGGATCGCGCGCCAGCAGAATGAGTTCCTTGCGCCGAAGCGCGCTGACGCTCGAAGCTGCGCGGAATGATTTGCCGTTCGATCGGCGTTCGCTCTGTTGCGTGCTGTCGCCTGAAGCTGCAATCGCGTTCGCGCTGAATTGCGGCGAGAAAACAATGATGACGAGCGCCAGGAATGCGACCCCCGCCGCGATGGTAGCAATCGCAGCGTTGACGTCTCCGAGCGCTGCCCTGGCGGGCATCCAGATGAGATTGTCGAGCGCGGGAGCGGCGCGGCTCACGGCCTCGGAGTTCAACACAGAGAAGCGCGATAACCGGCCGTAGGCGAAAACAGCCGCCGCCTGCAAGCCGATCAAAAGCGTCGCGCCGACGACCGCTGCAATGATCTGCGCGATGAAGCGCGTCTTTTGCGCTCCTGCAACTCGAAAAAGGCCGAGCGTGACGAGCACGGCGAGGCCTGTCGCGAAGGCACTTAATCCGGCGATCACGGCATAAGCCGAAAGCCACCGCGGACCGTCGATCCAGGCGGCAACGTTGATCGCAGGCGCAATCATCGCTGCCGTCATGATCGCACCGGTGATCGCGATGGAACAGATGCGCACAGCAAACAGGTTTCGCGACGATGCGGGCGAGGACAAAATAAGATCAAGATCGGAGCGCGCATAAAATGCTCGCGTCACCTGCTCGACCGCCTGCGACAGCATCATCGAAAACGTCAATAGGATCGACGCCGTCAGCGTAATGAGCGTGCCCTTGCTGGCGAGATCGGCATCCGTAAGCACACGCGACAGAACGATATAAGCAAGCCCGTGCAAGGCTGCGATGATAACGGCGGCGCCGGCAAGCAGCGTGCGTTCGCGCCGGGTCCGGCCTCCTGCGAGCATCTGCGCGATGTCCCGCCACGCCAACCTGAATTCGTGGCGTGCGAACCATGAGACGCTTGCGACGGTCATGCGGCTGCGCTCTCGTCGGCGACGAGCGTCAGGAAAATATCTTCTAGGTTGCTGTCTTGGCGCCCGGCGCGCGCCCGCAACTCATCGAGTGTTCCTTCCGCGACGAGACGGCCGCGCGCGATCACGCCGATCCGTTCGGCCATGCGCTCGGCGACTTCGAGGATGTGCGTCGTCATCACGACGGTCGCGCCGTTGGCGACATGCTCTTTGAGCACGGTCTTGACCCTGCGCGCCGAGCCCGCATCGAGCCCGGTCAACGGTTCGTCAAGAATGATCAGGCTCGGCTCGTGAATGAGTGCGCCTGCAAGCGCCACCTTCTGGCGCATGCCTTTCGAAAGCCCCTGGCAGCGCGTGCGTGCCTGCGTTTCAAGATCCAAGAGGTCGATGAGATGCTCGGCGCGGTCGGCTGCCTTGGCTTCGTCCATGCCCCAGAGCCCGGCGATGAATTCGAGATATTCGATCGGGTCGAGCTTGTCGTAGACCAGCGGCTCGTCCGGCACCCAGGCGGTGACGGCTTTCGCCGCGACCGGATCGTTGAGTGCGTCGAGGCCGAGGATCTCGATCGACCCGCCATCCGGCCGCAGCAGTCCCGCCACCATGCGCAGCGTCGTCGTCTTGCCGGCGCCATTGGGGCCGAGCAGGGCGTAGAATTCGCCGCGCCTGATGGAAAGGGAAAGGTCGTCGACCGCCTTATGCGTGAATGACTTGGTCAAACCGCGGATTTCGAGTGCAGCAGCTTCGCTCATCGTCGATACGCACAACTTTAACGATCGGTAAAACCGGACCTACCGCTTTGGACGCTAAAGCAATGTGATTGAGTAAGAGTGAAGGCAGACCGGGGCGCGGCGACGCAGCAGGACCTAGCCGCCCGTGACGCTCATATGCCGGCTGACGGCGGGCTGCTTCGTGCGCCGGTCGATGATGAAATCATGACCGCGCGGTTTGCGCGAGATCGCTTCGACAATCGCCGCGTCAAGCAGGGTATCGTCAGAAGAAGCCCGTAGCGGTGCTCGGAGATCGGCGTCGTCTTCCTGACCGAGGCACATATAGAGCTGGCCTGTGCACGTCAGGCGCACGCGATTGCAGCTTTCGCAGAAATTGTGCGTCAGCGGCGTAATGAAGCCCAGACGGCCGCCGGTTTCCTTCACCGTCACGTAACGCGCGGGGCCGCCGGTGCGATACGGGTTGTCTTCGAGCGTCAGCCGGTCCATGAGCCGCGCACGGACGATTGACAACGGCAGATACTGATGCGTGCGGTCTTCGCCGATGTCGCCGAGCGGCATCGTTTCGATCAGCGTCAGGTCGGCGCCGCGGCCATGCGCGAAGCGAATGAGGTCTTCGATCTCATCCTCATTGATGCCCTTCAGCGCCACGGCGTTGAACTTCACCTGAATACCTGCGGCCTCCGCCGCATCGACACCGCGCAGCACCGTCGAAAGATCGCCCCAACGCGTGACCGTCCTGAACTTCTCAGGGTCGAGTGTGTCGAGTGAAACGTTGATCCGGCGGACGCCAGCGGAATAAAGATCGGTGGCATGCTTTTCGAGTTGGCTGCCATTCGTCGTCAGCGTCAGCTCATCGAGCGCACCGCTTTCGAGATGGCGGCCGAGCGACCGGAACAGCCACAAGATGTTGCGCCGCACAAGCGGTTCGCCGCCGGTAATCCGAAGCTTACGTACGCCGCGCCGGACGAAGGCCGCGCAAACCCGGTCGAGCTCTTCGAGCGACAGCAGATCCTTCTTTGGAAGGAATGTCATATGCTCGGTCATGCAATAGACGCAGCGGAAATCGCAGCGGTCTGTCACCGAGACGCGCAAATACTCGATCGACCGGCCAAAGGGGTCGACGAGCGGCGTTTCGGAGTTCTGGGCGGTTGCGCCCTGCATGAACATTCTCCCGTATAGGCCTTGAGTTCGTATATCGTGCCTTAGCCCGTCAAGGACAAGCGAAGCTCTCGCGTCACATTTTCCTGTATTGTAGAAAAAAATCGGCTGAGGGGAGGAAAAATCGATGAAAAGTCCGGCGGGTTATTTCGTATTGGGGGCGGTTGTGGCCTCAGTATTTTGGCTCATAGCCTTGACGGTGCTGGGAGACCAGCTCCTCAACGTCTTTTCCCACTTCAGCGGCCACTAGGCGAGCTGGCGGACGGGGTTGAATGGCCCCACGGTCCTGACGATCAGGGCCGCGATATTATCGATATCGTTAAGATCGAACACCGGCTTGCCGTGCGCATCGACCTCGTGATCCGCTGCAATGGCAACGACCAATGGATCGGTCGTCGATAACAGCTTTTCGGCCGCGACCGCCGCCCTACGAACCTCGATTTTAGGGATGTGCGCCGACTTGTAGCCCTCGACCAGGATAATGTCCGCCGGACGCAGCCGCGCGGCAATTTCTTCGAGCGTCGGCTCGCCCGCCCGGTCGATTTCCTCGATGAAAGCCACGCGCGAGCCCGAGACGATCGCGGTTTCAGCAGCGCCTGCTGAACGATGCCGTTCGGTGTCGCTCCCCGGTGCGTCGATATCGAATTTGTGGTGTGTGTGCTTGATCGTTGCCACCCGCAGCCCTTCGCCGGAAAAATGCGTGGCGAGCTTTTCGATCAGCGTTGTCTTGCCGGAATTCGACCAGCCGGCAATCCCGAACAGCGGCAGAGTGGCGTGCGAGAGAAAGGCTTTGCCCAAAACGGTCATCCTTTTTTTTGCGCGAGCACACGGGCAGCATCGAGATCGTCACGAGTATTGACGTTGAAGAACGGATCGATCTCATCGCCATCACTGTCGCGCATCGGAAAGATCACTGCAACAGCATCGAGATCGGCCGCCAGCCGATTGACGCTCAATGCCCGCCGGGCAAGGGCATTGGCTACGTCAGACCGTCTTTTCAGGGGCCATAGCCCGACGGTCGGATGACGCCGCCCCGCCGATTCAGCAATTGCAACGCTCTGGTCCTCATCACGGGCCGCGTCGAGGCGGGTGATGAGGTCGTCGGGCAGGAACGGGACGTCCGATGACACGGTCGCGATTAGGGTAACGCCTGGCGCATGCGCCTTGGCCCAATCCATGGCCGCAAGGATGCCGCTCAACGGCCCAAGCTCCGGGCTTTCGCCGTCCGTGATCGTCTCGATCCCGAAATTGGCGAAGCGCTGAGCATCGCCATTGATGCTCAAGACCAGCCGCCCGACCTGCGGCCGAAACCGCGAAATCACGCGCGCAAGGATGGATTTCCCGTCAATCTCGGCAAGCGTCTTGTCGCCGCCGCCGAAGCGCCGCGACCGTCCGCCCGCCAGGATAACGCCAAGAATGTGATCACTCGCCACCATGCGACACGATTAGGCTGGCTTCGCAGGCACCGCAACCCGCCGAATTCCGGGCTTTGCTTGCAATCAGCCGCGCGAGGCGCTTCCCACCGGCCGCGGCGCGACTTATATCGCCCAGATAAAATGCGCCGTCGCTTCGGCGCCTCCGGGAGACGCTCATGCCAGTCGATAAGACACAGGTGCTCAACGCCCTGCGTCGGGTCAAAGGCCCAGACCTTGAAAGCAATATCGTGGACCTCGGCCTCGTGTCCGAGATCTTCATCAAGGACGATCATCCGTATTTTTCGATCACGATTCCGGCGAGCCGCGCGGAAGAGCTGGAGCAGCTTCGCCTTGCTGCCGAGAAGGTCGTTTCCGAGATCGGCGGCGTCTCGGGCGTCACCGCCGTCCTGACCGCTGATGCTCCTGCTGGCCAATCGAGGGATACGCGCGTTGCTGGCGGTCCGGTGAAAGCGGTATCGGGACCACGGCCGGAGCATCCCCGCGTGCAGGCGGCGCGTGAGAAAGGCGCGACGGGCGATGGCGCCGGCCCACGCCAAGCCGCAGCCGCGGCTCAGCCCGCTGCCAAAGCACAAGCCATTCCGGGCGTGAAGCATGTCATCGCGGTCGCCTCCGGCAAGGGTGGCGTTGGCAAATCGACGGTCGCCGTCAATCTCGCGCTCGGGCTGCAGGCGATTGGTTTGAAAGTCGGCATCGTCGACGCCGATATCTACGGCCCATCGCAACCGCGCCTGCTTGGCATCACTGGCAAGCCCAAGGTCGCGAACGGCAAGACCATCACGCCGCTCGAAGGCTGGGGCCTGAAAGTCATGTCGATGGGCTTCCTCGTTGATGAAGGCACCCCTGTCGTCTGGCGCGGACCTATGGTCGTCTCGGCGCTGAGCCAGATGCTGCGCGAAACCGATTGGGCCGGCACGACGGGCGATCTTGATGTGCTCATCATCGACATGCCGCCTGGCACCGGCGACGTGCAACTGACGATCTCGCAAAGCGTGCCGCTGTCTGGCGCTGTCGTCGTTTCCACGCCCCAGGACCTGGCGTTGATCGACGCCCGTAAGGGTATCGCCATGTTCAAGCGTGTCGAAGTGCCAATTCTCGGGATCGTCGAGAACATGAGCTACTTCCTCTGCCCGAAGTGCGGCGAGCGGTCCGACGTCTTCGGCCACGGCGGCGCGCACGACGAGGCAAAGAAGCTTGGTGTCCCGTTCCTCGGTGAAGTGCCCCTGCATATGGAAATCCGCGAGACGTCCGACAGCGGCAAGCCCGTCACGGTCGCCGCGCCGGAAAGCCAATACGCAGCGATTTTCCGTGACATCGCCGCACGCACATGGAGCGAGGTCGAGCGCGCCAAAGGTACGCTGACGCCGCCGCCCGTGCTCGAAATTATCGATGGCGGTAAGGTGTTGAAAGCCGCCTTCCCGGACGGCCGCACGTTCGAATTGCCCGCCGAATTCCTTCGCGTCGTCAGCCCGTCGGCGGAAGTGCAGGGCCATTCGCCATCGCAGCGCATCACCGTCCCGCGCAAGAAGAACGTCAAGCTCACCGGCATGAATGCCGTCGGGAACTACGCGACGCGCCTCGCCTTCGATGATGGCCACAACACGGGCCTTTATACGTGGGGCTATCTCCACCTGATCGGCCGCGAGAAGGACCAGCGCTGGGGCCAATACCTCGAAGAACTGTCCGCCAAAGGACTGACACGGGAATAAGTAAAAGCGCAGGCGGCCGGCTCGACGAAGGAGAGTCGCCTGCGCCAACTAAAAACTAATCCCGCTCCTCCGGAACGATCGCGTACTCCAGCTTCTCGCCGGAGCGAAGCACCGTCGCGATCACTTTCTGATTGATGTGCTTCGCGTCAAGCACGCGCGACACGTCATCGACACCCGCAATCGCGACGCCGTCGAGCGCAATCATGATATCGCCCGCCTTCAGCCCCGCGGCGTCTGCGGGTCCATTCGCCTGAACGCTGCGAATGCCGATGGCGCCCGCTTGCGTCAGATGCAGCGCGTGACGAATGCGCTGTGGCAGCACGACATGTTCTGCGACGATGCCCATCACGCCCCGCCGCACGCGACCGTGACTGAGGATCTGCGTCAGCACATATTCGGCCGTGTTCGACGCAACGGCGAAGCAAAGCCCCTGCGCGCCCATGATCGTCGCGGTGTTGATGCCGATCACATGGCCCGACGAATTGACGAGCGGGCCACCGGAGTTGCCAGGGTTCAGCGCCGCATCCGTCTGGATGACGTCGTCGATCAAGCGGCCATTCTCGGCACGCAGCGATCGTCCGACTGCACTGATGATGCCAGCCGTCACCGTCGATTGAAAACCGAGCGGATTGCCGATTGCAATCGCGATCTGACCCGGACGCAGCTTCTTGGAATCCGCGAGCTTTGCGAACTTCAATCGTTCCGTCGTCTCGGCCCGCAGAACGGCGATATCCGTATCGGGATCGCGCCCGACGAGGCGCGCACCGAAATGCTGACCATCGCCCTGCGCGAGCGTGATCGATTGTGCGCCGTCGATGACGTGATTGTTCGTGAGGATGAGCCCGTCGGGCGAAACGATGACGCCGCTGCCGGAGCCCTGTCCGCTACGTCCGCCGCGCGTGCTTTTCACTTGCACGTGGACGACGGCAGGCGACACCGCATCGACGACGTCGACGACCGCGTTGCTGTAGGCATCCATGAGCGCTGTGTCATCGCGGGCCACGCTTTCGGCCTGCGCGGGTTGGCGCTCGACGCCAGAGTCATCGAAGACTCGGAAAATGGTGTGTTCCATGATGCACCTGATGAGGATGAAGTCGCGGATAAATGGCGACTGTCATTAATCACATCAAGACCCACGCGGAACGGCGGCACCACGAGCAGCCGTCATCCCGGCGTAGGCCGGGAGCCATGCGGCCCATCACCATGAACGGTATGGAGAATCGTCGAATGGCCGCCTTCGCGGCCATGACGGAAGTTGAAGCAAGCACGCGCAGGCGGCCGGCTCGACGGAGGAGAGTCGCCTGCGCCAACATAGCTACGGCCGGCTCGACGGAGGAGAGTCGCCTGCGCCTCCCAAAAATTATTCCGCGGCTTGGCGCTCCAGCGACTCAAAGGCCGCATCGGCATTCTCGAATACGTGCGTATTGAGCCCGCGTCGCCGCAACGCGTCTTGCAGCTTTTGCCGCGTGACCGCGCTCGTCGCATAGCGCGCGGAACGCGCGTAGTGGTTCTTGGTGACGTAGGCCACCATATCGGCATAGTCGTCGTACAGGTCTTCGGCGATACGGCAACCATCCTGATTGATCATCGCATCGACGCGCTTGCCGGTCGCTTGGCAAGCCTCGACGATCGCCTTCTTGAGATCGGCGACGTCGGCCTTCTTGCGCACGCTCCACGCCCGCAGATCGATATTCAGGATGTTGCGGCCCGCATCATAGCTGATGCGATCTTTCAGATGCTGGTTCAAAAGGTCTGCCAGCAGATCCATCGGCTGATCGAGGAAGATCCGCGGGTTCATCGTCACCGGTTTGTGGATGTGCGGCTTGAACGCCATGTTGGGGAGAATGTCGCGCTCGATATCGATGCCGGGCGCCACTTCGATCAATTCAAGGCCATGCTCGGTGAGTTGGAACACGCACCGCTCGGTGACATAGATGACGGGCTGACCTTTCTGCGCCGCGTATTTGCCCGAGAACGTCACCTGCTCGACCTGCTTTACGAATTTCTTCGCGCGGCCTTCCTGCAGGATGCGAACTTTGCCGTCTTCGATTGCAACTTTAAGACCGCCGGCTGTGAACGTGCCAGCAAACACCACAGCGCGCGCGTTCTGCGAAATGTCGATGAAGCCGCCGCAGCCGTTGAGCTTGCCGCCGAATTTGCTGGTGTTGACGTTGCCGATGCTGTCGCATTCCGCCATGCCGAGGCAGGTGAGGTCCAAGCCGCCGCCATGATAGAAGTCGAACATCTGGTTCTGGTCGAGGATCGAATGTGCATTCGCCGATGAGCCGAAGCTAGATCCGCCCGCCAGGACGCCGCCGACGGCACCCGCTTCCGTCGTCATGACGAGGTAGGGCGTCACCTTTTCTTCGTTGGCGACGTTCGCAACGCCGTCCGGCGCGCCGACACCGAGATTGATGACGCCGTTCGGCGGCAGTTCAAAGGATGCACGTCGCGCGATGATCTTGCGCTCATCCAGCTCCATCGTCGGCAGGCTGTCGACGGTCACACGCACTTCGCCCGCAAGGCCTGGATCGTAGATCACGCCGTAGTTCATGCGGTGCATCTCCGGCGGGTCGGCGATGACGACGCAATCGACGAGAATGCCTGGAACCTTCACGTCCTTTGGCTTGATCGAACCTTCCGCGACGATACGTTCGACCTGCGCGATGACGATGCCGCCGTTGTTATGTGCGGCCATCGCCTGCGCCAGTACGTCGAGCGTCAGCGCCTCACGCTCCATGCTCAAGTTTCCGAGCGGATCGGCGCTCGTTGCGCGTATCAGCGCCACGTTGATCGGCGTGGCTTTGTAGAACAGCCATTCCTTGCCATCGACTTCGACGAGCTTGACGAGATCTTCCTTCGTCTTGGTGTTGACCTTGCCGCCGCCGAGACGCGGATCGACGTAGGTGTGCAGGCCGACGCGCGTAAAGAGGCCGGGGCTCCCCGAGGCGCAACTGCGATAAAGCTTCGAGATCACGCCCTGCGGCAGGTTATAGCCCTGGATTTTGTCGTCTTGCGCCGCCTGCGCAACTTTCGGCATGCGTCCGAAGTTGGCGGCGATCACGCGTTTCAAGAGACCATCGTGGTGGAGGCGGCCGGTCCCGAGGCCTTTGCTGTCGCCAGCGCCGGCGCACATGATCAACGTCAGGTCGCGCGGCGCGCCGGTCTCGACGAACCGCTTCTCCAGCGCCGCGTGCAACGCTTCCGGAATGCAGCTCTGGACAAACCCCGTTGTCGTGACGACGGCGTTATCGCCGATCCGGGCGATGGCTTCGTCAGCCGACATGACCTTGTTGGTAACCATGCGATGCGTTTCCCCAAGTCACAGCCTTGGATCAAAGAGGGCTTCGTCCGGCCCTCGCAAAACCCGCGCTGTTGTTTGTTTTATGCCGAACACCAGATTATGCGCCTGGCCGATGATCGCGCATAGCTTAGCTCTGTTAGGTCCGCACCACTCAACGGGGTAATGGCAGCCTATCCGAGGGTCAGCGGTGGTATATGCCGCACCCAATTTGCAATCGAGATCTGCATAAGTCGCGCGCCGGATTGCGACAGCGTTAATCGTTTGTACGCTTGCTAGACAACCCATCATGACCGAACTTTTTCGCCGCAATTTCATACCTCTGGTCGTTGCGACAGGTCTCTTCATGGAGAACCTGGACGCGACCGTGCTTGCCACGTCGCTGCCGGCGATCGCCAAGGATCTCCATTCCAACCCCATTCACCTTAAACTCGCGGTGACCACGTATTTGCTGGCGTTGGCGGTTTTCATTCCGGCGTCGGGCTGGATGGCAGACCGCTTCGGTGCGAAAAACGTCTTCCGCGCGGCTATGGTGGTGTTCTCCGTCGGCTCGATTGCCTGTGGATTGTCGTCGGATCTCGGTTCGCTCGTTGTCGCGCGCGTTGTGCAAGGCATCGGCGGCGCGATGATGGCGCCGGTCGGCAGGCTTATTGTGCTCCGCACAATTCCAAAGACCGATATGATCAATGCGATTGCGTGGCTCACGGTTCCGGCGCTCGTCGGCCCCGTGCTCGGTCCGCCGCTTGGCGGCTTCCTTACGACCTACTTTAGCTGGCGCTGGATCTTCTGGATCAACATTCCGGTCGCACTGGTCGGTATCGTGTTGGTCACGCGTCTGATCCCAGACACGCGCGAAAGCACCCCCAGCACCTTCGATATGCGCGGCTTCTTCCTGATCGGACCCGGTTTGTCGCTGTTCCTGACGGGCGTCACCCTGATGGGGCTTGGCCTTCTCGATCGCGATCTGGTGGTTTTGATTACGCTCTCAGGTGCCGTTCTGCTGGGGCTCTACGTCTGGCACGCATTCCGCGTCCCCCAGCCGATCATCGACCTTCGTTTGCTTGCGATCCCAACGTATCGCGCGGGCGTGGTCGGTGGCTTCCTGTTTCGGACGGGGCTTGGCGCTGGACCGTTCCTGCTGCCGCTGCTCTTTCAGACCGGTTTTGGTATGACCGCGTTCCAGTCTGGCTTGATGACCTTCGCGACCGGCATCGGCGCTATGTTCATGAAGACCCAGGCCGCGGCTATCATCCGTCGTTACGGCTTCAAGCGCGTGCTGATCGCGAACGCAGTGGTCTCAAGCCTGTTTGCCGCCCTGCCGTCGCTGTTCGTATCGAGCACGCCCGCGCTGTTGATCGTCGGGCTGTTTCTCGCCGGTGGCCTGTCGCGCTCGCTGCAGTTTACGAGCGTCAACACGCTGGCGTACGCCGACGTGCCGCCCGAGCGCCTGAGCCGCGCCACGAGTTTCGCCGCTGCGTTGCAGGAATTGTCGGGTTCAGTGGGTGTCACCATCGCCGCGATGGGACTTCAGGCCATGCAGTATTTGCGTGGTGGAAGCGCCATCGACGCCGCACATTTTCCGCCTGTCTTTTTGCTGATTGGCTTGGTGTCGATGTCATCGATTCTGTTCTTCTCACGCCTCTCCCGCGGAGCAGGAGCATCTCTATTGCCGACGGAGGCCCTGAAAGCCGCCGAGCCCGCCAAGGAAGTCGCGCGCCAGCGCGAAGGGCATATGACTTAGACCGAAACAAACCGTTGTACGCTAAGCCAATCGCACTTTCTTAAGGGCCGCATTTATGAGCACCGGTACAGCTTGCTTTATGCTCTGTAAGGCTTCCCTGCCGCTTCCTGGTTGAGACGAACCGCCTTGAAAATACGCGAGAAGGCCGTGATCGACGCGATCTAACTGATAAGGCGATGTCACGGGCGATAGAGAAGATGGGACTTTAGCCGGCTCGCAGAAAATTAGTATATTTTGCCTATACCAGCTTGCAACACGCGGATCTCGGAAGATAGCGGGGCGAATGCAATCAATCGCAACGTATCCGTGCGTAGCAAACTTCGACGCCCAATAGCTCTGCCATTGCTCATTGATATGATTGAGTCCGCCTTGCAGCGGTATTGCAGCCGAGAACAAAACGACCGGCGCAGCATTTACGATTGATTCAACGAATTCGTCAGCACTGCTCTCAGGTAGGTGCTCAGCAACTTCCAGAGAAATCGCCAAATCATATTTGCGCGAAAGCGAAAAGGAGCGTGACAAATCGGTGGGCGTAAAATGCTCGGCCGGAATTTGTAGCATCTCGGCGCTCACATAATCGCCATCGAGCCCCTGGTAGTCGCTCACGCCGTGCTGTGACAACGTCTTTAGCCACCCTCCGACTCCACATCCGATATCGACCGCCGAGTTCACCTTGAACAAACTAAGCACGATCGGAATGACGACCTCAGCGGAAGATAATGAACCTGCCTGCTGATTGGCATAAAACTTTGGCGAATATAAAATTTCCATTTGAACAAATCCTCTGCGCAAACGGGTCTAAAAGGCAAATTCACATATAGTTGCAGACAGCTTCGAAGAGTTTTCTATCTCGCTATCGAAGCACACGACAGGATTTTGAGCATACTTAATCTTAATTGGGATTGTAGCGGAGCATCCGGGTACGCCAAAAGCCGCGATCGAGACATACCCGATCGCGGCAACCTATTGCTGGTAGGGAGTCAGTTCAGAGAAGTCAGCTGCACCGACAGTCCGCTTCGCGCTTGGCGGCCGGCTCCCGTAGGGAGCTGCCAAGCGCAACAAAAAGCAGTCGCTCGGTGCCAAGACAAAACTCTCTTCTTAAGCCGCCTTCGCCTGGGCCTTCTGGCGCTGCGCGGGCCGTACGGCACGTACGGTCGGCATTTCAACGACCGAAGCCGTGCGCTTGCGCTGGATGACAGCCTCGCGCGCTCCGAAAGCGCCCGCGAGTGCGAGCAGCGCCTTTGACGGCGTCAGCCCATCGCATCCGCGCGCGTCGACAGCGGCAAAGCCGGTCCGCGAGCAAGCCTGCAAGGACAGGTGCCCGGAACTCAAGACCGCGACACCCGACACGTCGCCGCCAGCGGCGCGGTCAAGGTGGAGGCTCTTGAGCTTGAGGCCCAAGTTCTCGACGGCACGCTTCATCGCACGCTCGGCGGACTTGACGTCGCCGAGGCGCATGGCGCCATGGAGATCGATAAAGATCGTAGTCCCTGCACTAGGTACGCTTTGCTCAGCAATCGGACTCACAATCGAGTCCTCGACTTCCGCGTTGAACTCAGCGCGCGCGTGATCTTCCTCTTGGGCGGTGCTTGAACGAGTCAAGTCCATCCCCAATTGGAAGAGGGTGTCATTAAAGGCCATGTGACCCTCCCCAACCAGCAGATAGGTTTGACCCGCCCGCTCCTTACCTCATTGGTTCTGGGAAACCTCGACCATGTTGGCAGGTGGACAGACGAGAGAGCGTGCATATGAGGCCAACGCCCCCCCTACGCAAGAGCTTTTTGTGCCCTGCGCCAATTTTTTTTAGCCGTGGTGCGCCAGCGGCTTAACAACCGGTTTTGTGACGCCTCGCTCGGTCGCTTTTGCCGTCATCGAAGCGAAACTCAGCCGTGAAATTTTTGCTAATTTTGATCGTCTGCCTTGCCAAATAATTGGTTCAGCAGCTTCTTGGCTTTTTTCTTCGTCTTTTCGGTCTGCGGATCCTCGTCACCCTTCTTGCCGAAAAGAGAATCGACGATTTCGTCTGAATTCTTCCCTTTGAGTTTTTTGCCGATGTTCTTGATGGCATCCATTGTCTTGTTCGGGTCAGCGAGCACCCCGTTTAGATCGGGATGATAGCTCGGATGATCCCAGGACCCGGTAATCCTTACCGGAACCTCAATGCCGGATGCCTGTGCATTGCCGCCTTGGCCTTCGAGTGAGGCGATGAGCTTCGGCTTCACGGTATAGTCGACGGTCCGTTGCGGCATGTGGATGACGCCGCTGCCGGTCGCCCGCAAAAGCGGACTGACAAGCTGCAGATCCTGGTTCTGCGCGACGCCATTCGTAACCGTAAACGTCGCGGCCAGCGCACTGAAATCCGTTTTCTCCGTCGGTGACGTTCTGAGAGCCCCGAAGTTGCCCTGCGACAGCCCGCGCAGGGCGCCGGGCAGATTGAAGCCGACGATGGCGCCGTTCGAGAACTGGAACCCGGCGTTGCCGTTCAGGCTCTCGATCAATTGCAGCTGACTGGCGCCGTTTGCCGCGAGCTGCAGCTTGACGTTGGCGTTCCCGGACACCCAGCCGAAGTTGGCAGCATCCTTCAGGAACGGCAGAGCCGAGACGCTGTCGAAATTGAAATTGGCGCCAATGTTAGCAGTGTCGGCTGAGCCATCGAGCGTCAGCACGCCGCGACCATGGCCTTCGTAGAGCGCAACGTCGTTGAACGACGCCTGCATCGCCCGATTGTTGACGGTGACATCGACGGACGATTGGCCGATCGACACGTTCTTGAAATGCAGCCTGCCGATAGCGAGCTGCGCCTTGCCATCGGCGAGTCCAAGGAGCGTTAGGTTCAGTCGCTCGCTTGACCAGCCCGCGCGTTGTTCGACGCCGTAAACCTTGGTGCCTTGCTTCTGCAAAAGCTTCTGAATCTCGTCGGGGCCAGCGGCAGGCGCGGCCGCCGGTGCCGGATCGGCCGGAGCATTCGCACTTTCAGTTACCAGCGTGCCGACGACGGCGTTCGTTAGATACTTGTTGAGATCGAGCGCGGAAATCGCAAGGTTCGCCTCAACGAACGGCCTCACACCGCCCGTCGTTACCTTGATCGTGCCTTTCGCCGTTTCGCCATCCAGCGCGAATGTCGCGTTCGAAAACTCAGTGACGTTGTCGGCCGTCTGCAGCTTGCCTTCGATTGACAGCGGCCCGAAGCCGGTGACGGGGGGCAGTCGGGAGCCGAACCATTCGGCAAGCTGGCGAGCGGAATCCGCCTTGGCCGAAACTTGGCCGTCGAGAATCGCGCCATCCTGAACGGTCAGGTCGCCGCTATAGGAGGCATTGATCAGCCCGTTCTTGGTCGAGAATGTGAGATGTGCGGGCGCGTTCATCAGCAAGCCGCGCACGTTTTCGATTTTGCCGTCGAAATCGAGACGCTGGTCGCGCCAGACGAGATTGCCGTTTGCAACAAGCGGACTTTCCAGCGACGGCAAGCCGAGCTTCACGTTGATGCCTGACACCTGGGATTTGCGGCCGGTCCGGTCGTCGCTGAAGCGGATCGTTCCATCCTCGATGCGGACGTTATCGAGCTGCACATTCGAGACGGACGGAATGGCAACCGAATTGCCATCGACCTCAGCGGCGGCGACATCGAAAGCACTTGCGTCGCGCAGTGTGCCGGCCCTCTGCAACTCGGCGACCTGCGTTGCCGCGCGATTGGTCGCGAATTTCCAGTTGTTCCGTCCATTTTTGTCGACGTGGAAGTCGAACACCGGCTGGCGAAGCGTTACGGCATTGATTTTCGGCCGCTGCTGCAGAAGCGATATTGGCTCAACGCTCACCTGAAGCGCTTCGGCATGAAGCAGCGTGCCGTCCATTCCCGCAGGCGCCGACAACGACACGTCATGCAACGACACGCCGAGCTCGGGGAAGAACGCAAATGTCGCCGGTCCGGCGATCACGAGGTCGCGTCCTGTTCGGGCTTTTACCTGCTCGGTGATTTTCTGTCGGATGAAGTCGCTCGGCGGATTGAGCACGAGATAGCCGACGCCAGCTCCGCCGACGAACAGGACGACGAGAAGGAAATAGACGACGCCCACGAGCAAGCCGCTGCGCCGGCGTGGCGGCGGCTTGCGCGGGCTCCCCGGCGGCGGTGGTCCGCGGCGCGGCCCCGAACCAAGGGGCGCGCGCTCGAAAGCCGGCCGCTGAGCCGCAAACGGCGGCAGCGGTGGCGGAGCGGGCGGCTGCGGGTATTGGGAAGTCATTCAGGTCCTCGTTGTCGTCGGCGTCGGGCGCCGCGCGCAAAGCACGCGAAATATCGCGGCGAATTATGTCACTGGCGGGCCGCTGGCTGCGGCGCAGGGTCTGCCGTCATTGTGCGCGATTCCCCACCGCGATGTCGAAGTCGCGACCTTCATTCCATCGACAAGCTGCAAAGTCCAACGGCCGAGGCGGAAACGCTCCCGTCGCACGAGCATTCTCGCGCGGTTGTATCGACTCATGAAACAGCAAGAAATCACCACCACGACGCCCATGTTGCGACACCGGCGAGCGCGATGTTCGCTATATGTTCATCAACCCGCCTATCCGGCCCCCTTCGCGTACGAGCGTTGGCGTTGCGACGCTCGTTATCGCACTTTTCCCGCTCGTCGTGCATGCATTGCCCGGCGACGACGGCCAGCCTGCGATCATCTCGGGTATCGGCCACGTCGTCGATGGTGACACGCTCGATGTTGGCGCGACCCGCATCCGTCTTGAAGGCATCGACGCGCCTGAAATTGCGCAGACGTGCCAAACAGCATCGGGTGAGACGTGGAACTGCGGCGTTGCCGCCGCCGCGATGCTGCGCAAGCTCGCCGAACATCGGGAATTGATGTGCGAACGCAAAGGCACCGATCGTTATCGGCGCGTGCTCGCGACCTGCTTTGCGGACGGCGTCGATATCGATGAGGCCATGGTCCGCGTCGGACTTGCCTGGGCGTTCGTCCGCTACTCGAAAAGATACGTCGCCGTCGAAACGGAGGCGCGGAGCGCCAGGGTCGGCGTTTGGCAAGGTGCCGCGGAAGCACCTTGGGATTTCCGCCACAACGAATGGAAGGTCGCCGAAACGAGCGCGCCCAAAGGCTGCGCGATCAAGGGCAACGTCTCATCCCGCGGCCGGATCTTTCATATGCCGTGGGATCCTTGGTACGACCGGGTCAAGATGGAACCCGGAAAAGGCAAGCGTTGGTTCTGCTCCGAGCAGGAAGCCATCGAAGCGGGATGGCGGCCAGCCTCGGCGAATTAGCAACGGCGCGCCCAAAAGAAAATCCCGCCGCTTCGATTACTATCGAGGCGGCGGGAGCAATTATCGTCGAGAACCTTTAGTTACGTCCTGGCGGCGGGCCATCGTAACCCTGGTCATCGGGACCGCCATCGTCCGGTCCGCCATCACCAGGACCGCCAGGGCCGTCGTCATATTGGCCAGCGCCCTGCGGCGGCGGAGGAGGCGCGCCGGCATTACCGCGAGCCAGGAGCGGCGTGATCCGGCGAACGGCGACGCGGCGGTTGAGCCGTTCCGGCGCCTGGGTCGGAACCTTCAGGTACTCTTCGCCATAGCCTTGCGTCGTCAGGTTCTCAAAGGGGATCTGGAACTGCTGCGTCAGCACTTCCGCAACGGATTCCGCGCGCCGGTCGGAGAGCGAAAGGTTGTCCTCCGGTGAGCCGACAGCATCCGTATAGCCTTCGATCATGAACACCTCATCGGGGTGCCGATGGATGATCCGGAGCATGGCGCGCGCGATCCGGTCGAGCTTACCGTACTCGCTCGGATTGACCTCCCACGAGCCGAAATCGAACGTGATGTCGTCGAGGTCCACGCGGCGCATGCGGTCGCGAAGCGCAGCCGTCGCCCGGATTTCATCGAGGGTATATCCCCCGCGGAAATCTTCGACCGGCGGTGCGCTCAGTGCCTCGTAAACGTCTTCGTCGCTCGCACGTTCGTAATCGACGATGTACTCGTCGCGCGGAATGGTGACACGCGGCGGCGGCACGTCGAGCATCGAATTCAGGATGGCGGCACCAGCAACGACGCCGACACCGATGCCGATTCCGGCCGCGAGATTTCTGCCGAAGTTGTCATGACGGCGGCGGCGATTGTCGATGATGATGAAGTCGCGCCCGTCGGGCCCACGGCGATACCGGCGAATGAGCTGGCCGTTGGCATCCGTCTCCGAATAGATCTTATAACCGCCTGGGCGGTCGATCACGGCGACGTTCGTACCGCCTTTTCCGCGTTCGAAGCGGGCGTTCGGCGCGACACGCCGCAGCCGCTCGGTATCGTCGTGTTGAATGAAGACGCGATTGTTCTCGCGATAGATGCGACGCTTGCCGGGCTCTTCGATAACGACGCCCTTGCCTCCGTCGAATTTAACCTCTTTGCGTTGGCCACGCATGGCCTCGAAGCGCCGCTTGGCTTCCGCAGCCGTCTGCGGAGGTTTGTTCGGGGCGGCGAAATTCGGCGTGACCGCCCTGTTTGGCTGTCCCGGATTGACGACAGGCGCGGGCTGCGTGCCCGGAGTGACGCGCTTCCAGCCCTGCTGGTTCTGCGGCTTGTTCGGCTGGCCTGGATTGACGACGGGGGCGGGCTGCGTGCCCGGCGTGACGCGCTTCCAGCCTTGCTCGTTCTGCGGCTTCAGCGGCGGCGCATTGTTCGGTGCCTTGTTTGGGCCGCCGAACTGGTTGTTGAAGTTCTGCTGGCCCGCGTTCTGATGCTTGGGGCGCTGTTGTGGCTGCTGCTGCGGTACCACCGCCTTATTCACGACCGATGGCTGTGGCGGCTTCGGCTTGACGAACGCATTTGGATTTCCTCCAGCGCCGCCATTTCCGAAGTTCTTCTGCTGCACATTTGGCTGTTTCTGCTGCTGGCCGAACGCCGGGTTGCCGTGCTTCTCCGGACGCCCGCCTTGCTGGCCGAAATTCTTCGGTTGCCCCTGAGGCTTTCCAGGTTGCCCCTGCGGCTTGCCCTGCTGCCATTGATTTTGGCCGCCGTTGCCTTCCTTTTCGTGCCTCTTGATTTTATCTTCTTTGTTAGGCGGCCGCTGATCGTCCGCCATGACGACTGCGGGCGTGACCGTCAGTGCCGTTAGGAGCGACGCAGCGGCGAGAGCAGCGTGTCGGCTGGGATTCATGGCATTTCCTCGAATTTTGTCGCGTCCTGGTCGAACGCTGCGAATCGATTTCCGTTTAGTCGTTAGTACGTCGGCGTCGCGCTTTCACGGCAATTGTGCCGTCGGCAATCTATTCTCGAAGCCCAGGCGGATAAGGGCAGCCGTATGAAGCGAACGTGAATAGGTTGCGGCCAAATCATGGCGAATAAAAATCGGCAGCGGTTGGTGGCTTCAGCCGTCGCTAAAATCAGAGAGCGGATTAATGCACGGCGCGTAACTCGCTCACGGCTTCGACAAAAGCGGGCGATGGCCACGCCGACCACGGCTCGCTCGGTCCGGATTGGAGGGGGCTTGAGAACGCATGAGAACAAACGCGACGCGCTGCTCGCGGGCGTGCTTTGAAGCAGCAAAGCTGCGTCCGGCCTCTACAACTTTTCTTTCGCACCGTTTAACGAGCATTAACGCCGTTCTCTGCGCATCTGCGCGGTGCAGTGCGTTGCGGCGGATCAACGCCAAGTGCGGATTTTAATGTGCTCGGTCGTAAGACATTCACGACTTTGCACGCTTGGTACGGCACCGAGCCGCGAACTATCGTAAGATTAGCGCCGTGCTTGCTGCGTTACCCGCCCAGACAGGAGCTTGAAAATGTCATTCGATCCATCAGACGTCCGCCGCATGAGGCAGGCGCTCGTAACGTCGCTTCACGAGAATTGGAAAATGTTCCTTATCGAAGGGATTGTTCTCGTCGTTCTCGGTACGGCAGCGATCATCGTGCCGCCGATCGCGACCCTCACCGTCACATTCTTTATCGGCTGGCTCCTTCTCTTCAGCGGCATCGCCGGCCTCTTTACGACATTTTCCATGCGGCCGATGCCAGGCTTCTGGTGGTCGTTGCTCTCGGCCATCATTGGCATCGGTGCCGGTCTCGTCCTGCTCTTTTCGCCCGCCACAGGGGCCGTTTCGCTGACGATTGTGCTCGTCGCCTTCTTCATCCTTGAAGGCATCGCGTCGGTTATGTTCGCGCTCGAACATCGCAACGAGCTTCCCGGTGCCTGGGTCATGATGTTGTTGAGCGGCATCGTCGATCTCGTGCTCGGCGCCATGATCTTCTTCGGCCTGCCGTCGTCGGCGGCATGGGCGATCGGTCTGCTCGTCGGCATCAACATGATCTTCGGCGGTTTCGCCCTGATCGCGATGGCGCTACAGGCTCGCAAGATCGAGCCGGTCGCGTAACGCGGACAAATTCAGAAAAATATATTGTGCTTTTTCGCTGCATCGTCTTTCGCGATGCAGCGAATTTTTTTGACCGAGATCATTATAATTGTACGCAAGTGCAGCAAGAATGCAGGTGCCCGGCGAAAAACAACATCATCGCCGATAGGCAATCGGAGCTGACATGTCTGACATCAAAATTGACGAAGCCCTGTGGGCCTCAAGCATCTTCCCGGAAGGCACGCTCGTGCGCTGGCTTGTTCCCGACGGCGCTAGCGTCGCCGCCGGACACGGCATTGCGGTCGTCCGCATCGAGGATGCGCTGCACGAGATCACTGCACCCTCCGATGGTCGTATCACCATCGTAGCCGGCGAAAATAGTGTCGTCGATCCAGGTGCGTTGATCGCAACTCTTTCCGAGTGAGGTGAGACGCCGCATGTCGCTTGCTGGAAAAAAGGGCCTTGTCGTCGGCATCGCCAATGAACACAGCATCGCCTACGGGTGCGCGAAAGCTTTTCGTAACGCCGGTGCCGATCTCGCAATCACGTATCTCAATGCCAAAGCCGAGCCTTACGTTCGCCCGCTCGCCGAAGAGCTCAAGAGCCCGATTATCGTCCCCTGTGACGTGCGCGAGCCCGGCCAGCTCGAAGCGGTGTTCGAGCGCATCGAAAAAGAGTGGGGCAAGCTCGACTTCCTGCTGCACTCCATCGCCTTTGCGCCGAAGGATGATCTCCACAGCCGCGTCGTCGACTGCTCGCAGGCCGGGTTCTCACTCGCGATGGACGTCTCGTGCCACTCTTTCATTCGCATGGCGCATCTCGCCGAGCCTCTGATGAAGGATGGCGGCTGCCTGTTGACCGTCACCTTCTACGGCTCAGAAAAGGTCGTCGAAGAATACAATCTGATGGGGCCGGTGAAGGCCGCGCTCGAATCCTCGGTGCGTTATATGGCGGCCGAGCTTGGCAAGAAGAACATTCGAGTTCATGCCCTGTCGCCGGGACCGCTGAAGACCCGCGCCGCATCCGGCATTGATCGCTTCGATGAGCTTCTGGACCGTACGCGCGAGCGCATGCCCGACCATCAACTCGTCTCGATCGACGATGTCGGCAACGTCGCCGCGTTCCTGGCGGACGATAACGCCAAAGCGCTCACCGGCAATCTCGAATACATCGATGGCGGCTATCACATTCTCGGATAGCACCAAGGAGACTTCATGGAGACGTTGACCAACCGCACCTTCGACGAACTCAAGGTCGGTGATAGCGCCAGCCTTGTGCGGACGTTGACCCACCGCGATATCGAGTTGTTCGCTGCGGTATCCGGGGACTTTAATCCTGCACACGTCGATCCCGAATTCGCCAAGACCGATATTTTTCACGGCGTCGTCGTGCACGGCATGTTGGGCGCTGCGCTGATTTCGACAGTGCTCGGCACTAAGCTGCCAGGTCCGGGAACGATCTATCTCGATCAGACGTTGCAGTTTCGTCATCCGGTGCGCGTCGGCGATACCCTGACGGTCACACTGACGGTCTCCGAGAAAATGCCGAAGAACCACCGCGTCAATCTTGATTGCAAGGCGGTCAATCAGAAGGGCGAGGAGGTTATCACCGGCGTCGCGACCGTCATGGCGCCGACTGAAAAGATCTCGCGCCCACGCGTCGCGCTTCCTCAGGTCGAGGTTCGCGACGGCCCGGCGCAATAAGCATCAGGGAACAAGAACGGCGGCGCCGGAGAAACGTCCGGCCCGCAAGTCGGCAAGCGCTTCATTGGCGTGAGCGAGCGGATAGACGGTCGTCGTCGTATGGACCCCGGCCTTCGGCGCGATGTCGAGAAACTCGTGCGCATCCTGGCGCGTGAGATTGGCCACCGACCGGATCTCCCGCTCTTCCCATAGAATATCGTAGGGAAACTGCGGAATGTCGCTCATGTGAATGCCGCCGCAGACGACGCGGCCGCCTTTGCGGACCGCCTTGAGTGCCGCTGGAACGAGGCTGCCCACAGGCGCAAAAATAATTGCGGCGTCCAGTTCGTTGGGCGGCACATCGTCTGAGCTGCCGGCCCATACCGCACCGAGCGAGCGCGCGAAGTCCTGCGCTTGGTTGTCGCCCGCTCTCGTGAATGCGTAAACCTCGCGTCCCTGCCAGATGATGACCTGCGCGATGATGTGCGCCGCCGCGCCAAATCCATAGAGTCCGATACGCTTGCCGTCGCCCGCCATGCGCAAAGACCGCCAGCCGATAAGGCCAGCGCACATCAGCGGCGCTGCCGCCACGGGATCGCTGAAACCCGGCATCGCAAAGGCGAAGTCCGCATCGGCGATCACATGCGTGGCGAATCCGCCGTCACGCGTGTACCCGGTGAAAAGCGGAAAGTCGCACAGGTTCTCGCGCTCCGCGAGGCAATAGGGACAGTGCCCGCACGTATGGCCGAGCCACGGCACGCCGACGCGCTCGCCGATTTTGTGGTCGTGAACGTCTGCGCCAAGTGCATCGACGATGCCGACGATCTCGTGCCCTGGAATAACGGGATGCTTGGGATCGGGAAGATCGCCATCGATGACGTGCAGGTCCGTCCGGCAGACCGCGCACGCTTCGACGCGAACGCGGATTTCGCCTTTTCCCGGCTGCGGATCAGGTCTTTCTTCGAGGGTCAGAGGCTCTCCGACGGCTCGGAAGACCATGGCTTTCATCGGCGGATTATCTTTCGGATCCGAATTAGGAGATGGTCGCAACGCTGCCGCGACTATCGCATGGGCATCAATCGCGCGGCTCGCGGTCAACCCGATTTATGCGTCGGCCAGCGGCACCTTTTCGTCCGGCGAGTAGACCACCGTACCGGACATCGGATCGACCCAGGACAAGTGATTGCGCACCTGCTTGACGCCGGGCACGTTCTCGGTGGCGACAACGGCCGCTTCGTCCTGCCGATAGGCCGTATAGCAGCCCCAGAGATCGACGACTCCATCCTTGACGGTGACGTTCAGAAATTCGTTTGCGGCCCACGGCAATGTTCCGAGCGCCGCGATAACGCCTTTGCGGATGTCCGCGTCAGTGTCGTCGACGTCGGTATTTCTGACGAGGCCCGACAACGTCTGCAGCAAGTTCGCCCGACTCAGAATGCCGACAACCGCGCCGTCTTTCACGACCGGCACACGTTTGATCCGGTTCTTCTCCATGACATGGATGACTTCGCTGAGTTCCGTATCAGGCGAAACGCTGATCGGATCGCGCGTCATCACCTCTGAGACCTTGCGGCCGTGCGTGCGAATGTATTCATTGGCAAGCGTCTCCGAGCCCGTCAGCATATCGCGCCAGAACGAGCGCTTCACTTCCGTGCCGGTCTCGGCCCGGCGAAGACAATCGCCTTCGGTGACGACGCCGACGAGTTTGCCATCCTCGGAAACGACGGGCAGGCCGCTGATCCTGTGATCGAGCATTTTCTTGATCATCTCGCTGAGCGTTGCATCGGGGCGAATGGAGATGACCTTCGTCGTCATTACGTCGCTGGCTTTCATGACGCTTTCTCCTACGCAGTACCGGCCGGGTGAGACGCACATTTACCGGAACAACTGCAATCTTTCGAGGTAAATGTACCTGCGCCGTCGAACGCCGTCCGCGTGGCAGTCCACGTCAAATTGGCAAGCTGATTGATCTCAGACGAATAATCTTTCGACGCCTGCTGCCAGAACTCGGCAACGGCGGTCACCACATCGTCTGCTGTCTTGCAGCCTGCGATTTGCTGCGGAAATCTCATGTCCTTCATCCAGCGAGAACCAAGAAAATGCAGCCAGCTTTGCGCCACTTGGCCGCCGAGCTGAAGTGCGGGCCCTCCCCAGAAGGCCATATAGGCCGTCATCGGATTGAAGGCATTGAGCATCGGCGCAATGCCGGGCGCCGGAACCTGTGTGCTCATGTCGTTTCTGGCAGGTCGATCAAGCATGCTCTTCACTCCTATGCTTGCGCCGTGAAATGATAAATTTTCGTCCTCGGCCATTCCAGCGCCTTGACGAAGGTCAAGACAGGAAATGCCTGGACATCACCTTTGCAGTACGTATGTGCCAGGGGCCGGGCAAAGGGGCTTCAACCCATTCTCCGGTGCGCCCATCGACGGCGGATCGACTATTCCGGTCGACATGCGGGCGAGCCATTCGGCCCAGGCGGTCCACCACGATCCCTCTGTCTTCGGCGTCGTTGCAAACCATGTGTCGGGATCGACGAACTTGTCGTTTGCGAGCTTGGTTGCCATCCGGTAGCTGCGGTGCGGTGTGCCGGGCGGCGAGACGATGCCGGCATTATGCCCCCCGCTTGTCAGCAGGAACGTCACGCTCGTATCGCTCAGGATGTTGAATTTATAAACGGACCGCCACGGTGCGACGTGGTCGGTCTCGGTGCCGATCGCGAAAATCGGCACGCGGAGATCGGTTAGCGCAACGGAGCGACCGTCGACCTTGAAACGTCCCTCGGCAAAATCGTTGTTGAGGAACAGCGATCGCAGATATTCCGAATGCATCCGGTACGGCATTCGCGTCGCGTCAGAATTCCACGCGAGCAGATCGAAAACGGGCTGTCGCTCGCCGAGCAGATAATCGTTGACGACGTGCGACCAGATCAGATCGTTCGATCGCAGCAACTGAAAAGCGCCAGCCATTTGCGCGCTATCGAGAAAGCCCTGCTCAGCCATCATATCTTCGAGCAGCGTGATCTGGCTCTCGTCGATAAAGAGCGTCAATTCGCCGGCCTCGCGAAAATCGGCTTGCGCGGCTAGCAGCGTCAGCGTCGCAAGGCGATCGTCATTCTCGTTGGCCATGGCGGAAGCTGCAACGGAAAGCAGCGTGCCGCCGAGGCAATAACCCGTCGCGTGGATTTTGCGATCGCCGACGATACGTGTGATCGCATCGATTGCAGCCATCACGCCAAGGCGCCGATAATCATCGAAGCCCAGATTGCGATCACCCGCATCCGGATTGCGCCATGAAATAATGAAGACCGAGAAGCCTTGCGCGGTGAGATATTTGACCAGCGAGTTCTCGGGCCTGAGATCGAGAATGTAATATTTCATGATCCAGGCCGGCACGATCAGAATCGGCTCTGAATGCACTGTCTCAGTCGTCGGCTCATATTGGATCAGCTCAATGAGGTGATTGCGATAGACGACTTTTCCGGGAGTCACGGCAACCGTTTCGCCGACCTTGAATTTCTCCGCTCCCGGCGGAGCCTCGCGCGAGCGCAGGCGCTTCACATCATCGAGATAGTTCGAGTAGCCGCGAAGCAGATTGAGCCCGGCTTCTGACTGCGTACGGGAAAGCACATCCGGGTTCGTCGCGACGAAGTTTGCCGGAGCAAAAACGTCGAGCATCTGGCGTGTAATGAAATCGACGCGATTGAGGCTCTGTTTTTCAGCGCCGCGAACGCGTGTGGTTGCCGAATGCCACCATTCTTCACCAAGCAGAAAGGCTTCCGCGAAAACATTGAAAGGATACTGCTTCCAACCGTCGGAGATGAAGCGATGATCGTGCGGTTGCGGTTCGACACTCGGCGGCAAGGCCGCGTTGCTGCCCATAGCTTGCTGCGTGAATGCCAGCAGCCGCATCCATTGGCGGACACCTTCACCCATCAATTCAAGCTGCAGCCCCGGAGAGGCCGCCATGTGCGAGCCCCAGTCGAAGAAAGCGTTGGCGCAAGCGGCGGGAGAAAGCCCGCCGGTCATTCGTGCGATCAGGTAATGGACATAGCGATCAAGTTCCGGCTGCTCGGGGGTGGGCAGCGACGCGGGCGTAAATTTTGCCGTTTCGGATCGCGTTCCCGACTGGTCGGTTAGAAGTGCGGTTACGTTCGAATGCGGCGGCGGAAGAGCATTTTGCACGTTGGTTAGCATATGCACGAAAATGCCCTCTTTGCTCGATTTGTCCCGCGGCTTTGTTACGCTCATTGCATTAAATCTCATTGACGCAGCGCAAGTGAGCAATTGCGAGATATTATTGATTCAGATCAGAACAGCAGGTCGCGCGGTCGCTTATTGGATCTGGGCATGATCTTGATTAAGGATTGGGGCTGATGACTGTTCGCAATTTGAACTACCTGTGCGCGCCGCACTCGGTTGCATTAATTGGTGCCAGCAAGCGTCCAGGGTCAGTCGGCGCGACCGTTTTGAAGAACCTGCTTGAGGGTGGCTTCAAAGGTCCGATCAGCCTCGTAAACCCCAAATATCGCGATATCGACGGCCGCCGTTGCTACTCAACTGTTGCGGACCTGCCGGAGGCGCCCGATCTCGCTGTCCTGGCGACACCGCCCGGTACCATCACCGGCCTCATCGAGGAGCTCAGCGCCAAGGGAACGCGAGCTGCAATCGCACTTGCGGCCGGGATGGGCGAGCAGAAAAAGGCGATGATTGCGGCTGCACAGCCGAATTGCCTGCGCATCCTCGGTCCGAACTGTATCGGATTGATGATCCCGCCCATCGGCCTGAACGCCAGCTTCGCCCATCGTGCGCCACTCGCCGGAGACTTGGCGTTCGTTTCGCAATCGGGTGCCTTGGTCACGGCCGTTATCGACTGGGCTGCCGGCCGCGGCATCGGCTTTTCGCACGTCGTCTCGCTCGGTGAGATGGCCGACATCGACCTTGGCGATATGCTGGACTATCTCGCAACCGACGCCAACACCCGCGCCATTCTTCTCTACGTCGAAGCCGTGACACACGCGCCGAAGTTTATTTCAGCCGCGCGCCGCGCCGCGCGCATGAAGCCCGTCGTTGTCGTCAAGACTGGCCGTCACGCCGGCGGCGCCCACGCTGCGCTCTCGCACACGGGCGCCTTGGCCGGCTCCGACGCTGCTTACAATGCCGCTTTCCGCCGTTCAGGCATCTTGCGCGTCCTGACGCTCGACGATCTCTTTGCGGCTGCTGAGACCCTGTCGCGCGTGTCGCGGCTCGGTGGCGAGCGGCTGGCCATTCTGACGAACGGCGGCGGAGCGGGCGTCTTGGCCACTGACGAGCTGCAGGACTGGAAAGGCACGCTGGCGACGCTTAGCCCCGATACGATCGAGGCGCTCAATCGCATTCTGCCGCCGACCTGGTCGCACGGCAACCCCGTCGATATCATCGGCGACGCCGGAACGAAGCGCTACGCCGATGCGCTTGAAGCACTTCTGCGCGAACAGGATTCCGATGCGATCCTGGTTCTCCATTGCCCATCAGCGACGATCTCGGCGACCGATGCCGGCCAAGCCGTGGTCGATACGGTCGCGGCCAATCCTAAGCTGGTCGCCGATAAGCCGGTCATGACGTGTTGGCTTGGCGACGGCGCGGTTCGCGCCGCCCGCGCGCTTTTTGAAGCCCATGACATCCCGACCTTCGACTCGACGTCGGCTGCCATCACCGGGTTCATGCAACTCGTCGATCACGCGCGCTCCCAAGCCGAGCTGATGCGTACGCCGCAAATTGCGGCTGGCGACCACAAGTACGACTCGCGATCCGCTGGTCGGGAAATCCGGAAGATTCTCGAAAGCGGCAGAACCGTCGCGTCGGCGCTCGAAACCAAGACAATCCTGGCAGCATATGGCATTCCGACGGACAAGGCAGTTCTGGCGCCCGATCCGGCGGCCGTTCGCTCTGTCGCGGCCGGCATTCTGAAAAACAACGACGCGTGCGTCATCAAGATCGCCTCGCCCGACATCTCGCACAAATCGGACGTCGGTGGCGTACACCTGAACCTTGAAAGCGACGCAGCCGCCGAACAAGCCGCGGTCGATATGCTGGCGAAGATCAAGGCCAAATTGCCGAAAGCCCGGATCGACGGCTTCACGGTTGAGCCGATGGTCAAGCGGCCGAATGCGCTTGAGACGATTGTCGGTATGAGCGTCGACCAGACTTTCGGTCCGATGCTTCTCTTCGGTGCAGGCGGTGTCGCGGTCGAAGTGCTGCGCGATAGCGCAATGGCGTTGCCGCCGCTCGATATGCATCTCGCGCGCCAGATGATCTGCGAAACGCGGATTTCCCGGCTGTTGAAGGGCTATCGCGATCACGCTCCTGCCGACATGGACGCCATCGCCGACACGCTCGTTCGCATTAGCGATCTCATCGTCGACCACCCGGAGATTCGCGAACTCGATATTAATCCGCTGCTCGTCGACAAAGATGGCGTGATCGCGATCGACGCGCGCATGAAGCTTGCAAACGAAGACGCGAACCCGCGTCTGCCGCTCGCCATAAGGCCTTATCCCGCTCACCTTGAGCGGGAGATTTCAATCAATCCGGTGGGCAAAGTTCTCATTCGGCCCGTGCGCCCCGAAGATGAGCCGGCGTTTGCTAAGTTCTTTTCGCAGATCTCCGAGGAAGACGTTCGGCTGCGGTTTTTTACCGGCCGCAAGACATTCCCGCACCCGTTCCTCGCGACGTTGACGCAAATCGACTACGCCCGCGAAATGGCATTCGTCGCAATCGACGCGAAAACGAATGAAATGATCGGCGGTTCACGCCTTGTCCTCGAACCGGATCAGACGCGTGGCGAATTCGGCATTCTGGTCCGGTCTGATCTCCACGGCCACGGCCTCGGCTGGCAATTGATGTCAGCCTTGTTGAGCTACGCCCAGTACGAAGGCGTCGAGCAGATCTACGGCCTCGTCAACGTGGCCAATACCCATATGCTCGACATGGCGAGGGACCTCGGTTTCGAAACGCGGCCCTATGAAGGCGACTCGTCGATCCGCGAGGTCGTTTGGCATCCGGCGGCATCGGCGGTCAAAGCGCCAGCCGTTGGAGCGGCTCAAATGACGCCTGAAAAGACGTTGTCCTAGAACAGGGTGACGTCGGCTAGGTGTTGTGCGATCTCGCTGGTCGGGACGTCGGTCAAATCCATTTCGATCTCGGCGATGACGGTCTCGCGAACGGCGGGGCTGATCATTTTGCGAAGCTTTCCCAGCATCACCGTCGGAGCGACGAGAACCAGCCTGTCGAACGAGCGGCTTTTGAGTCGGTTTGCCAACATGGTGCTGAGCTGGCTAGCAAACAGCCCATCGAGCGCCTTGGTTACTCTCGGTCGCTCTTCCTGAGGCGCGGAGTCCGACCGGTATGGATAGCGTCCGTCCCCGACGGCGTGCTCGAAAAATCCACGACTGTTCCCGAGCGCTTCGAGAATCCGCGCGCCGCTGCTGTCCGCAATTAAGATCCAGGTACGTTTCACTATTGCTGCCCTTCGCCATGCCCCCAATGATCAGGCGTCGGGGCGGCAGTCCGAATTGACTTCGATCAATTGAGGTTGCTGATAGTAAGGACTTTGAAACCTTCGTAGGGCCACGGATTGGCGGCCGCCCAGTCCCAGTAAACTTGGCGCTCCGCGGGAGTTAAGGTCTTGGGCAGAAGAGGACCGAGCAGGGTTTTTTCCCAATCGACATGCTCATGCCGCCGCTCTGCTGCGTTGCGGATTAAAAATCCCAGCATGCTGCTCTCGACCGGCTCGCCCTTAGCGACCATATCGAAGCATTCCGCCAGTTCGTCATTAATGCCCGAGATCTCAATGTGCTGTCGGGTCAGTGGCGTAAAACATTTGTGTACATCGGAAATAGCTTCATGGCGCTTGGCGATGAGCGGCACAATAACTTCGCTCTGCAGTTTCAGATGCGCTGCCCATGTCGACTGCAACAATTTCGACAGGATGTCGATTGTTGTTGTATTTAGCGATCCAGGTAGGCTATCGGCCACAGCCAGCAGGGACTTGCAGATGTCGAGCTGCAGAGCGCAATCTGCTTTAAAGCGCGCCGCCGGGTGCTCACTGTCTGTCGTCCCTGCTATTTGGGGGCGGTCGTTGGTAGCCATAACGTCTCCTATCGGATGTCTCGAATTTCGTGGAATTGTCACGAAACTGCTTTGACCGAGATCAGTCGATGGCTGGGGCGCACGGGGATACGTCATCTCCGATCCGCGGATCGCAACATCTGGATTGCAAGGCATCGAGGCATTAGAGTGGATCAGGAAGAACCAGTCATATCAAGGTCTGCCATGCTGAAGGCGATCCTGGAGTCGGCGGTCGCTGCGATCCTGGCAATCGACAGTTCCGGCCGCATCCAAAGCGTCAATCCTGCCGCCGAACAAATGTTTGGCTATTCCGCCGGCGAGATGCTCAACAAGCCGATCAATATGCTGATGCCGGAGCCGTATCAGTCCCAACACGACAGTTATCTTCAGCGCCATTTGACGACCGGCGAAAAAAGAATCATCGGCGTCGGCCGCGAGGTGCAGGGTCTGCACAAGGACGGCACCATTTTTCCGATCCATCTTTCGGTGGGCATGTTCGAGGTCGGTGGCCAGAAATTCTTCTCCGGTATCATCAACGACCTGAGTGCGCGTGCGCGATTGCAGGCCGAGATCGACCGTCAGTCTCTGCTGTTTCAGGCTGTCTTCGATCACGTTCCGGAAGCGCTCGTCATTTCGTCCCCGGATGGAGAGATCATCCTCGTCAATCCGGCGGCGACACGCATGTTCGGGTACACGTCCGATGAAGCCATGATATCCGATCTGTCGAACCTTTTTGCCGATCCGCATGATCTTCACAAACTCGAGGATGATCAGGCCGACAGCACCGGCAGCCGGACCATCCTGACGTCGCTCCGGCGGCGCGACGGGACGAGGTTTCCAGGCCAAGGTCACGTGGCCGATATCGTCGGCGCCGATGGTTCGCGCGTCGCGGTCGTCGGTCTCTTTCGCGACATGACTTCGGACATCAAACAGAAAGAAGCCGCGCTGAAATCGCAGCGGCTGGAAGCCATCGGTCAGCTCAGTGGCGGCATCGCTCACGACTTCAACAATCTGCTGACCATAATCTCCGGCAATTTGGAGCTGCTGGAAGAGACGATCACCAATCCGCAGGATCACGAGCTGCTGACACGCGCGGCGCGCGCCGCTGACTCCGGTGCGCGATTGACCAATCGTCTCTTGACGTTTGCGCGCCGCCGTCAGCTTGCCGCCGAGGTGATCAATCTCAACGAACAGGTTCGCGGCATGACCGAATTGCTGCGGCGAACGCTCGGCGACACGATCGAATTGCGAACACATCTGGCGCCCGACCTTTGGCTGGCGCGCGTCGATGCCGGCGAGGTGGAAGCAGCCGTCATCAATCTCGCGATCAACGCCCGCGATGCGATGCCCGACGGCGGTAAGCTCTCGATCCGCACCGACAATGCCACGCTGGAAGAGGGCGAAACGGGATTTGAAGGCCCGCTGACCGCTGGCGAATACGTTCGCATTTCCGTCTCTGACAACGGCATCGGCATGACGAAAGAAACCTTGCACCGTGTGTTCGAGCCGTTCTTCACCACCAAGCCGCCGGGTCGTGGCACCGGCCTCGGTCTCAGCACCATCTACGGCTTTGTGAAGCAGTCACAAGGCAACATCACGATCTACAGCGAGCCCGGCACCGGCACGACCATCAATCTCTATTTGCCGCGCAGCGTCGATGCCAAAAATGCCCAACAGTCGTCGCCTGCTTCGGAGACGCACCAAGCCACGGGCGAGACGGTGCTCGTCGTCGAAGACAATCGCGACGTCCGCGCCCTGACGGTGAAGCGGTTCGAACGCCTCGGCTATCGCGTCGTCGAATGCGTCACTGGCGCGGAGGCGAAGGAAGCGTTGAAGGGCGGCCTGGCGGTCGATCTGGTCTTCACCGACATCATGATGCCGGGCGGCATGACAGGGATCGACCTCGGCAAATGGATCGCAGAAAATCGTCCAGGCCTGCCGGTTATCCTGACGACAGGATTTGCCGAAGAGATCGCAGGGACCACGACGTCGGGCGATGAGACATGGGCGATTTTGCGCAAGCCATATGCCCAGAAGGATTTGGCAAACATCCTTCGCGCGGTCCTCGACAAGAAAGCCGCTGCGCCGTCGACCTGAGCGTGATCCTCAGCCGCGCCGGACGTCTATCGCCAGCATGTACCCGATGCCACGCACGGATTTGATCTGCGCGGACTTCGATCCGTCATCGTCGATTTTTTTGCGCAGACGGCTGACCAGCGCGTCGATGGAGCGATCGAGCGGCGAATAGTCGTGCCCTTTGAGCAAGTCCATGATCTCGTCCCGCGACAAGACCCGATGCGGCCGCCGGATGAATATTTCGAGTAGATTGAACTCGCCTGTCGTCAGCTCGCGCACGCCGCCGGTTGAATCCTTCAATTCGCGGCTGGTTATATCCAAGGCCCAGCAGCCGAAGTGATAGACTTCATGCTTCGCCTGCGGCGCTGGAGCGCCGGACGGGCTCGCATCATGGCGCCTCAGTACCGCGCGTACCCTGGCAAGGACCTCTCGTAAGTTGAACGGCTTCGATATGTAATCGTCGGCTCCGAGTTCAAGCCCAACGATGCGATCGACGGCATCGCCTTTTCCAGAGACCATGACGATCGGAATGTCGCCGTTGGCGCGGATTTCGCGTGCAAGACTAAGGCCGTCGTCGCGGCCGAGCGTTAGATCAAGTGTAACGAGGCTGACGCCGCCCTTTGCCAGGGCCGCTCGAGCATCGGTGGCATCTCCGGCCTCAGAGACCAGATAACCTTCGCGCTCAAAGCACGTCCGCAACAGCCGCCTGATCTCCGGGTCATCATCGATAACGAGAATTTCAGTCGTCACGCCCGATCCCCGGATTTCTGTCGATCTTCCAAGCAGCGCCCGATCAGGGTTCAGGCGCCCCATCGCTATGACTGCGACGAGTAGATGTTGGATATACGCAAAAATTCCTCGGGCAGGAAGCGTCGCTTCGCCGCTTGGAGAGCCCCCCGGGGCGCACGCATCGGTCGGTGGCCGCCGGTCGATATTGGTCTCCGCTCATGGCAGGGGGAAACTATTTGAAATGCAGATACGAGCGACCGACGTCCGCCTTTTTGCTTATTGACATTGCCCAGAAATTTTTAGGCGCCCACCTGAGCGCATAGGGCTTCAGGGTTTCGGCGGCTGCCAAATAGGCAACGGTAATTCCGGCGATGGCCGCAAGGATCGTGCCAGGAAGTGGAACGAACCCTGCAAAATGTCCGAGCGGCGAGAGCGCGACGGCCATCGCCACGGCGAGCGCCCCGATCGAACTCGCCGCAAGAACGCCGTTTGGCCGGCTTGTCCAGAATGGCTTGGCCGTCCGGATGATGAAAATGACCAGGATCTGCGTCGCGATCGATTCGACGAACCACGCCGTCCGGAAGACATCGGCGTCGACTTTGAATACCTGCGACAGCATCAGAAACGTTCCCAGGTCGAACAGCGACGACAGTGGCCCCATGATCAGCGTGAAGCCGAGCACAGAGCCGACATCCCAGGTCTGCGGCCGCGACAGCGTCGTGTCGTCGGCGCTGTCGAATGGGATGCCGATCTCGGAGAGGTCGTAGAGCAGGTTGTTGATGAGAATCTGCAGCGGCATCAGCGGCAGAAACGGCAGGATCAACGACGCGAGCGCCATCGACAGCATGTTGCCGAAGTTCGAACTCGTCCCCATGCGAACATATTTCATGATGTTGGCATAGGTCCGGCGCCCCTCGGCGACGCCATCGGCCAGAACGCCGAGATCGGGTTGAAGCAGGATGATATCGGCAGCATCGCGCGCGACGTCGGTTCCACCTTCAACCGATAGTCCGACGTCTGCGGCATGTATAGCGGTCGCATCATTGATGCCGTCGCCGAGAAAGCCGACCGTAAAACCCCGCATGCGCAGCGCTCTGACGATCCGCCCCTTCTGCTCGGGGGAAACACGTACGAAAAGATCGTTGCTCGACACCTTCTCGATCAGTGCGACTTCGGAGATGCCGTCGAGGTCTTCACCGGACATGATGCCCTGCGCCGGCAGATCGAGCTGCTTGACGAGATTGAGCACGACCGGAGCGGCATCTCCTGAAATGATTTTTACCGCGACGCCCGCGCCTCGGAGCTTTGCGACGGCCGCCGTCGCTGAGCTTTTGGGGGGATCCAGGAAGGACGCGCAGCCGACAAAGGTCAGATCCGTTTCATTCTCAGGCCGGGTCGTCGTGCACTCCGGACCAACGTCGCGCCGGGCGACACCGAGCAATCGCAACCCTTGGTGAGCCTTGGCTTCGAATAATCGATCAAGCTCGGACCGGCGCGCTGCGTCGAGCGGATGCACCGTGCCGTCCGCAAGCTCAACTTGCGAGCAGCGCGCCAATAACATCTCGGGCGCGCCCTTGGCGATGATTTGAGGTTTGCCATCGTGCGCGACAAGCACCGATGAACGGCGGCGCTCGAAGTCGAATGGTGCATCATCCAGAAATGTCCAGCTCGCGTCGGCAGGCGGCAGGGCGGCGATCACCGCGTCGTCGAGATTGCTCCGAACGCCGCTGGCAAATTGGCTGTTGAGTCTGATGAGCTTCGCAACAGCCTCGCTGTGGCTGCCATCGATTCCGATGCTCTCGACCAACGCGATCTTGGCTTCGGTCAGCGTCCCGGTCTTGTCCGTGCAAAGCACGTTCATGGCGCCGAGATCGTGGATGGCTGAGAGCCGCTTGACCACGACCTTTTGCTTCGCCATGCGCAAGGCACCGCGCGCGAGCGTTACCGTCATGATCATCGGCAGCAGTTCCGGCGTCAGCCCAACGGCGAGCGCTACCGCGAACATGAAGCTTTCGAGTGACAGCCCGTGCAGCACAAGCTGCGTCAGGAGCACGAAGAGCACCAGAAATGCCGTCAGTCGGAGAATGAGAGTCCCGAGACGATGCACGCCGCGTTCGAACGCCGTCATCGGTTCGCGTGCCTCGACCGAAGCTGCGATGGCGCCGAACATTGTCGCCCGGCCGGTCGCCATCACGAGCATTGTCGCCTCACCCGAGACAACACTGGTTCCGGCAAATAGCGCGTTATGCGCTTCCGCGATCAGCACGCTCGCACATGTGGCTGCACACTTTTCACACGGATAGGGTTCTCCCGTCAGACTGGCTTCGTTCGTCAGAGCGTTGCGGCTGGCAATAACGATGCCGTCGGCCGGCACAAGGTCTCCAGCGCGCAGCTTCACGACATCGCCGCGAACGATATCCTTGACCGGCATCTCAATCGGCCGCCCATCGCGCAGCACGGTCGCCGTGACGGCAACAGACTTCTTCAACGCGTCGATGGCCCTCTCGGCTTCGCGCTCTTGATAAAGGTCCAATGCAATCGACAGCGCGACAATCAGAACGATGATGAAAAAGCTTTGCCAATCGCCGGCCGTTCCGGAGACCGCCGCAGACAGCAACAGAATGGCCGTCATCGGTTCGCCAACGCGTCGGAGTGCTTTCACAAGGAGGCTTGGGTGGCCGCTGATGCCGATGAGATTTGGACCGTCCTTCGCCAAACGCTCTGCAGCTTCGCCAGTATGAAGACCTGTCGGCCTGCTCGCCAACGCTTGGATTGCCGTTTCGACCGGCTCTGTCCAGAAAGGATGAGGGCGAGTTGGAACGCTCATATTGGCGAAATTCTCACTGTGGCGCATCGCAGATCGCAAGCGGGCATGGTGCAGAGCTTGCAGGTCTTACGCAGCACCGTCCATTCGCGCCGGACTGAGATCTACATCGTCAAACTTCGCGTTCTCCAACTTTGCGCAAGGTCAATGTCACCCCATGCAACTAACGGCGATTGTGATTGTGCACCAAGCCGACCAGGGTCGAGTGCCTGCCGCTTCTGAAGCTAGATAGCGGCAAATAAACTTGAGAGTTTCACGCGCAGCACGCCGCGTCCGCGTCGGCTGACACTGAGCGGGCGCCTCGAAGCCCATCCCCCCGGCCGAGGCGCCTGCATTTTTGCTAGGAGCAGGCAGTGACACTCGATGAGTTACAGAGAAATGAGCGTTTGCTCATGCGGTTGGCCTTCGAGAGGGCCTGTGCGATCGCTGGCCTGTCTCTGAATGTGGACGAACTGCTCGATGACGGCGCCTACGCTCGCGTGGCGGCGGCGGTCCAAATTCAAGTCGAGCGCGGCGTTTCCGATCTCGACGTCATCGCGGGCAATGCGGCTGTCGCTATGGCGGAAAATGATTCAGGAAGTTTCGCCCGGGCGGGGGATTGACGCCAGCGAGTTTCGACCCTGCTCGACGCAGCCTCGCGAATCACGTTTTGTGGCATGTGAACGGGACTCGGCGCAGAGCAGGGATTTTTGCGCGTTTCCGGACGGGGGAAGGGCGACGAATTATGAATATATTTCAAATACTTATAGCGGGAATTTTTTGTCTTCTCGGCGCCTCCTCCGCCTATGCCGGCGGTGATCTGACGGACTATGCCTATACGCCGCCCCCGGCTGCAAACTCCTGTGGCGGCCCTTTCTCGGGCTTCTATGCCGGCGGCCTGATTGGCTTTGGCGGTGCAAGCACGAAGACCAACGTGGGCATCGAGCTCAAGGACAACGATAGAGGTTTCACCGGCGGCGGCGTCGCCGGCTATAACTGGCAGTGCAACGGTTGGCTGCTCGGCGCTGAAACCGACATCAACTATTTCAACGCCGATATGACGACGGGCATTACGTGCCCGACGTGCGGCGGGTCACTGACGTTCGGGTCGGAAATCAATTGGTACGGCACGGTGCGCGGACGCGTCGGCTTGGTCGGTAACGAGAACTTTCTCATCTTCGCGATGGGTGGTTTGGCCTATGGCGGAGTTGATCATTCCATCAACAGCAATGCCTTCAATGGCGTGACGTTTTCCGGAACCCAAAGCGATACCGCGGTTGGCTGGACCGCGGGCGGCGGTATCGAATACCTCCTCAACGACAACTGGGCCTTCCGCGCCGATGCATCATACATTGATTTCGGCTCTACGGATGACACGTTTACGGCTAATGGCGGCGGCTGCATAGGGACCTGTACGGCGCGTGTCGGTTACGACGACAGCTTCTGGGTTGCGCGCGTCGGTCTGACCTACCTCTTTGGTGCGCCTGCAGCTGCTCCTGCTCCTGCGCCTGCTTACGAGCCGATAAAATAAGAATTCGTCGATCTTTGAGACGATCCCAGCCGGGGCTTCACACCGTGAGGCTCCGGCTTTGTTTTGCGACCTGTCCAATCCGATAATTACGTATCTACAAGCTCGATCTTAAATTGGTTCTCACGGACCAGAAGCTTTCATGCGTCCGTATTTCCGAGCTTGTCAGAATGGCGAAGCACGAAAACGCTGCGCCGCAGAGCAAAAACGATACGGCATCGCCGACTGCTCGTCCGACGATCCAACCTGGTCTTTGCCGAACGACATCATCGCTTTAAAACCGATGTCCGGCACATACTGAATGAGCGGGCCACTCGTTGACCCGCTCATGTTCTTTTCGCGAACTTTCGGATATTGGCCGATTAAGCCGCCGTCGCCGGCGCTTCCGGAACTTCCTCTTCGCATTTGGCGACCGCGAAGGCGGCAGCTGAAAGGCTGCTCAGATACGTCGTCGAAGCGTGCCCTGACTGGAACAGGGCATCGACCGCAGCGGCCTCTGCCATCATCTCGGCAATGTCGTCCGCCGAAAGATCCGCATAGATCTCGGCAGGTTTGATGTTCGAAAACTCGTTACTCATGACGCACTCAACCCCGATTGAGAAATGTGTTCGCCGTCCCTGCGTTTTCGCTTTTTGGCTGCCGGCGCGTATCCAAGGGTATGAGCCTGAATTCCTAAAAATTGCGGAGTTTCAAAGCGCTGGCTGTTGTTCTGCTTAATATGCCGTTAGCATCGGCTCGTATTGGAGCATTAACGCTGTCTCAACGTCCGATTCCGCGCGCGGGCCTGATCGGCGTCAGGCCGCTCCGGCATCGAGTGCGGCTTCCAATCGGTTAAGAAAATCCATTTGGCTCTTGAGAATTTTTCGGCGCGCGGTCGCGAGATCGAACCAATTCGCGCGATCAATCTCCGGAAACGTTGCGGTCCGCCCCGAGCGCGGCGGCCATTCGATGCTGAATTGATTGCTAACGAGGAATGCCGGATCCCAGTCATTTTCCACGGCCCAGACGTGAACAAGCTTGCCGCCGCTCTGCCGCAGCGAGCCGAGCGAAAGTGTCTTGCCGTGGGGACGCAATCCGGTCTCTTCTTCGAATTCCCGGAGCGCCGTCGCGTATGGATCTTCCCCGCCGTGAATTTCACCTTTTGGAACGGTCCAGGCGCCGTCATCCTTGTTCCGCCAGTAGGGACCGCCTGGATGTGCAAGAAGGACTTCGAGGTCTTGCTGGCGGCGATATAAAAGCAGCCCTGCGCTCTCCGGCGTTTTCACGTCGGCTCTTTCGACGTAAATGGAATTGTCATGTCGCCTCCGAAAACTCCTCTGCTCACCGTCGATTGCGTCGTTGTCGATCCCGCCCGCGGTGTGCTTATGGTTCGCCGGAAAAATCCGCCCTTCAAGGGTGAATACGCGTTGCCAGGCGGCTTCGTCGAAATCGGAGAGACTGTGGAGGACGCAGCCAAGCGCGAGTTGATGGAAGAAACGAGTATCGACGCCAAGACGCTCACATTGGTCGGCGTCTATTCCAAGCCTGACCGCGACCCCCGCGGCCACACCTGTTCCATCGCCTTTCTCGTTCGTGCGGAAAACCAAGAAGCCAAAGCCGGAGACGACGCCGAGGCCGTGGCCTGGATAAAGAATTTCGACGGCATTGAAATCGCCTTCGACCATCGAAAGATTATCACTGACGCGCTGAACCTTATCCGATGATGTGAGAGCCAATGGAATTCAAGGACTACTACAAGATTCTCGGCGTCGAGCGCGGCGCAACGCAGGACGACATCAAGAAGGCTTATCGTCAACTCGCGCGCAAGTTCCATCCCGACATCAACAAGGAAGCGGGAGCTGAGGCGAAGTTCAAGGAAATCGGCGAAGCCTATGAAGCGCTCGGCGATCCTGAAAAGCGCGCCGCATACGATCAGCTTGGTAAGGACTGGAAGGCGGGGCAGGAATTCAGACCGCCCCCCAATTGGGATGCCGGTTTCGAATATTCCGGTGCTCCGGAAAGCGCAGACTTCAGCGATTTCTTCAGCAGCATCTTCGGAGCGCAGGCTCGCGGTGAAAGGACGTCGCGAGGCGGCCGTACGCGCACCAGCTTCAATATGCGTGGCGAGGATCATCACGCCTCGATCGTCATCGATCTGCGTGATGCGCTCGACGGCGCCACACGGACGATCACGTTGCGCATGCCGGAGATGGACGACAGTGGCCACGTCCTCGTTCGCGATAAGAATCTCACCGTGCAAATTCCGAAAGGCGTCACGGAAGGCCAAAGCATTCGACTCAAGGGCCAAGGTTCGCCGGGCATCGGTGAAGCGCCTGCGGGAGATCTTTACCTTGAAGTCCGCTTCAAGCCTGACGCGCTTTATCGTGTTGTCGGCAAAGACTTATATCTTGAGCTTCCCGTTGCACCTTGGGAAGCCGCGCTCGGCGCGAGCGTCAAGATGCCGACGCCGTCCGGCGCCATTATGCTGAAGGTGCCCGCGGGTTCGGCCAACGGCCGCGAGCTTCGCATCCGCGGACGCGGCATTCCCGCCAAGGAACCGGGCGATTTGTACGCGGTACTCAAGATCGTCTGGCCTCCGGCGACGGATGAAAAGGCCCGCAAGATCTATGAAGAAATGGCGAAGGAATTGGCGTTCGATCCGCGTGCAGGTCTTGGAGTTTAAGCGATGACAGAGAAAAGCACCGGCGCAGTATCGGCAGAAGAAATCGGCACCGAACCTATCTATTCGCTCGAAGAGCTGACCGGCATCTGCAAAGTCGAAGCTGCTTGGGTCGTCGAACTCGTTGAGCATGGCATCATCGAGGCACGCGGCGCCAGCGTCTCCGAATGGCGATTTTCGAGCGTCAGCGTCGTGCAGTTGGCGAAAGCCAAACGCTTCGACCGTGATCTCGGCGTCAACCCGGCTGGCATCGCCGTAGTCTTCGACCTCTTGAATGAGATTGATCGGCTCAAAGCCCGTCTCCATGTCTTGACGAGCGCGCACTCCTCGCTCATCGACCATTCGAGCGACGATAGCCGGTAGACCTGCTTCCATACACAGTGAGTGATGCACATGGCCGGCAAACACATCATTGCCGTCGGACACGCGGCGCTCGACTACGTCTACCGAATAGACGAATTTCCGAAGACGGCAACGAAACTGCGGGCGACCGAGCATGTCGCGAGCGGCGGCGGCATGGCTGCGAATGCTGCCGCCACGATCGCGCGTCTCGGTGGAGACGTGTCGCTGTGGGCGCGCATCGGCGATGACGCGGCCGGGGGAATTATCCGGCATCAGCTTAGAACTGCCGGCGTCGGCATAAGCCACGTTCGCGCCTTCGAAAGCGTTTCGTCAGCGACGGCAGCGGTGATCGTCGACAAGCGCGGCGAGCGCCTCGTCATTAGCGAGGACGATCATGAATTTCCGCTCGCCGCCGATTGGTTGCCGGTCTCGCATGTCGAGACGGCACATGTGGTCCTCAGCGATTTGACGTGGCTTGAAGGCACGCTGGCGCTGTTCCAGGCCGCGCGTGACCGCGGCGTGCCGACCGTGCTCGATATCGACTTGAACGGCGGTCCGTTGCTCGACAAGGTCATCGGCTTGGCCGATTACGCGATCTTCTCGGCCCCCGCATTCAAGCAGTTCACCCATGGCGGCAGCGACGAGGACCGCTTGGCGCGGCTGATCCGATCGGGCATTCGCCACGCTGGCGTAACGAGCGGCGAACGCGGGTATCTCTGGGCATCGCAGAGCGGAGAGCATGGCCGGCAACCTGCCTATGAGGTCGACGTAGTCGATACGACGGGCGCGGGCGATGCCTTCCACGGAGCGTTTGCCTGGTGCGTTGCGCGCAACCAAGCGGACGCCGACTGCGCGCGGATCGCTTCGGCCGTAGCCGCATTGAGCTGTACGGGTCTCGGGGCCCGCGCCGCTCTTCCGACGTATGATGAAGTGGAAAGCTTTCTTTCGCAGCGACCACAGCAGAGAAATTGAACGTCGCGAACAATCGAGAGATTTCTTCCTTCAAATCGGGCCGGTTTGAGAAAATCCGCGTTTTCTGCTGCGCCGCCGTAGGTGCAGCGCCGAAAAAATACTGGTCTGCTGCCGATCAATCCTTGAGACAGCACGCTCCCTTAACGCCGCGTACGGACTGGTCGAATTGGCATCCACCTGCGTGGCGCGCCCGCTGCTCCTTTTTGTGCGGCGCGAACCCAGATGCAGATCAGACGTGTATTTGCCGCAGGCGGCACTGGCATTCCGGCGAATATCGGGGTCTCATTGAACAATAACAAATAAGAGGATGTGCAATGCCCGATTCTGCTTACACCATGATCTTCGCCCTTGAAGGGCTCCTCATTTTGGGAGCCGTCGGAACGGGGCTGCTGCTTTTCTATTCCAGCCGCCACCATCGCAATAATCGCAAGCTTACAAGTCGCAGCGAATAGCCTTTCGCCGGAAGCAGAACCACACGAAGAACGTGCGCCGATAGCTCCATCCGGCGCACCTCCTTACGCGCATCCCGTCATCTCTGGCGGGAAATTTTTGCGTGCGCCTAAACTTAGGTTTAGCCGGTTAACCGAACGCGGAAGCCCATAAATGGGCGCTGTTCGAAGTTCGCATCGCGGCTCGCTCCCGATTTCATCGGTTTGATCATACCCACAGATAATGGGGCCGGCGACGGCAGGCGCCTATTTCTGTTGTGCGGCTTTCAACAAGCGCCGCCCACAAAAAAGGGGGGCTGCCGGCGCAAAGAGATGAATGGAGAACTACAATGAAGATCGCTGTCCTTGCTACGATGTTGCTGGTTTCTGGCGTTTCGGGCGCTTTCGCTGCCCCAGCCTGCACGGGCAACTTCAAGACCGCTGGCGCTGCTTGCGACGTCACGAAGTAAATTAAATCAATCGTAAAAAAAGTTCGAAGAATGGGGCGCCTCGCGGCGCCCTTTTTTTGTGCCGAAAAACGAGCAGCGGAATTTGTGGGCAAGGCATCGAAATGGCGTCACCCAGAACTGCATTTCAATCACGACACATTTTCAAAACGCCAGAAACGCCAGGAAACACGGGCATTTTTCGATGGACGAACGTCTTGCCCACAAACGGATAGGCCATCTCCTCATACTTTGAGATGAAATGTTTTGCGGGTCGAAGAGCGTATGTAGGGCACGCGGCTTTCAACAAGCGCCGCCCTGAAAGCCAGGGCTGCTGCCGGCGCAAACGAGATGAATGGAGAATGACAATGAAGATCGCTGTCCTTGCTACGATGCTGCTGGTTTCTGGCGTTTCGGGCGCGTTCGCTGCCCCGGCCTGCACCGGTAACTTCAAGACCGCTGGCGCTGCTTGCGACGTCACGAAGTAAATTAAATCAATCGTAAAAAAGTTCGAAGAATGGGGCGCCTCGCGGCGCCCTTTTTTCGGAAAACGCAAGCTGAAGAATTTTAGCCAGATATCGAAATGACGTGCGTCAGCTCTGCGTTTAAATCACGACACGTTTTCGTGTCGCGCGAAACACCCGAAAATGCGGGTGTTTTTGATGGTTTGAGGCGCCAAAGCCGTAAACGGATAAGCCGCGAAAACATACTTAGAGATGAAATGTTTTTCGGGTGAGAGAGCGTATCTAACTCGTGAGGCTTTCAGCAAGCGCCGCCCACACAAGCGGGCTGCCGGCGCAAAGAGATGAATGGAGAATGACAATGAAGATCGCTGTCCTTGCTACGATGCTGCTGGTTTCTGGCGTTTCGGGCGCGTTCGCTGCTCCTGCCTGCACGGGCAACTTCAAGACCGCTGGCGCCGCTTGCGACGTCACGAAGTAATAAGTCGAGCGTTAAACACGCGAAGAATGGGCGCTCCGCGGCGCCCTTTTTTTCGCTGGAGCTGATCGTCTAACAGCTATGGAAATAGTGACGTTCTGCTCTGCGTGCTGGTCAAGGGACGATGCGCGGTTGATCAGAAAGCGCCGGGTTTCCGGCGCATTTCAACAACGGAAGCGCCAAAACGTCCTGCCGGCAAACGGCAGATCATACTTTCAGATAATGGTTTCGCTCCGCGTTCTTCATATCTAACCGCTGCTATCCCTCGATGGAGAGCCTGCTTTCGCGCATTTCGCCAAGTGGGCTATGGAGAAAAGTGATGAAACTCGTAGCTCTCAGCGCGCTGATTTTGGTGTCGGCCAGCGCTTCGGCATTTGCCGCGCCTCACTGCAGCGGTGACTTCAAGTCTACCGGCGCCGCATCCAGCGTGGCGTGCGCGATAACGAAATAACGCCGACCACAATCGGCAAATTGAAAGAAGGGCGTCCGCAAGGGGCGCCCTTTTTTATTTGTTCTTCCCCGCGGGCACGCCCACTCAGCAGAACGTCGATACCGAGCCTTTTTTTTCGTTCCGCCGCATATCATTGATCGATTGAAGCGATCGAAACCAATCGAACATCGCGTTGGAATGATAAGATGGCGGCGCCCATTCTCTTATCAGCTCTTCAAGACAAGCCGCTCAAGGGAGCGGAGATGAAGACGAGATAAGGAGAAGAAAAATGAGAAAGTCTGTAATGGCCCTGTCGGCGATCCTGCTCGCAACCGGCACAACTGGCGCCCTGGCTGCTAGCTTGAGCACTCCCTCACACAGTCGAGTGATGGAACGTGCTCGAACCGAGATGCAGACGGAAACACCGGCTGAATTCTGTCGCTGGCACGGTGCGGATACGAATTACGATATGTACTGCGCGCCGTACAATGATTAATTGGCGGTTGATACACGCACCACGGAAAAGCGCGCCGGAAACGGCGCGTTTTTGGTTTGTGGCGATAGCGTCCGTCAGGACAAAGTAGTATGCGGCTTATCTTCCCTACAAATCGTGCTTTGTACGTGTCTGCAGGCCGGACATCTAAAGCTGCGTGGCATACGTCGTATTTTTTTGCGGCGAATTGAACTCGCAAAGCGGTTCGATGCAAATCTGCGATTGCGCTTGCATGAAATCTGGCTAAACACGCGCCCCAACGTGCACGCGGGAGGAAGAACCGATGTCTTCGAATTCATATGATGTCCTCATCATCGGAAGCGGCGAAGGCGGAAAATTTCTCGCCTGGCATCTGGGGCGATCTGGCAAGAAAGTCGCCGTCATCGAGCGCAAACTTATTGGCGGCTCTTGCCCCAACACGAATTGCCTCCCGAGCAAGAACGAGATCTGGAGCGCCAAAGTCGCCGATCTTGCTCATCACGCCGACGCATTCGGATCGATCACCGGCGCAGTTGCGACCGATATGAGAAGAGTCGTCGCTCGCAAGAGAGAAATGGTCGACGGTCTCATCAAGATGCATCTCGATTTTTTCAAGGACAGCGGCGCGGAACTCATCATGGGAGAAGCACGCTTCGTCGCGCCAAGAACAGTTGAGGTAAAGCTGAATGATGGCGGCAACGCCACGTTCAGCGGCGATAAGTTGGTCATCAATATTGGTACGCACGCTTCGATTCCGAACATTGCGGGTCTCGTTGCGGCAAAGCCGATGACGAACGTCGAACTGCTCGAGCTTGAATATTTGCCGAGGCATCTGATCGTACTCGGCGGCGGCTATGTCGGTCTGGAGCTCGCGCAGAGTTTTCGCCGCTTTGGCTCTCAAGTTACCATTCTCGAAGCTAGCCCGCAGATTGCGGCACAGGAAGATGCTGACGTCGCCGCTGAGATCGCCGATGCGCTTCGCTCCGAAGGCATCGCCATCAAGACGGGCGTTGCGATTACGAACGTTGAGGGCCGCTCCGGCACAAATGTCGTCGTGACGACATCTGGTGGTCGCTTCGAAGGTACCGATCTGCTGGTGGCCGCCGGGCGCACGCCAAATACGAATGCCATCGGTCTCGATAGCGCCGGCGTCGAACTCGACAGCCGCGGGTACATTGTCGTCAACGATCAGCTCGAAACGACCGCGCCGGACACGTGGGCAATCGGCGAATGCGCCGGTAGCCAGCAATTCACGCATGTGTCGTTCGACGATTTCCGCATCGTTCGCGATAACTTGGCCGGCGGCTCGCGCAGCAAAAAGGATCGCCTCGTCCCCTATTGCATGTTTACGGACCCTCAGCTTGGGCGCGTGGGGATCAGCGAAAAGCAGGCAAAAGCCATAGGGATTAATGTGCGTATCGCAAAGCTGCCGATGGCTGGCATTATGAGGTCTCGCACAATTTCCGAGACACGCGGCTTTATGAAAGCTCTAGTTGGTGATGACGATCGCATCGTCGGCTTTGCGATGGTTGGTCCGGAGGCGGGAGAAGTGATGGCCGTTGTGCAGACGGCGATGCTCGCCGGTCTGCCGTACACGTCTTTGCGTGACGCCATCATCGCGCATCCGACAATGGCGGAGGGTCTGGGTCCGCTTTTTACCCGTGTGCCCGCGCGCTAAACGGCTCGCCTGTTACCGCCTACCATCGCACTCACTGCCGCACTGGTCGCTTCCGTTCGTGAAACCAGGGACGATAGTCTTCCATTTTTGCGCGCTGTGCGGACGACGCATGCCGCTTGCACGTCGAAGCCTCCTCGCTCTTGGGGTCGGCACCCCAGCGAACCTCGACGCAGTCATTGACGTTGTAGGCCATTTCCAGCCCTTTCGAACGGTCCAGCACGTCTTTGAGTGTCAGTGTCCATTGCGAGCCATCGCTTCGCGTGTAAGAGAACTTCCGCGACGCGATTTCCGTCGTGAGAGTTTGGTCGAGCGCCGATTTTACGTCGGAGACGCTTTCGCCCTTCGGCATCGCGTATCGATCAGCACGCCGGGCAACGCGATCCGGAAAACCGCGAACGACGTCGATTGCGATCAGCAATCGCAAATCGCGCGACGGTGTCGCAAAGTCTTCCCACGCGCCTGTGGTTTCGAATATTGACGGCCCAGATGGGATTGCGACGTCGGCGCCACCGCCGTTCTGATATTTCCGTCCGTTTTCGACAGACGTAACGCGCGTCTTCACCTGTTCTTCGAGGGCAGTGATCGTTTCTTTCATGGCGCGCCCCGGATCGAGCGGCTCGGGCGACATCACGTCGTCCATGCGATCATAGAAATCTTCGACGCCGAGCTTCGATTGCTCGAGGGAGAAATCGCCGTAATCGGGATCTTTCGTGATTTCGGCGTTCGTCAATCGCCTCAGCGTACCATTGTTGTCGGCGACGATCGGCCGAAAGCGCTTGAAGCCCGGACTGCCGAGGGAAGGATCTTGGGCGAACAGGAAATTGCCGCGCCAGAAGCGCTTCCGGGCCACCGTTCCGTCCGGCTGACCGTCGACGGCAAGGAAGACGCCCGCCGAATCGTTCGTCTGTGCAACGCGTTTAACGAGCACCAGAACGTGGCCATAAGGGTCAGCATAAATCGTCCCCGGTCGCAGCGTTTCGGCCGTCAAAGGTACGGGATAATAATCGGTGTTGTTGTCTGCTGCAGCGGTTCGCCCGGAACCAGAATGGACGGCGTTGGCGACGACAGTACGGATGTAATATCCAAAGCCCGGCAGAAGCGCCTGAGGCCGGGATGAACTTCGCTGCGCCGACTCAGAAACGGACGCAGAGTCAAACACGCCGAAAAGTGAATTGCTCGCACTCTGGATCGGCTTTTGCTTCGCCTCGTCTTGCGGGCTGTCTTCTTTCTGAATGTTGAACCACTGCGGGCAGCGTGGCGCCTTTCCGCCACCGCCGCGCGTACATTTGGAATAGCCGAACGGCAACCCGGTCTTGAAGGCGAAGTACGCGCGCAGAAAATACGGAAGGTCCGCGCAGTCCGGCTTCATGATGAGTTTCTTGCTGTCTTCGCCGAGCCCCATGGAGTTGAAGAGCATGTTGCGCGTCGGATCGCGCAAGACTTCGTGCAACGCAGGCCACGATGGCTGGGCGTCGATCGGATCGTCGAAGAGCTTTTCGATCCAGGCGGAATAGAGGTTTTCGGTCTCGCGGGTCCACGCGCCGCGGATCGGCCATACGCTCTTTGATGTCGCGCGTGGCGGAGCGCCGGCCGTCTTCGCCACGGCGAATTCTCGTTTTACGGTTGCACATTCTGCGCTCGCGCCTTCGCGCGTCAGCGTAGCGGTCCAGGTGCCGGCCGACGGCGATTGCACATCCGCATACCAGAAATAGGGCGGCCCGCCGTGCCGCTCTTTGGACGTGACCGCAACCTTGCCGTCGGGAGAGGTGAGGGAAAGCACTCCATCAAGCGGCTTTTCGGCCGTGAAGATGATCCGCAGCGGCATGCCCTTCCAGGGGGAGATCGGCGAAGCGAGAACCGCGAGCCCCGCCTCGGCGTCACAGGCAGAAAAGCCATCCTTGGCGCGGGCGACAGACGGCGAGGCGGTAGCGGAGATCGCCACTGCCGCGAGGATTATCGCAGGCGCAATTCGGCGCAATCGGAATTGGGGAAACAAGCGACTAACCCCCGTTTTGTGCTCCCTAGATTTGGAACACTACCGCGAGAGCCTTGCCCAAACGATGGCAGAGCCGGAATTCTTTGCCGCCGACTGATGATAAAAATGCGGAGTTTGCCGAATTAACCGGGTCAATCGTCCGAGTAACGCTGCTCTTTCCACGGATCGGCTCGATTGTGATAGCCGTTCACTTCCCAAAATCCCCGCGCATCGCTCGCAACAAATTCAATGCGTTTCAGCCACTTCGCGCTTTTCCAGAAATAGAGGTGCGGCACCACGAGGCGAACCGGTCCGCCATGCTCGCGCGTCAGCCGCTTGCCCTCCCAGCTATGCGCGACGATGGCATCCTCGGACGCGAAATCCGCGAGCGTAATGTTTGTCGTGTACCTGTCATAGCTATGCAGAATGACGAATTGCGCCTCAGGCGTCGGCATCACGAGATCCAGCAGGTCATGTGTCGAAACACCGGTCCAGCGGTTGTCGTAGCGCGACCAGGTCGTGACGCAATGGATGTCCGACGTCTTGACGCTGCTGGGCTCGCGCTGGAACTTTGCCCAGTCGAGGGTCGTCGGATGTTCAACGGCGCCGTCGATGACCAACCGCCACTGATCGAGCGCGATCTCCGGCTGCTGTCCGAGGTCGAGCACCGGCCAGTCGCGGACCAGATGCTGGCCCGGAGGTAACCTCTCCGAATTGGGCCGCGAGGTCTTTCCGGTCAGGAAGCGTCCTTCGCGCGCCCATTTCTGTTTCGTCCGCGTCAGCTTATTGGGTTCCGGCAGGTCGTTGTTGTCGTCGCTCATCGAGGCTCAGGTCTCCGGACACAATTGCCGCGCGTCGGCATTCTGCGTATCGGCGATGATCTCGAACGAACGTAGCCGCAACGCGTGATCGTAGATGTCGGAGACGATCATAAGCTCGTCGGCTGCCGTTTCGTCAATGAGCGCCTTGAGGCCGGCGCGAACGGTCTCGGGTGAGCCCACGACAGAGCGTGCGAGCATAGCCGTCGCTTGCGCCTTTTCGCCTGGCGACCAGTAGGTCTCGATGTCGTCGATGGGGGGCTGGCTGAGCTGCCGCGCGCCACGGGCCAGATTGGCGAATGACATTTGCTGGGTCGTCGCGAGACGCTTGGCTTCGCGGTCAGTCTCCGCTGCGATGACATTGACGCCGACCATCGCATACGGGCGGTCGAGCTGCTGAGACGGCTTGAAGTGTGAGCGATAAATTTCAAGCGCGGACAGCAATTGTTCCGGCGCGAAGTGCGAGGCGAACGCGTAGGGCAGGCCAAGCTCGGCCGCAAGATAGGCGCCATACGTGCTGGAACCCAAGATCCACAGCGGTACATTCGTTCCCGCCGCCGGTACGGCCTGAATCCGCTGTCCTGGCTGCGCCGGCGCGAAATAGGACTGCAGTTCTACAACATCTTGCGGGAACGTATCGGCGGCCGCAGGCTGTCGCCTCAAAGCTCGGACGGTGAGCGGGTCAGTGCCGGGAGCCCGGCCCAGCCCAAGATCGATCCGGCCCGGAAACAGCCGCGCCAGCGTCCCGAACTGCTCTGCGATGATGAGCGGCGCATGGTTCGGAAGCATGATGCCGCCGGCGCCGACGCGAATGGTCTTCGAACCGGCCGCGATATGACCGATCACCACCGACGTCGCGGCGCTGGCGATGCCGGGCATATTGTGGTGTTCGGCCACCCAGAACCGGCGATAGCCCCACTTTTCGGCGTGAGCTGCGAGATCGCGCGCGTTATCGAGCGCGCCACGCGCATCGGTATTTTGCGTAACGCGAACGAGATCGAGAATGGAAATGGCCGTCATGACATCCTCCAGGCTGACGCATGATGTAGGTTCGCGCCTGCAAGAATGCCAATCCGGGGGGATTGCTAGAAATTCATGGTGTCGCGGACGCGATACCATGCCTCAACGAACGGCACCGCTCGCCGGGCAACCGGATGCACCGGAAACGGCGGAAAAGCCAAATCGTCGAAGGCCGTGCGCCCCTCCGGTTTTTCGAGCATCTGCAACGCAATCCTATTGCCGAAATAGGTCGCGCGCGAAACGCCCGTACCGCAGTAGCCCAGAGCATAATGGATGCCCATTGGAGTCCGGCCGATGTGGGGGATCTCGTCGTAGGTGTAGCCGATCTTGCCGTCCCAGGCATGCGTGATCGGCACGTCTTTGAGGTCCGGAAAGACGCGCAGCATGTCGCGTGCCAGGTGCCCGAACGCTGACGGCGAGGTATTCGACGCGAACCGCCCCACGCGTCCACCCCAGATAATGCGCCGCTCGTCCGGCGCTCCGCGAAAGTAATAGAAGACGCGATTGCTGTTGCCGTAGACCCGGTTCTTGGGCAGCAGGCGCGTATAAAGCTGCTCCGTAATTTCCCCGGTCGCGATAATGCCCGAGCCGACGGGAACGATCCGTCGCCCAAGTTCTGGCACGAGACCGTCGGTATAGCCGTTGCTCGCAATAAGGACGCTTCGGGCAATCGTCTCGCCGCGAGGCGTTCGTACGCGAAAACCGCCCGATACCGGCTCGATATGGGCGACCGCCGTCTGGTCCAAAATCCTGCCGCCAGCCTCGGCCGTCCGCGCCACCAAACCGGCATGGTAGAGGCCGGGATGCAGCGACGCATCGTTCGGCAAGACCGCACCGCCATAAAAAATGTCGGAGCCGATTTCCGACGCTTGCTCTGATTGTGGCACCATGAAACTTTCGACGCTCGCGATCGCCTTGAGATCCTGCATGTCGGCAGCCATCGCATCATAGTGCTCAGGTCGGATGGCCGCGCGAAAGCGGCCGCAGCGGCGAAAATGACAGTCGATTTTCTCGGTCTCGATCAGCGACGCGATATGGTCGAGCATGCGCGTGCCCTCGCGCAGCATGTCCTCTGCCTTTCGCCGTCCCCGCAATGCGATGAGCGTCTTGACGCGGAATTTCTGGTTGCCGCTGCCGATTTGACCGCCGTTGCGGGTGCTGGCGCCAAATCCGGTTCGTCCGCGCTCGAAAATCACGACGTCCCGCCCGGCGCGCGCCAAAGTCAGCGCCGCCGACAATCCCGTGAAGCCGGAGCCGACGACCGCCACATCGCATTTTTCCGGAACAGGCTTTTCGCCGCCGTTATCTTCCGCCGGCAGCGCATTCCACCAATAGGGCCGGAAGATCAGCGTATGAGATGAGCGAACTTTTCCCTTCGCTAGCGCCTCGGCTGAAGGAAAAGCCGACGAAAGAGCATCGATAGACCGTGTCACGAGCGTCCTCATTTGAGAGCGAGGCGCCGTGTTTATCCCGCTTCCTGGCTTTTTGCACGAGCGCCTAAGCGCCCACCCCCCGGCTGCGGTCCCGTCGTTAAGCGTAGGCGCTTAGGCTATCTGAAAATCGCCTCGAACCACGATTGAGGCAAATGCTCCATCCGATAGACCAGCCCCGGCTTCAGAATGAATTCTCCGGCTCGGAGGGCATCGAGATCAAAATCGCCGTTCGTCCGTCTCGGCGCCACGCCCGCAAAAGTATAGCGCCGGCCGAAATCGTCGGCGACGGAGGCCGGAATATCGCTGTTGGCGTAAATGCCGACGGACGGCCCTGTCGGTTTGGCATCATGCAATAAAAAATATTCGAGGTGCCGATGCGTTTCGATCCCGCCGATGACATTACGTCCTCCCCATAAATGATTTAATGCCGATACCCCGGCTAACCACCGGCGCCCGGCTGTGCGTTTCACGTCTCCCTTGTGTGTGCTCCTCGGCGTCGTGCGGAATCGGCCTCGTTGCCGTTCGACGTCGCTGAATTAGACGACGTCTCTCCGGCGCGCTGGCCATCTCCGTGAATCGTGTCCGGCTGGTGGTCGGAGGCCGTAAGCCGTTGAAACTCGGCGGCGCTATCGCCGTTATCGGCGTCGAGATAATCCGAGAGGCTCACGGGACGCCGCCGAAGCGGCGATTTTTGTCCATCGCTTTTGACGCTTGAACGCATCGCGGCCTCGCGAGGAAAAGATAAACCGGATCACGAACCCTTGTGGCGACCCACGAAAAATACGTGATCCGGGCATGGCTTGCCGCACATCCGTGGCTCGTCGGTGCACGGCTCCATGGGCCATAACGACACCGTAGTCGGCAGGATGATGCAATTCTGGGCAAGTGCGTGAGTAGTGAATCGCTGGCGATCGAACTAGAGTAACTCTACGGGAGCCGGCATGGGGTCGCTCCCAAAGGGTGCGCGGAATGCTTCAGGCGTTGACGCGAGATACGGTCATCGGCATGCCGCCGCCGCGGTATGTCGCGCTGGGCGCCGCATATCTTGCAGCATACGTCGCACTGGACTGGTTGAGCTTCGTCGATCCCCTGAGCGCGTTCGGGATAACGCCCTGGAATCCGACGACAGGCGTCAGTATCGCATTGGTACTGGCATTCGGCCGTTCGTTCATCCCCTGGCTGTTCCTCGCGCCTCTGGTGGCTGATGGTCTCTTGCGCCAATTTCCTCTGCCGCTCGGCGCCGAAGTCTCAGTGGTCCTCATCATCGGAGGCACCTATTCGGCCGCCGCTTGGTTTCTGACGCGCGAGGACGGCCCATTTTCAGGCGCGCTTCAATTGAGGCAGGATCTGATTTGGCTGCTGGGGACGGCTGCGATTGCGGCGGCAGTGGCCGCTACCGTCTGCGTGACGCTCCTCGCGATGATGTCGATCATCAGCGTCGATCAGATCGGACGAGGAATTCTCGGCTGGTGGGTCGGCGACATGATCGGCATCACCGTGATGACGCCATTTCTGCTGTTTCTCTTTGCGGGCCGCACGATCCTCCCGCATTCGGCTGAGCTTTTACTGCCGTTTGCAGTCATGGTCGGTGCGCTCTTCCTGATTTTCGGAACCGCGACGACCAATCCGTCGCAGCTTTTCTATCTCTTGTTTCTCCCGGTCATTTGGATTGCCGTGCGTTTTGGATTGGAGGCGGTGACGGGCGCACTGGTCGTGACGCAAGTGCTGCTGATTACCGCGATCCAGCTTACCGGACACAGCGGTGTGAGCATCACAGCGCTGCAGACGATGATGCTCGCATTGGCTTTGACGGGACTGATCGTCGGCGCGCTCGTCACCGAGCAGCGCAACACCCAGCGTGAGCTGTGGCTGCATCGCGAAGCCCTTGGCCGCGCGTCTCGCGTCGGAGCACTGGGTGCGCTGGCGGCAGCAATCGCGCATGAAATCAATCAACCCTTGGCCGCCATCGGCAATTACGCGCGCGTGGGTCGTCAGAACTTGCAACGCGATGTCGTCGATCAGGCTGCCGCCGTCCGCACGACCGAACAAATTATCGAGCAGGTCGATCGCGCGGCTGCTGTCATCCGCTGGCTTCGCGATTTCATTGGCGCGGGCAGTTCGCGCTTCGAAGTTGTCTCGGTGCCCGATCTCGTCCGACGAGCGGAATCGGTGTGCCGAGCAGACCTGGAAGAGCACGGTATCACGTTTGATACGATCGTCCCGCGCGATTTGCCGAACGTCTGTGTCGATCGCCTGCAGATCGAACAGGTCGTCACGAATCTCGTCAAGAACGCATCCGAGGCAATCACGGCCTCGCGCATTGCAGATGGTAAAATCCAGATAGAAGTCACCGACGACGGACAGGCCTTCATCGTCATTTCCGTCATCGACAATGGCCCAGGTTTCGAGCCAGTTTTATTGGAACGCCCCATCTCACCCTTCACCACGACCAAGCCCGACGGCATGGGGCTTGGATTGTCGCTGAGCCGTTCGATAATTCAGTCGCACGGCGGACGGTTGACGCTCGGCGGGAACACAGCAGGCGCACGCGTATCTTTCACGCTGCCGAAAGTCGGCAAGGAGGCAAAGAGCACGACGACATGAAGATCGCTATTATCGACGATGATTTTGCCGTTCTGGATTCGTTGGGTCAGCTCCTTGAAGGCGCGGGGCTTGACGTCTGTTCCTACCAGTCCGCCGAGGCCTTCATGTCGGAGGCTGATGAGGGCGACATCGGCTGTGTCGTGTCCGACGTACGCCTGCCCAACATGACGGGGATCGAGCTGCATCACGAGATCGCGCAGCGCTATCCGAGTCTGCCCGTCATTCTCATCACCGGTCACGGCGATATTTCGATGGCCGTGACGGCGGTCAAGAACGGGGCGCTCGATTTCATCGAAAAGCCGTTCTCGGACGAACGGATCGTCGCCAGCATCCGTCATGCCGTCGATGTCGGCGTGCGCAAAAAGGTTGATGCCGACATGCGCGCCGAATTTCAAAATCGCGTTGCCGAGCTTTCACCGCGACAGAAGCAAGTCATGGACCATCTTGTTCTCGGGCTCTCCAACAAGGAGATTGCGTTGAAGCTCGGCTTGAGCACCCGCACCGTCGAAAACTACCGAGCATGGGTGATGGAAAGAATGCGCACGCGCAACCTCGCCGAACTCGTAAGACTTGCAACTTGGCTCGACGGAACCCATGTACGGGATCATTGAAATCGCTGATTTATGCGAACGGCCAGCTCGTTATGCTGGGCCGATAGAGTAATTGTACTCTAGTATCCTCTCCCTGCTATCGCGCTCAGGACTCTGGTGCAAAGCTGCAATTGTTTCGGTGTTCAGTTTCGAACGCTGATCTGGCGCAGGGGGTGGCATGCAGAGGACGCGCATGCGTTTGAGCATTGACGGCGCAAGCCGGCAAGCTCCGCATCCTCGTGGCGCTCGATCTCCCTCGCGGGGAGTTTCATCCAAAATTCGGCTCTCTTCCGCGCCTGGTCGGCAGCTTCATGTGGGGAGACAATCATGGACGATCAGAGTGCGTCAGGCGTCAGCTACGAACGCGTAGGTGACGAATACTTTAAGGCTCGCGGCCTTCAGAGATATGCGGGCATCTGGTCACTGTGGGCGCTCGGCGTCGGCGCGGTGATCTCGGGACACTTCTCCGGTTGGAACTTCGGCTTCGGCACAGGTGGCTGGGGCGGCATGCTGGTCGCAGGTGGCATCATCGCCGTCATGTACCTCGGCCTCGTGTTTTCCATCGCCGAAATGAGCCCGGCGCTGCCCCACACGGGCGCCGCCTACTCCTTCGCCCGCTCGTCGATGGGTCCATGGGGCGGCTTCATCACCGGCCTTTGCGAAAACGTCGAATACGTCGTCACGCCGACGGTCGTCTGCTACTTCATCGGCTCCTATCTGAACGGAATCCTTGAAACCGCGGGAATAGGTGCTCAACCAGAGCCACTTTTATGGATAGCGACGTTTGTCGTCTTCCTCGCGCTCAACATCTTCGGCGTCGCGCTGTCGTTCCGCGTGACCCTGATCGTCACGCTGCTTTCGCTCGCGATCCTGGTCGTGTTCTGGATCAGCGCCATTCCGAACATGGACTTCAACCGCTGGGCGCTCAACATCGCGCCTGACGGCACGGAGCTTCCGAACGGCAACGGCCCCATGTTCCCGTACGGCTGGGAAGGCGTTCTGAAAACCTTGCCGTTTGCGGTCTGGTTGTTCCTAGCTATCGAGCAGCTTCCACTCGCAGCTGAGGAATCGGTCGATCCGAAACGCGACATGCCGAAGGGCATCATCCTCGGCATGTGTACGCTGATCGTCTCGGCTTTCATGATCGTGCTGCTGAACCCGTCGGTCATCGGCGTCGGTGCATTTAAGCTTTCGACGTCAGGCGAACCTTTGCTCGATGGCTTCCGTGCAATCTACGGCAGTGGCGCCGTCGTGCTGCTCGGCATCGTCGCATTGACCGGCCTGATCGCGAGCTTTCACACCATTCTCTACGCCATGGGCCGGCAGGTCTATTCGTTGAGCCGCGCGGGCTACTTCCCGACGGCCCTCTCGATCACGGGGCACAAGCTTAAGACGCCCTATGTCGCGATGCTTACGGGTTCGGCCGTCGGCCTGATCTTGATGACGATCATCTACTTCATCAACAAGGATCAGATCGGCACAACGCTGCTCAATATGGCGGTGTTCGGCGCCATGTGCTCCTACATGCTGCAGGCGATTTCGTTCATCCTGCTGCGCATCAAGATGCCAAACATCGAGCGTCCGTATCGCAGTCCGCTCGGTATTCCCGGTGCCGTTCTGACGATTATCATCGCCGCCGTTACGCTGTGGTACCAGCTTGGCGACAGCACCTATCAGCAAGGCATCTACGGCGTCATCGCCTGGTTCGCGGTCGGTATTATCTATTTCGCTGTAATAGGCCGCCACAAACTCATCCTCTCACCTGAGGAAGAGTTCGCGCTTTCCAAAGGTACGGCCGAATATAAGACGCACTAATCGGCATCAACGGCAGAAACGCGTCGCGCCGCTCGGGATAGAGCGGCGCGATTTTCTGTTGGAGCCGGCAGAAAATTATTCGCCGAGATCGCGCCAACTCTTGCAGCGCGCAACTGCGTCATGAAAACGCCGGCGCGTCGCCGAGCTATCGGCAATTCGGGGATGGAAGCTTTGAGCGGTGCTCTTGGCATCCGGCAGCGATATGCCGGCGCCGAGCGCCGCGAGCTTAGCCGTTCCGAACGCTGTGCGCTCATCGAAATCCGCGACGATAACCTCGCGCCCGATCATGTCGGCCAGGAATTGTGCAAAATACCGGCTGCGCGCAAGGCCGCCGTCGATTGCAATAGATCCACCGATCGGGACGTGCGCGTGCATGGCTGCGATGACATCTGCAGCGCTCAAGGCGATACCTTCGAGCAGCGCCTGCTGCATGTCTGCCTGTGTCGTTGCCGCCGACATGCCCACAAACAACGACGCCGCCGTCCGGTCCCAGTGCGGGCAAGCCAGTCCTGAAAGCGCAGGAACGAACACGACGTCACGGTCGATGGCCGGCTCGGCGTCGAACCATTCGAGATCCTTCTCGATGTCTGCGATCAGTCCGATACGCCGCGCCCACTCGACCGCCGAACCAGCATCGTAAACGCCGCCGTCGACCGCATAGGTCATTGTCCCATTGATAGACCAGGCGACGGTCGGCAATAGTCCCTTTTCCGGCGCATGAGCGATCTCTTTGCCCGTCACGGCCAGCGCGAACGCCCCCGTCCCGAATGTGATCTTTGCATCTCCCGGCTCACGGCAACCATGACCGAAAAGTGCAGCCTGCTGATCAACGACCGAAGCGGTGATGGGCACGCCGTTGATCCGGCCGAAATCGGCGACCGTCGGTCTTATCTCCGGCAACGCCGAGATCGGTACGCCGAACAGCTCGCAAAGATCGGCGTCCCACTTGCCGGTTTCGAGGTCCATCAACGACGTCCGCGATGCCGTCGTCACGTCGGTCGCGAAAGTTCCAGCGAGGCGATCAAGAAAGAAAGCATCCGTCGTGCCGAGCCGCAAACGTCCCGCCGCCAGGGCATCCTTCGCCGCCGGGATATTGGCGACGATCCAGGAGAGCTTGGATGCAGAAAAATAGGCGTCGAGCGGCAACCCCGCACGCGAGAGTGTCAGTGACGCCGCGCCTTTATCTTTCAAGCGCCCGACGGCATCGGCGGTGCGATTGTCCTGCCATACAATAACGGGTGACAACGCCGCGCCGGTTTCGGCATCCCAGGCAAGGCAGCTTTCGCCTTGATTGTCGATTCCGATCGCATCGACTTTGCCTGCCGCATCGAGACAGCGCCGGATGTTTGTCAGCAGCTCTTCCGGATCGTGCTCGACCCAACCGGGATGCGGATGGAATTGCTGATGCGTCACCGAGGACGCAATCTCAAGTTTCCCATCCGTGTCGGCGACCAGCACACGTGTCGACGTTGTTCCTTGGTCGATCGCGGCTACTCGCATGTCGAACGGCTCCGAATGTCAGTGGTTTGCATTCCCTCGACACCGATAGTGATGTCGGAATTGGCATTCTCGAATGCCGAGATAGGCGCCAGGATTCGCCGCTCCGGAGACGAGGTCAGCGGTTGCTTGCAGATAATCTGGCCGTTGGCGCTTGCGACCAGCGATCCCGAAACGCTATCCGCTGCACGCAACTGAAGATGCGACAGGCCTTCGCCGCCCGGAACGATCCGTTGCGGCACAACATACCGAATGCCAGGGCCCGGTTTCAGGCGGATCGCGCTGTTGGCCGCGGGCAGCCGGCCGTTGAGATCATCGGCGACGAAGCCGCCGACGCGCCGGCCCTCGCGCCACGACCAGCCGGCTGTTTCAACGGGATGCAATATATTTCCCGCAGCAAAGATGCGCGGCTCACTCGTGCGCGCGAATTGGTCGATGACAGGACCACCTGTTCCCGCGTCGATATCCAATCCCACAGAGCGGGCAAGCGAGGCTTCCGGCTTGAACGACCCCGTAAACAGCACACCGTCGCATGCGATGTCTTCATGCGTTCCGTCCGGGCACAGCAGCGTGACGGCTTCCACGCGTGACCGCCCCTTGATGTCGACGAGATGCGTTCCATAGCGAACGGGAACGCCGAGCAATCGCGGTAGCCACATGGAAATAGGGCGCACGGTCGGTTGGTTACGGCTCTCGATCATCGCGACGGGCTTCGCGCCGATGTTCCGGCATGTCAGCAGACTAGAAAGAGAGACGAGCTCCGTCCCGACGATCAACGGGCGTCGAAATGGAATAAGCTTCTGCAGATAGGCATATTCCTGCAGCGCGCCGGTGTTTATGACGCCGATTGGCCGTTCGCCCGAAACAAGCCGTGCCGAGCGAGGCCGTTCGCGAACGCCCGTAGCGATAACGACACGTTTCGCAACGACTGTGAGCAGGCCGCGATTGCTGGCGCATGTGACGACAAGATCGTCGGCATGGTCGATCGAGACGACCGTGCAGCCAAGCTGAAGCTCGACGCCGGATTTCACTGCCCGATCGACGAGCCGTCGCGCGTAAGCAGGTCCTGTCATAACCCAACCGAATTCGCGCATGCCGAACGGCGGGTGGCCACAGTGACGCGGAATGCCACCGCCCATCGGTTCGCGCTCTACCACCATGACGTTGGCGACGCCGAGCTTGCGAAGCTGTGTCGCTGCGGACAGTCCGGCTGGACCCGCGCCGATGATAAGAACATCGGCGCTTCGCACTTCGAATGGTGCCGACATCACCCTGCGTCTCCGACCGCGAGAGGCGATGCGAAACAGCCTGCCGTCAGAAGCGCGAGCTGCGCATTGCAGTAAAAGCCCTGGCAACGTCCCATGCCGCAACGCGTGCGCCGCCGCAGGCCGCCGAAATCGCCTGCTGGGATCGACCCCGACAAGGCTTTTTCGATTTCGCGCAACGTCACCATTTCGCAATGGCAGACGATCTCGCCGTATCCGGCGGTCTGCCAATCCCTCGGCCGATGCTCGGCGAGATTGGGCACGCGCGGCATCACGGGGTCGATAATGGCGGCGTGCTGATGTCCCATATCGCGATAGAGGCCATAAACGTGCTGCGCGATGCCGAGCGATGCCGTAAGCCCCGTCGAGCGGATGCCGCCGACCGTGATCCAGTTGCGATCACCGCGCACATTGATGCGATAGCCTTTCTCCTCGGTCGCTGGACGCAAGCCCGCATATATCGCCGTGACATCGACGGTTGCCAACGCGGGGACCATCTCTTCGGCTTTGGCAAGCAGGCCGCGCAGCGCTTCCTCCTCGACGGTCGCGCGATCACGGTCGTCCTGTTCTTCCGCAGTCGGTCCGACGAGCACATTGCCGAACACGGTCCGCGTCAGCACGACGCCTTTGGTCCGCTCCGACGGAACCGGGAGAATGATCGTCTTCAAAAGCTTTGACGCCGCCTTGTCGAAGACAACGAATTGGCCTTTCCGCGGCTTGATCTGAAATGACGCCATCCCGAGCAGCTTGGCATCGAGCCGATCGCCGTAAAGACCCGCGCAATTGATGACGGTCCGAGCCCGGTGCGCGCCACGCGTGGTCTGGAGCGTCCAAGTCGTTCCATCGAAGGCTCCGGATACGACCTCTGCTCCGAATACGATTTCGGCACCGTGCGCTTCCGACTGTTTCAGATACGCCAGAAACGGCGACCAGGGGTCGATCACATGCTCGCCCGGCACCAGCAGCGCTTCGAGGGCGCGCGGAGAAAGCTCAGGTTCGCGGGCGCGAATTTCTGCCGCCGTCAGGCGTCGAACGTCATTGACGCCGTTTGTTTTCGCTTGCGCCTCAATGCCATCGAGCGCCGCGCGCTCTGCCTCTGACCACGCGACGACCATCGCGCCGGTGTCCAGCAGCGGCAGGTTAAAATCATCACGGATTTGGAGATATTCGGCATAGCCGGCTTGCATACAACTCAGCTCGACGCTGCCCGGAGGCGCATCGAAGCCCGTATGCAGAATGGCGCTGTTTCCCTTGCTGGCGCCGGAAAGCAGGTCGGCGCCGCGCTCCAGAAGGATGACGCGCGCGCCTTCAAGAGTAAACCGTCGCGCCATCGCACAGCCTACGGCGCCCGCACCAACGATGGCGACGTCTGCGACCGACATAATCTTCGTCCTCTAAGCTTCGGCGTCCGCGCCGAAATGAAAATAGAAAAGCCGCGGGCATCACTGCCCGCGGCCGTTGTCGTGACGTGATTAGGACGACTCGCCTACAGCACGCTCGGCGGCTGCAATCTCCGCCTGACGCTTCGCGATTTCCGCACCGATCGGCGGGCCCTTGAAGCGACGCGACTCGAGGCCGAACCACAGCACGACCAAGAGGACGATCAAGCCGATCGCATAGTTGATCAGGATGTCGAACGGAGGCTGGATACCGGCGTACATCAGGATAAATGTGCCGATTATCACCAGAACCGCCATTGGCTTCGAGAACACGCCGAGCCGAAACGGCCCAAACTCGGTCCACGTCTTTCCTTCAGCGAAGAGACCGGCGGCGACCGGCATAGCGTACGACACATAAAGGAAGAGGGCGCAACCGGCCGCGAGTGCAGCAAAGGCCGGAGAGTAGAGCGTGGCTGCAATAGACAAGATCGCAGCCAGCCAGATCGCCGGAACGGGCGTGCGCCATTGCGGACTGACGCGCTTCCACACGCTTGAGCCGGGAAGGCCGCCGTCACGCGCGAACGCATAGATCATGCGCGACGTCGAAGTGAGACCGGCAAGGGCGCAGATGAAGTTCGCCAACACGATGCAGATCGCGATGACGTCCTTAAGCGGCGTCGGAGCCGGAAGATTGTTGAACATGTTGAACCACGCTGCGGCGCCATCTTTCGCCGTCGCAGCGAGATCGGGGCTCGCAACAACGAAGGAGACCGCCATCACGAAGCCGAACACCAGCGACCAGAACACTGAGTGGATCATGCCGCGAGGCACGGTTCGCCGCGCATCGTTGGTCTCTTCGGAAGTATGCGCCGAGGCATCGAAGCCGGTGATCGTATAGAGCGGGTAGAGCAGGCCGACGAGGAATGCGACAATCGCAGTCCGTGCCGCAGGCACATAACCGCCGCCGGCATCGCCAGTGTTGTTCGTGAAGGTGAAGGCGTGCGAGTAGTTGCCCGCGCCCCAGATGAAGAACATAGCCGTCAGCACCACCGCGACCACAAGGATCAGGTAGCCCGAAAAGTCGGTCAGCAGCGTCGTCAGCTTGATGCCGAAGTGATTGACCAGCGCCTGCGCGATGACGATCAGGCTGACTGCCGCCACCTGCACATAATAGGCGTGCGCATTGTTGGCGTTGACTTGATCGAGCGTCATGCCGGTCGGCAGCGGATCGGTCGACAAGGCAGTCCAGGACGTCACGTCGACATGAAACACACCGGCGACGACGAGGTCGCGGAAGAGCTGCCATACGCCGACGTCAACGGACGCCACGACGAAGATGAGGCCAAGCAGGTTAATCCACGCTGTGGCCCAGCCCCAGCCGCGTCCGCCGAGAATCGAGGACCAGTGATAAAGTGCGCCGGCCGTCGGATAGGCCGAAGCGATCTGGCCGAGACATGCAGCCACGAGCATTGCGAACAATCCGCCGACGATCCAACCGATCGTCGCCTGGAACGCGCCGCCGGTCGCCATCGCGAGCGGAAACGACGTGATGCCGCCCGCGAGGATGCAGATGATCGAGAACGAAATCGCGAAATTGGAAAAGGCACCCATGCGCCGCGATAATTCTTGCGCGTAGCCCATTGAGTGCAGGACCTTAGTGTCTTCGTCGTGAGTCATGCTCAACCCCTGGTTGTGGATTGGATCGGTGGCCGTTAAAACAAAAATTTGCCCATTCGGGCACTTTATTTGTTTGTATGGTCCGACAGAATAGCTGAACAGTCAAATAGAATGACCGAACGGGCAAGGCGAAATGCGACCTACAATTAGACGGGAACGAATCGAACAGGTCGTTCGCGAGCGTGAGCGGGTAACGGTCGATGCTTTAGCCGAACTCCTTGGAACCTCACGGGAAACCATTCGCCGGGATCTGACCGATCTGGCCGAAAGGGGGCGTGTACGGAAGATTCACGGCGGCGCGACGATCTCGGAGCCACGACTTCCCGACGCTGACATCGAAGGATCGTTTCAGGGCAGACTGTTAGAAAATGCCGATGCCAAGCGCACCGTGGCCCGCCGCGCGATCCAGCTTTTTCAACCTGGAGATACGTTGTTCGTCGACACCGGCACGACGACGCTGTGGTTTGCCGAAGAGCTTTCGACGGCGACGGGCCTGACGATCATCACCAACTCGGCAGCCATCGCTGCACTCGCGGCGCGAGGCCCATCGAGTTCGACGTTTCTGATCGGCGGTGAATACCGCGCCGACGGAACCGAGAACCTTGGTCCGCTAGCGGTCGAACAGATCAGTCAGTTTCACGCGGTTCACGCGGTGTTGGCGGTCGGCTCCATCGAGACGGTCGGGATTCTCGATTACGATGTCCGGGAAGCGGATGTTGCCCGGGCAATGATCGCGCAGGCCAAATCTGTGACGGTGCTCGCTGACGCGACGAAATTCGGGCGCGGCGGCTTGATCAGGGTTGCGCCGCTCGATGCCGTCGCGCGGGTTGTGACCGAAGCGGAGCCACCCGACGATATCGCAGCTGCTCTGAAGGGTGCCGGAGCCGAGATCATCGTGGCCTCGTAACCCGGCAGCCCCGTGCATAACGTTAATCCTTGTCGAGAAGCCGCCCGGAGCCGCGAACGGGCCGGACGTGTACGGTCGCCCCGGCGTCGAACGTTTCGGTCGATCGGCGGCGCCCCATGTCGATCATCAGCTTCTGGCCGGCATTTGTTTCGACGAACAGCCGGAGCGTCGGACCATAGAAGACGGTCGATAGGATCTGCGCGGCGACCGTGTTGTCCGTTGCATCCGGATGAGCGGTGAGTTCCTCCGGGCGCACACATACCAATACCGGCCCGCCTCGGCCTGGCGTAGCGCGAACGCATTCTGCTGGAACTTCGAGGATCATCGAACCCGCAGCGACGCGCACGCCCGTGGTCGTCGCCTCCACGATCTCGGCGTCAAGAACATTCATGCTTCCGATGAAATCCGCCACGAAGCGCGTCGCAGGTGCATCGTAAAGCTCCGACGGCGACGCAATCTGCTCGATGCGCCCGCGGTTCAACACGACGATGCGGTCCGAGATAGACAATGCTTCCGCTTGATCGTGCGTGACCATCACGAACGTCGTGCCGAGACGTGATTGCAGCCGCTTCAATTCGATCTGCATCTGCTCGCGCAGGTTCGCGTCGAGTGCCGACAGCGGTTCATCGAGAAGAAGCACGCGCGGCGAGCACACCAGCGCTCGCGCCAGTGCAACACGTTGGCGTTGACCGCCCGACAGCATCGAAACGCGTGCGTTGATTTTGTCGGCAAGCCCGACCAAATCCAGCGCCTCGGCGATTTTCTTTTTTGCATCACCGGCCGGAAGCTTCCGCAGCGACAACCCGAACCCGACATTCTCCGCGACGTTCATATGCGGAAAGAGCGCATAGTCCTGGAAAACGGTATTGAGCGGCCGGTCGTAGGGGCGAAGCGCTGTGATGTCTTTGCCATCGAGCAGGACGCGGCCACCGGTCGGCGCTTCAAAGCCCGCCATCACGCGCAGGCTTGTCGTCTTTCCGCACCCTGAGGGGCCAAGAAGGCTAATGAACTCGCCATGAGCGATGTCGAGCGTAACGTTATCGAGACCGACCGTGCCAGTATCAAAAACTTTGGAAACACCATCGAGGCGCAGCAGTGAATTAGTCGCCATTACGAATCTCGGTCGTCTTTGTCGTGTTGATCCAAACGATCTCGCATCGCTCTTTGCCGCCGTTGTGGAACGAATGTTTCAGCGTGCTCTTGAATGCGAAACTGTCGCCAGCCTTAAGAAGATAGACGACGCTATCGATCGTCAACTCGACCTGGCCTTTTTTGACGAGGCCGAACTCGTAGCCCGCATGACTGTAGGACTCTCCCGTCCCCCCGCCCGGTTCGACATGAACCAGAAGACCCGTCAGCACCGAACCCGGCGGAGACAGCAACTCCTTACGCATGCCCTGCGATCGAACCGGCACTTCCTTTCTCTTCGTCGCACGGACGACGTAAAGATCGCTGCTCTTGTTCTCGTCGTCGCCAAGCAGGCTGTGCGGCTCGACGCCGAGTGCAGCGGCTAACGGCCAGAGCACGCGAATCCTCAGCGAGGTCAAGCCGCGTTCGATTTGACTCAGCGCGCCGACGGAAATTCCGGCGCGCTGGGCAACGTCAGTGATGCCGAGCTTTCGTTCGAGTCGGAGCGCACGAATGCGGCGGCCGAGGCGAATGTCCGCCTCGGAGGGAGTCTGATCGGAAGCCTCGTTGCGTGCTTCTTTTACCTTCGTCCGCGCCACAGTCGTGACCCTCTATCTGAAAAAGAGATGCATCTTTTGTCTTCGATTGGCGCGCGATCAGCCGCCGGCCTTGATCTTCTCGAACATCTTGGCGAGCTCGTCGTTCTGCTTCATCGGTCCAGTGAAAACCGTGCTCTTCAGAACGACGTTCGGATCGGCGGGAAGCTGCAGACGGTCAAGCTCTTCCTTCGGAACGAGATCGAATGCCGCCTTCGAAGCGCTGCCGTAGCCGTACTGCGTGATGAGCTCCTTGCCTGAGTCGCCCTCAAGGCGGCTGTTGATGAAGTCATAGGCGAGATCGACGTTCTTGGCGTCCTTCAGCATCACGAACCCGCATGCCCACGTCAGCATGCCTTCCTTCGGCTTCATAAATTCAACCTTTACGCCCTGCTTTTTAAGGGCGGTAGCCGAAGCATTCCACGTCATCGCCGCGACAAGCTCGCCGCTGGCGAGCGATTGCTCGACCGAGGTCATGTCAGTCGTGTAGGCGCGCAGCACCGGGCGCTGTTCACGCAGCTTCGTAGCGACTTTTTCGAGGTCGGCCGGCGACATGTCGAACGGATTGACGCCGGCCATGATGGCCGCGACGACAGGCGTATCGTGAACCGCGTCGATCGTCGCAAGGCGTCCGGTGTATTGCTTGTCCCACAGCAGGTTCCACGACGGAGCGGGATCTTTCACGAGATCGGTACGGTAGAGGATAGAGGTATTGCCCCAATCCCAAGGGACCATCCAGACCTTGCCATTACCGGCTTGAATATCGGGAAGATCTTTGAAGACCGGGAAAATCGTATCCCAGTTCTTGATCCGCTTCGTATCGATCGGCTGCAGCAGGCCCTCCTTGTTCCAGCGCGCGATCTTGTCGTAGCAGGGATGCGCGAGATCGGGATGAAAACCGGCTTTCACTTTCGTGAAAGCTTCATCGTCATCGCTGAAGACCGACGTTTCGACGCCGTCGGGATGTTCTTTCAGGAAGCTCTTGTTGAAGGCGGGCAGTTCATAGCCCGACCATGTGAAATAGGTGAGCTTGTCGGCGGCAAGCGCCGGTGTTGCGATGGCCGCAACGAGAGACGCCAGGCCCACGGCCTTGCGCAGCGTGTTTCGTAACGTCAATCCCTGCATAACTTGATACTCCCTGTTTGCGTTCAAGAGCTCGGCACACTTCATTTGAAAGAGATGGGAAGTTCGGTCGCGGATGCGCCGCGCCGCCGGATGATCTCGGCGGCCGTCGCAATGACGACCGAAGCCAAAAGAATGACGGAGCCGAGCGCCATGACGCTCGGAAGAGATTTCGGAAAGCGCAATTGACCCCAGACGTAGAGTGGCAGCGTCGGCTCGGTTCCGGAAAGAAAGAACGCGACGATGAATTCGTCGAACGACGTCAGAAATGACAGCATGAACGACGACGCAATGGCGGGGGCGGCGAGCGGCAGAATGATGCGCCGGAAGGTCGTCCATTCGTGCGCGCCGAGATCCATCGCGACTTCGCTGTAGCTTTTCGGCAGCGACAGGAACCGGCTCCGCATGATGACGACGGCGGTCGGGAGCGCCACGAGAGTATGTCCCAGCACGATGGCCGTGCGCGAAGGGCCAAGTCCGGCGAGATTGACCAGAATGAGCAGCGCAATGCCGACGATGACGCCTGGAATGAGAATGGGCAGCCGCGCCAGCGCCGATATCGTACGCGAAACGCGATCGCCTGCCGAAATTTCCATATAGGCGACCGTCATGCCGATGGACGTCGCCAGGAACGCTGCTGAAAATCCGACGATCAGACTCGTCTCGAAGGCGCGGTGAAGATTTTCATTGTTGACGAGGCTGCGGTACCACTCGAGCGTGAAACCCGACAGCGGGAACGCCGCCTGGATCGAATTGTTGAACGAAAAGATCGGAATGATCGCGATCGGCAGATAGAGAAAAAGCACGTAGGCAAGGATATAGCCCTTCAGCCACATCGCGTTTTTCGAAGAAGCCGCGCCTGCGCTCATGTCCGGCTCCCGAAACGCTTATCCGCGAGCCGCACGGCTACGACGAGCGTGAGGATCACCAGCATCACCATTACCGCAAGCGCCGCGCCGAACGGCCAATCGTTCGCCTTGCCGAACTGCGCCTGGATCATCGAACCAATCATCGTGCTGCTCGGACCGCCGACGAGAGCCGGCGTGACGTAGTCGCCAACGGTCGGCACGAACACCACGAGCGCCGCCCCCATGACGCCTGGCATCGAAATCGGCAGGATGATCTTGCGGAAGATTGTGAACGGCCGCGCACCAAGATCCTCTGCGGCTTCGATCAGAGAACGCGGCACGTTCTCAAGCGCGACGTAAATCGGCAGGATTGCGAACGCCGCATAGGCATGGGCCAGCGTTACGACGACAGCGGCCGGCGTATTGAGAAACGCGAGGATCGGTTCCGACGTGAGACCGGTCGTCAGCAGGACCGAGTTCAGGACGCCATTGTACGCCAGCACGACTTTCCACGCGAAAACGCGCAACAGGTAGCTGGTCCAGAACGGCAGCGTGACGATGAAGAGCAACAACCCGCGATGCTTGCCGGCGTGAAACGCCAGATAGTACGCCACCGGATAGGCTGTCACGACGGTCGCAAGCGTGACGAAACCGGCAATCGCCAGCGATCTCAGGATGATCGTCGCGTAAAGCGGATCGGATAACGTGTCTGAAAAATTGCGGAGCGTGAAAGCGCCGCCGAGCAGGGAACCATCATTCGTTCTGAAGCTCAGAAACAGCACCACGCCGAGCGCAAAGAGAACGAGGATGGATGTCGCCAGCGCACCCGGCGCCGACATTCCAAGCTGGAATAGCCGTCTGTGGCGCGCCGAGGCCGCCGGTATTGCGTGGTCAGTTTCGGCGGAAGCGTTCATCAACTCGCAATCCTGAACTGGCAGGATAGTTTTTCACATTTGCGAAAAAGTCAATCGCTGTATTACTCAGCGCTCCAGCATGTCGATCAGCCGGTACCACGCGATGGCTGCACCGATGCCGATGTTGCGAAACGTGTGAAACGGGATCGGCTTTATCGGCGTGATCGGCAGCGGAATGCATTCGGGATCGCGTGACGCGAGATAGTCGACGAGACGCGGCGCGAGCGCCGTCATCAGGCCGACGCCGCGCCCTTGGCATCCAGCGGCGACCATCAAGCCGCGCTCCGGTTCGTGAACATGGGGGAGGTAATCGAGCGTGACGGCGACGCGCCCATACCAGCGCTTTTCGATTTTTACATCGTTGAGAGCGGGATAGAGCCGCTTCAGCGCATGTTCGAGGTGCGCCCAGGCTTTTGGGCTCGTTGGCTCCGCCATTGAGCCGCGCCCGCCGAGAAGCATGCGATTGTCCGGTCCTCTGCGGTAATAGGTGACGATGCGGCGCGAATCCGAAACGACCTGGCCGCCGGGCAGAATATTTGCGAGCACCTCGTAGGGGAGTGGCTCGGTTGCGATCTGGAATGAGTGCAGCGGTAACAGGGTGCGCGCGAGGCCCGGAATAAGACCGTCTGCATAGGCGTTCGTCGCAACGATAACGGATTTCGCATGCAGCGTTTTTCCATCTGCCGTCGCAAGCGCCCATGACGAATTTTCGCGCCGCAACCGCGAAATCCGCGTGTTTTCCGCAATGCGAACGCCAGCCGCCACGGCGATCCGCGCAAGCTCGCGTGTGTACGCAAAAGGCTGGATCGCTCCGCCGCGAGGATCTAGCCAGCCACCGAGATAGCCCTGTGCTCCGGTCATCTGTGTCACGTCATCGGCGCTAAGAATTTTTGCCGGCACACCGCGCGCGATCCACTGCGCCGCGCGATCTTCCGCGGCCTTCAAGGCCGTTTCAGAATGCGCAGCTTGGATCCAGCCTTTGGCTTGTCGTGGGACGTTAAGTCTCTCGCGCTCGATGAGCCCAAAGACAGCATCGGGCGTCGACGCACCGAAGGACACCAGTGCTGATCCTCGCTTGTCGCCAAAATGCTCGATGAGCCAATCAGGATCGTACTTAAATCCCGCGATGACCTGCCCACCGTTGAGACCCGAAGCGCGGTCGGCAATCCGCGCCGCATCGACAATACGGACAGCAAGCCCTTGTCGCGCCGCATGAAGGCCAGAGCAAAGTCCGAGAATCCCGCCACCGACGATCGCAAGGTCGCAATGTTCGTCCGGCCGCAGCGGATCGTCGGGAAGCGTCTCTGAAGACGTGTCGGCCCATGCCGAAGCGGTCGTGAAAGCTGTCACGATGTCCCCATCCTTCCTAAATGAAGAATGGCGAAAGTTTTTCATTGATATGAAAGCTTGTAAAGAACCTGACGGGCTCGCGAACATTCGGTCGCGGGCTATTGGGCCGAAATTTCCACCCGCATCAAATCGGCAGAGCCGAGTTGGCGCGCCGCGCCCTCGGAAAGATCGATAATCCGTCCTTTACGGCACCGGCCGCATCAACGCCGGGCAAGGTGCTGTGATGGCGACACAAGGCGTCGGCGCCGCGCTCAGTCCCGCGATCGGCGGGTGGATGGCGCAACAATTCGGCTACGCCGCGATGTTTCCGACGCTGGGCGCTTTCGCCATGCTGTCTGTCGTTCTCTGGCTGAAATTCCGCACGGAACTCGTAGCAGCCGAAACGATCCGCGAGTGACAGCAGGCTATGCAAAAGAAACGCCGGGGCTTTCGCTCCGACGTTGTGTCGATCTGGCGGTCATGCACAAAGGCTTTGCAGCCTTGTTACTTGATCAAAAATTCGTTCTGCAGCGGGAGCGATTTTTTCCAGAAGGGCTGCTTGTCGGAGTTTGTGAGCGAAGCCCACAAAGATGTGCCAGTGGGCAAATCCTTATCGAGCTTGACGCTGAAGTCGTTGTGCGCGCCTGCATCGAGCTTCACACTGCCGACGATCGAGTCATTGGCTTTGCCCGAACCATTCGAGCCGTAAATCACGAAGTGCCCAGCCGATGGCATAAACGCATAAGTGACGTTGATTTGGCCTTCTTTGGGTTTCTGGTTGAACACAATCACCGAAGGCGGCGTTTGCGACATGGTGCTAGAAGGATTCTCTACGAGGGCGTAGGCCGACATCGGTACGGCGAACAGCATAAGAGAAGCGGCGGCGATTCCACTGCTGATTTTCAGACGAGACATGGGGGATCTCCATTCTGGCAAGTTGGCTTCGGCGACCTGAAAACCTCCCCGCGCCCCGTCCGAGCTGCGCGAGCGGGAATTTAAGATCGCTCTGTTTGACGTATGATGTCCGCTGCAGAAAAAAAGTAAGCCGCTTGGCCATATCGGTTCACGTTTGTTTGAGCCCGGCGTGACGCTCTTTGTTGGCGCTAACGCAACATTCTTAAGCTGCGCTTGTATCGATCATTGTCTACGTGGCGTCGACCTCGTGGTGGTTGGAAGACCTGCATGAGGGCCGCCGTCGGAGTAGCGAGCGACGCGCCGACGCCGAAGAGATTGCTCGGCATGTTCCGCCTAGACATCATTTTTCTGCGCGTTTTTCATTGTCATCAAACTGACATATTGGAAAGTGAATTAGGTATTATTTTCAACACGTTAGTTAAGATAAAACACTTTTGCTCTAATGCCGGCGCCGGTCCAACTGGCAGCATAGATTCTCATGAAAGTGCCTATCGTTTTCCGCTTCGGCATCGCCGCCAAAGCCGCGGTGCTTATCGTCTCCCTTGGTGCGCTATCGGCGCTCGCTAACTTCTTCGTGCTTGAAGGGGCGCAAAGTCTCGATCGGGTTAATCGCGCAATGATTGAGCGTGTTGGACCCGCGCGCCTCGCGTTGTCCGATGCTAAGGCGGCCCTGAACGATGTCGGCTTGGCTGTTTATAAAAGCATGTCCGCATCGGACTTGGACGATGCGCGGATGGCCAGCCGAGAAGCCATCAATCAAATCGCGGCTGCACGCCGCTGGATCTCCGCCGTCGCCGATTATTTCCCCGCGCGTGGCGCAGATTGCGACGTCATCCAGAGCAAGCTGCTGTATCTCGAAGGCACCGTACGTTCGCTTCGCGATGCGATCCTCTCAAGCGACAAGCAACGTCGCGCTGATGAAATGCTCGATCTCCGTTTCGATGCGGCGCTCGACGACGCGCTAGGGCAGATGAACCGGCTGACCAATCTCCTCGGCGCTGAATCGCGTGAAGTTCTTGCTCAGGCGGAAACCGAGCAGAACTCGATGTCTGAGGTCATCGTAGCGATTTTGGCGATCGGCACGTCGTTGATCGTCATATTGGCGTTGGCACTCGTCCACTATTCGCAGGCGCGTCCCCTTCGTCATCTCAGTGAAGCTGCTCTGCGCGTTCGCGAAGGCGGGGCGATGTCATTGGATCTCGATGAGAACGTGCTCGGCCGCTCCGACGAGATCGGAACGCTGGCGCGTTCGTTCCAATCGATGCTGACGAAGCTTGCCGAGGCGCAAGAGTCGCTGGCTGTTCAATACGCACGCGTCGATGCTGCGATCAACAATTTGCCTCAGGGGCTCTGCATGTTCGACGCGGAGCAAAATCTCATCATCTGCAACCGGCGCTATGCCGAGCTTTACGGTCTGAAGCCCGAGCTGACCGTCGCGGGCACGCCCCTTCGATCGATATTGCGGGAGCGCCGCAAGAACGGCCGTTTCTCGAAATTCCAGGAAATGGCTTTGGTCGATCATATCGAGTCGGCCACCGGTCGCGATCCAATCTATCGGATCGAAGAACTGACCGATGGCCAGGTCATCGCTATTTCCCATCAGCCGATGCGCGACGGCGGCTCCATCGCAATTCATGAAGACATCACCGAGCGGCGCAAGATGGACGCGAAAATCGCCCATATGGCACATCATGATGCTCTGACCGACCTTCCCAACAGAGTGCGGTTCCACGAGGCTATGGAAATGGCGCTTAAAGGTGCCGAGCACGATCACACCGTCTCAATTCTTTGTCTCGACCTCGACAACTTCAAGACGGTCAACGATACGCTTGGGCATCCCGTCGGGGACGCCTTGCTTCAGGCTGTAGCGGATCGGCTGCGCGCTTGCGTCAGGAAACATGACATCATCGCGCGTCTCGGTGGCGATGAGTTTGCGATTGTGCAGATCGATGCCGATCAGCCTGTTGGCGTCACCGTCTTGGCGCAGCGCATTATTGCCGAATTGAGCGCGCCGTTCGAAGTGTTGGGACATCAGGTCGCCGTCGGCGTCAGCATCGGCATCGCAATGGCCCCGTTAGACGGGGACACTGTGGAGCAGCTGATGAAGAACGCCGATATGGCGCTCTATCGCGCCAAAGAAGAGGGCCGCGGCATCTATCACTTCTTCGAGCCCGGTATGGACGCCAAGCTGCAGGAACGTCGCGCGCTCGAAATTGATCTGCGCAGGGCAATCGATAGTAACGAGCTCGAACTCTATTACCAGCCGCTGATTTCTCTCGACACGAACGAAGTCAGCGGCTTCGAAGCGCTCGTGCGCTGGCAACACCCGACGCGCGGAATGGTTTCTCCGGTGGAATTCATTCCGCTCGCCGAAGAGATCGGTTTGATCGGCGTCATCGGCAACTGGGTGCTGGGCCAAGCCTGCGCAGATGCGATGAAATGGCCATCAGACGTCAAGGTCGCTGTCAATCTTTCGCCGCTGCAGTTCAAGAACAATGCGCTCGTTCTTCAGGTTGTCGGCGCGCTGGCGAAATCAGGCCTGCCTGGGCATCGCCTCGAACTTGAAATCACCGAGACGGTTCTGCTGCGCGATACGGATGCAACGGTTGCGATGCTGAATGAACTGCGCGCCCTCGGCGTCCGCATCTCTATGGACGATTTCGGCACGGGCTATTCGAGCCTTGGTTATCTGCGGAAGTTTCCGTTCGACAAGATCAAGATCGATCGGTCGTTCATTCAGGATCTTGAGGCCAATCCGGATTCCATCGCCATCGTGCGCGCCGTTGCAAGCATCGGCCATGCGCTCGGCATGGCGACGACGGCGGAGGGTGTCGAAACGGAAGCGGAACTGCTTCAGCTTCGCCATGAGGGCTGCACCGAGGTGCAGGGCTATCTCTTCAGCGAGCCACGGCCGGCGGATGAGATTCTGTCTCTGATGGCGCACCGGACACCGAAGCTGGAGAAAGAGGCTGTCTGAACGGCATCTCTCGCGAGATCGCCGCCTTGTCGACTGCAAAAGCAGGACTGGACAGGGCGGCTATCCTGCTGTAGAACAAAAAGAGAACAATTATGTCTGAGGCTCTTTCTCTTTTGCCATGCTGCCGCTCTCGATTTGCGCCCCCTCAGCTCCTGTCATTCTTCGCGAAGTCGTCGCCGGGCCGGGGCATGCTGCTGCGGCTGTCGGCTTCGGCCTGATGCTGGCGACCCAGACGAAGGCAGCAGCGCCGCGCGATGCCATGTTGTTGTGGGTGCGCGAGGCAGCGGCAATCGCGGAAACCGGAGACGCCTATGGTCCGGGCTTGGCCGCACTTGGCCTGTCGCCCGAGCGCTGCATCGTTATGGAAGCGCGTTCTCCAGTTGACGGGTTGCGCGCCGCTCTCGAAGGCGCGCGTTGCAGTGCGCTGCACGCCGTCATCCTGGAGACGGTGACTCCGATCGACCTTACGGCCAGCCGACGATTGAAGCTTGCTGCGGAGAAGTCGGGAGTCGAGATCGTGCTCATTCGGCACGGTGGCCGCGTCGCCCCCAATGCCGCGCAAATCCGCTGGCGCGTGCAGGGTGCACCTCAGATGAAGCCGAACGGCCCGCGGCGGGCAGCCTTCGACGTGTTCGTGCTGAAAAGCTCGTCAGGTCTCGATGAGAGAAGCTGTATCGTGGAGTGGGATCATGAGCGGCGATGTTTCGCGCAGACGGTATCTATGCCTCTGGATGCCGTTCCTGTCGTCGGATCGTTGGCAGCGTGACAACGGCGGCGGCGCACCTCTGCCGCTGGTCTTCGTTGCCAAAGTCAAGGGCGTCTCGCAATTGGCCGCCGTCGATTCCCGGGCTCTAGCCGTCGGCCTGCGAGCCGGAATAACGCTCGCCGACGCGCGGGCGCGGATGCCGCGATTGCGCGCCATTGAGGCCGATCCCTCAGCCGATACCGCTTTCGTTGCGCATCTTGCCGATCTGGCACTGGCTTTTACGCCGTCGGTCACCTTGGATCTGCCGGACGGTCTGGCACTCGATATCACGGGATGCAGCCATCTCTTCGCAGGCGAGACGATGCTTGCCGCGCGCCTGCAGAAGGTTTTGCACACGGCCGGCATCTCAGTCGCGAAACTTGCCGTCGCTCCGACGCCTGATATGGCGCGCGCACTGGCGCGCTTCTCTGCCGTCAATCCATGCTTTGTCGAGGACGCTAGGCTTGTGCGGACACTTCCTGTCGCGGCACTCGAATGCGCGGAAGAAGACGCAACCGCCTTGAGGCGCGCCGGGCTGAGGACTGTCGCCGAGATCGCCGACCGGCCATCGCTGCTGTTCACCGCCCGTTTTTCGTCGGCTTTCACGGCCAAACTCGCCCGCGTGCTCGGAGAGGAAGACAGGCGCATCGCGCCTCGCCGCCAGCCTGCGCCTTACAGGGCCGAGCAGCGCTGTGCCGAGCCGGTGGCGAGCCATGAGGTGATCGCCAATATGCTTGCCGATCTGGCTGCGTCTGTCTGCGATCAATTGGCAGCGCGAAGCGTCGGCGGCCGCATCTTTACGGGAACTTTTTTTCGGGCTGACGGCGCTATCCGCCGCATCCGCGTCGAGACCAGCCGCCCGACACGCGATCCTGAAGTGATCTTGCGCCTCTACCGCGACCGTCTCGATGGCCTCGCCGACCCGCTCGATCCTGGCTTCGGCTTCGACCTCATTTGCTTCGAGGCGACGCGCGCTGAGCCGTGGACTGAGAGCCAGGGCACGTTCAATGCGCAAGACGACCAGCAAGACAAGGTCGCTCAGCTCATCGACCGGCTAAGCATCATGTTCGGACGTGAGCGCGTAATGCGATTGCAGCCGGTCGATAGCCATATTCCGGAACGGGCGCAGGCTGTGGTTCCGGCTGCACTTCCCGCGTCGCCACACGAATGGGAGCAGGGGACGATCCAGGGCAAGGTCGGTTTGCGTCCGCCGCTGATCTATGCGCGTCCGCATCCGATCGACGTCGAAGCCGATAAAAACGATAGGCTGGAAAGCGTCCGCTGGCGCCGCGTTACGCATCGCATCGCGAACGCGATCGGTCCGGAGCGCATCGCCGAAGAATGGTGGCGCCCACAGTCAGACTATGGCGTGCGCGACTACTATCGTGTCGAAAGCTCTGAAGGGCGGCGCTTCTGGATTTTCCGCGCAGCCGTAACGGCGGCCGATGGGCAGCCTCGGTGGTTCCTGCATGGAGTGTTTCCATGACGCCCTATGCCGAACTTGCTACCACCACGAATTTCTCGTTTCTGCGCGGCGCATCGAACCCTGAGGATTTCGTCGCGCGCGCCGTCCTTCTTGGCCATACGGGGATAGGCATTGCGGACCGCAATACGCTCGCCGGTGTCGTCAGAGCTTACGGCGCTCTCGAAGACTTGCGGAACGAAGGATTGCCCGCTCCGCAAAAAGTCCGCGAAGGCTCCGGTCCCGGCGAATACGCTTGGATCGACGATGCAAACGCCGACGATTGGGCCGGCATTTCAGAAGCCGTCAAAGCTCGCGCAAAAAATTTCAAGCTGCTCGTCGGTGCACGCCTCGTCTTCATCGACGGCACCCCGGATATCATCGCTTATCCGGAAAACCGCGCCGGTTGGGCGCGGCTCTGCCGCCTGCTCAGCTTTGGCAAGCTAAAGGCCAAGAAGGGCGATTGCAGCCTGCAACGTGAAGATTTGCTATCGGATTGCGCCGATCTGCAATTGATCGTCATGCCGCCGTTGGTGCGCGATGGCCTTGAAGCGCATGTTCGGACTGTTTCGGCAGCAGCGCCCGGAAAAACATGGCTTGCCGCCGCAATGCATTTGCGCGGAAACGATCGGGAAGAGCTGCATCATCTGATGAGCGTCGCTGCTTTAACGCATGTGCCGCTGATTGCCACGAACGACGTGCTGTATGACATCCCGGAGCAACGGGAGGTTCAAGACATCCTGACGTGCATCCGCGAAGGCTTGCGCATCGAAACGGCAGGAAGGAGGCTGGAAGCCAACGCCGAGCGCCACCTCAAGCGGCCTGCGGACATGGTGCAATTATTTCGCGACTGTCCTTCCGCCATTTCCGCCACGCAGGAATTGCTTCAAAACATCACCTTTTCACTCGGGCAGCTCAAATATGAGTATCCCGACGAGCCCGTTCCGCCCGGTTGGACCCCGCAAGGATGGCTCGACCATCTGACGTGGCAAAAGGCGGCCGAGCGCTATCCGGCAGGCATCCCGGATAAAGTGCGCAATCAGGTGGCGGCCGAACTGAAACTCATCGCGGAGCGTGAGTATGCACCGTACTTTCTCACCGTTTACGACATCGTCCGCTACGCCAATGAACAGAAAATTCTGTGTCAGGGACGAGGCTCGGCGGCGAATTCCGCCGTTTGCTACGTGCTCGGGATCACGTCGGTCGATCCTGAGCGCAATAACTTGCTTTTCGCCCGTTTCATTTCGAGCGAGCGGCGCGAGCCGCCGGACATCGACGTCGACTTTGAGCATGAACGGCGCGAAGAGGTCATCCAGTACATCTATGAGCGCTATGGACGCGAGCGCGCGGGTCTCGTGGCGACCGTGATCCGCTATCGCCCGCGCAGCGCCATTCGCGAAGTGGGCAAAGTTCTGGGCTTGAGCGAAGACATCACCAGCCGCATCGCCGGAACCGTGTGGGGAAGCGGGGGATCGAAACTGTCCGAAGCGCATCTCCGGCAAGCCGGCATAGACCCGCGCAATCCGGTTATCGGCCAGGCGATCGCGTTTGCGACACGCATCCTCGGTTTTCCGCGCCATCTCTCGCAGCATGTCGGCGGCTTCGTGCTGGCTCGGGGACGGCTGGATGACCTCGTTCCAATCGGCAATGCCGCGATGGATAAGCGGACCTTCATTGAGTGGGACAAGGACGACATCGACGTTCTCGGCCTGATGAAAGTCGACGTTCTCGCGCTGGGCATGCTGACCTGCATTCGCAAGGCGTTCGACCTGATCCGCTTGCACGAAGGCGAGAGCTTCGATCTCGCAAATCTTCCTGCCGAGCAGCGGGAGGTGTACGAAATGCTGCAGAAGGGGGATTCCATCGGCGTCTTTCAGGTCGAGAGCCGGGCGCAGATCAACATGCTGCCGCGCCTGAAGCCGAAAGAATTCTACGATCTCGTCATCCAGGTCGCGATCGTGCGGCCCGGTCCGATCCAAGGCGACATGGTGCACCCCTATCTGCGCCGACGCAAAAATACGGAAGAGATAACCTTTCCATCGCCCACGCCGCCGCACGATCCTGATGAGCTTCGCAACGTGCTGTCGCGAACGCTTGGCGTTCCGCTGTTTCAGGAACAGGCGATGCAACTTGCGATGGTCGCGGCAAGGTTCTCCGACGCCGAGGCCAATCAGCTTCGCCGCGCAATGGCGACGTTCCGCAATGTCGGCACGATCCATAAATTCGAGTCGATGCTTGTCGAGCGTATGGTCGAGCGCGGCTACGATCGCGATTTCGCACAGCGCTGCTTTGAGCAGATCAAAGGCTTCGGCGAATATGGGTTTCCCGAAAGTCACGCCGCTGCGTTCGCCAGGCTCGTCTATATCTCTGCTTTCATCAAATGCCGCTATCCGGCAGCTTTCGCGTGCGCGCTTTTGAATGCACAGCCCATGGGATTTTATGCCCCGGCACAGATCGTGCGCGACGCGCGCGATCACGGCGTCGAAGTCTATCCGGTCGATGTCAATGAAAGCGACTGGGACAATACGCTATGCGCCGGGAGCGACGGGAAAACGGCGCTGCGTCTCGGTTTCCGGCAAGTCGACGGCTTGTCGGAGGCGTGGTGCAAACGGCTGATCGATCTGCGCCGCAACGGATATGCCGACCTCGATAACCTGGCGCAGCGCACCCGTCTGCCGCAGCGGGTGCTGCGCGTGCTTGCCGATGCCGATTGCTTCCGCTCTGTCGGCATTCATCGCCGAGACGCGTTATGGGCGGCGCGGCGCTTGCCGGAAGCGGACGAACTGCCGTTGTTCGCTGCCGCACGCGAGCCGGATCTGGGTGACGAGCCTAATGCGCAATTGCCATCAATGTCGCTCGGCGAAAACATCGCGGTGGACTACCAGACCGCCCGTTTGTCGCTCAAAGGCCATCCGATGGAATGTCTGCGCGATATCTTCCGCAGCGAAGGCATTGCCACCTGCGCCGAGCTTGCAGCTCAACGTGACGGCAGCCGAGGACGCGTCGCCGGAGTTGTTCTCGTGCGTCAGCGACCGGGCAAGGGCAATGCCATTTTCATAACTTTGGAGGACGAGACGGGAATTACGAACGCCGTGCTTTGGGTGCGTACGTTCGAGAAATTCCGCAAGGAGGTGATGGGCGCCCGGCTGCTGCTGATCGAAGGCAAGGTGCAGCGCAGTCCCGAAAACGTCATCCATCTCATGGCGGCGCGCGTCATCGACCGGACGGCGGAGCTTTCTCGCCTTTCAGATGCCTACGAACCGACGATCGAAATATCGAGCGCCGACGAATTCCTGCATCCGCAGCCATCCCGCGCACGCCATCCCCGCGACGTCCGTATTCTGCCGGGCTCGCGAGATTTTCATTAATCGAACGCCCCTTTCAACGAAGGACCTGGCCTCCCAAGATCACAGCCGCAGGCGCCATGAAACAGGCAGGACCATGTGGCTCGTAGAAATCAAGTACGTGTCGGAGAGCAACAGGACGCCACCGCGGGTCGTCGAAGCCGTGACCCAGTTGCATGCCTCGACTGCGAACGAACACACGCAGTCTTCGGCAAGTGGGCAACGTGGAAGCAACATTTCGATTCACTGATTTGAATCTGTTCATTGACACCAAACGGCCACACTGCATCCGATAGGCGCCATCGCCTTGGCCATGCGTATTGCATCCCCGCAACTTTCGACCTAGTCGTTCGGCTATATCGTTTGCGTAATTTGAGTGGGGGAAGTAGCGAATGTGCCGGCGAAAAGTTCGTGTGTTAGCGTTCACTGCCTTTGCGATGTCATCTGCTGGAAACCTGAAAGCCCAAGAAGCCGCACAAAACGTTCAGGATGCATCGTCCGTCGCCTTGCCGCCCGTCGTGGTGGCAGCTCCGAAACAGCGCATTTCGCAAAAGCCCAGCAGCACATCCGCGGGCACCGACGACGGCAAGTCGAAAGGTACAGCCAGCAAATCTAAAAAAGCCGACGGCGGCACCGATACCGCAGCGTCCAGTCAGGGCCTGCCAGGATCGGCAGGCGTCTTTACCCTCGGCCAAATCGATATGGTCGGTGGCACGGCGATCACGAACGACGCTATGTGGACGTTCTCGAAAGCGACCTTGGATCAGTCGCTGTCGCTGGCTCCCGGCGTCGCCGCATCGAATTCAGGCGGCACGCGCAACGAACAGCTGATCTTCGTCCGCGGCTTTGACCGCTGGCAGGTTCCGATCTCGATAGATGGTATCCCGATCTATCGTCCCGCCGATAACCGCATCGACTTCTCAAGCTTCCTGACCGCCAATCTGTCCGAAGTGCAGATTGCGAAGGGTTACACGTCGGTTCTCAACGGACCCGGCGGCATGGGTGGCTGGATCAATATGGTGACCAAAAAGCCGACCAAACCGTTCGAAGGCCAGATCGAAGGCGGCATGATGTTCGGCGGTGACGGACAATACGAGGGTTATAGAACCTACGCGTCGTTCGGAACGCGGCAGCGCGGATACTATGCGCAGGTCAGCGGTTCTGTGCTTGATTTGGATGGCTGGTACCTGTCGGACAATTTCAAGCCGACGTCGGTCGAAAACGGCGGCGAGCGCGATCATTCCAACAAGAGCAATTGGGAAGCCAACGCCAAAATCGGTTTGACCCCGAATGCGACCGACGATTATTCGATCAACTACGTGCGAATGAACAATTCCAAGGGCGCGCCCTACCACGTAACGGATCCCGTCTCGACGCAGCGCTATTGGGATTGGCCGGACACCACGCAGCAAAACATCTATTGGCTTTCACATACGAAACTCTCTCCGGCGTCGTTCGTCGAAACCAAAGTTTACTACACGACTTTCAGCGATAACCTGATGAGCTACGACGATGCGGCTCAGACCACGCAGAAGACTCCAAAAGCCTTCGATAGTATTTATAACGACTGGGCGGGCGGCGGCAGCATCCTGTACGGCCTCGACATCACGCCGTGGGACACGCTGAAGTCAACCTTCCTTTATCGGCGCGATAACCACACGGAATCGCAAGGCTACAACGTCAAGGGCGTATCTTGCGGTAAAACCACGCCCTGCTTCTGGGAACCTGATCAAACTGATCTGGAAGACACCTATTCCGTCGCCTTCGAGAACACGCTCCGCGCTACCAATCGCATCGATATCGTGTCTGGCATCAGCTACGACTGGCGCAGGCTTTACGAGGCCCAGGAGTTCACGACGACCGACGGTCTGTTCGAATATCCAAAGAAAGATACCGACGCGCTCAATTGGCAGTCGGCCATCGTCTATCGCTACAACGATACCGGCACGGTGCACGCAAGCGTTTCCGACCGCACTCGATTCCCGACGATTTTCGAGCGTTTCAGCTCACGCTTCGGCGGCGCCACGTCGAATCCGGGTCTTCAGCCTGAGCGTTCGATCAATTACGAAGTGGGCTGGGCCAACAATTTCGCGCGCAACAGCCAGATGTCGGCTGCTGTGTTCTACAGCGATGTCACCAACCTCATTCAATCGGTGCCGTTCATCTATGATGGGCAGGCAGTGACTCAAAGCCAGAACGTCGGCGACGGCCATTACTACGGCATAGAATATTCAATCGATTATGCGATGAACGACTCGCTGCTCGTCGGTGGCAACATCACCTGGATCCGCCGTGACGTGCATAATCCCGAGAACCCATCATTCGAGCTGACCGGCCTGCCGGCGGTGAAGGGCATTGCTTACGCCACGTACAAGATCACCAACGCCTGGAGCATCACGCCGAACGTTGAATTCGCCACTGATCGCTGGACGGTCAACACCGCCGGCACCGTGTATTACGAAACTGGGGCATTCGCGCTGGCGAACTTTCAGACCGAATACGACATCAACGACAAGACGAGCCTTATCTTCAACGCTCGCAACTTGACGGACGAGAACTACACGCTGACGGACGGCTATCCCGAGCAGGGACGCAACTTCTACGTCGGCATGCGCACGCAATTCTAGGATCACGATCTCAACATATCGCCGGCGCTTCGATAGCGCCGGCCTTCGATAAGGAATAGAGATGTCGCGCAATTTTCCATTACTGAAATCTCTTTTACCGATCGCGGCCTTGGTGGCGGCGTTTTCCGGAGTAGCCTCCGCCGAGACATGCACCGGTTTTAAATGGTCCGTTGCGACCGAATTGAGTTGGGTCGCCGCGCCGGACGCGGAAGCGGTGGAGACAGGCGGCAAGATCGTGTCGATCCCTGATAAGGCGATCGAGCTGACGCTCGAACCCTCGCCATCAGTCAAGCTACCGGCGACACCTGGCATCAAGAAACAAGCCATAGCGAAAAACAGCTTTTCCGGCTGGTTCTCGATTGCCGATGTGGGCAAGCCCGGGCTCTATCAAATCACGATTCCCAGCCACGCCTGGATTGATGTCGTCCAGAACGATGCGTTGGTTTCCACGGTCGCATTTTCCGGCGACAAGAATTGTAAAAGTTTGCGCAAGAGCGTGCAGTACGATCTTGGCGCTGGGCCTGCGATCATTCAGATCAGCGGGGCGCCGGATAAATCCATGAAGTTGACCATCCATGCCGCGGAAAAAAAATGAAGTGAATGCGTCCCGCAGCATAGCAGTGGCATGTAAGAGCCGACGGTGGGCCTTCATCGGCTTCTTGGCGGCCACATCAATCGCGACCGCGGTAGCATCCCGTTCTGTCGAGGCCGCAAGCTTGCGTACGCCGATCGAACTTGGCCGGGCGCTTTTTGCAGATCGAAACCTTTCGTTCAGCCGCAAGCAGAACTGCGTAAGCTGTCATTCGCCGGAGTTGGCGTTCACCGATCCACGTGCGCTAGGAGATGTGCAAGGCGCGGTTTCTCGCGGAGGAGACGGTCACTCGCTCGGCGATAGAAATTCGCCGACACTCAGCTACATCATGATGACGCCACCGTTTCATATCTCGGCAGAGCACACGGCGGCAGGTGGAATGTTTTGGGACGGCCGAGCGCGAACCATAACGGATCAAGTGCGCGACCCAATCCTCAATCCAATAGAGATGGGCATGCCAGATGAGGCAAGCGTCGTCGCGCGGCTTCGCGAAAGCGCGGATTATCAAGCGGCCTTTCCTGCAGTTTTCGGACCTGGCGCCTTGGACGATACGCCAAAGGCATTCGCGGCACTTCAGACCGCATTGGCCGCCTATTTGAAGACGTCCGATTTCGCGCCGTTCGATTCCAGGTATGACAAGTCGCTCCGAGGCGAAGCGGTGCTCTCGCAAAACGAAGCCAAGGGACGCGACTTGTTCTTCGCCGCGAACGGGGCGGGATGCTCCCGCTGTCATTCGAGCACGGGCGTCGCAGATTCGCGCAACGACGCATTCACGAACTTCCGGTACTATAATCTGGGAGTTCCGGAGAATGTTGCGGTTCGCCGTCTGAACGGAAGCGCCGCTCAACGCGTCGACCATGGTCTCATGCAAAATCCTGCAGCGAATGACCCGACCTATGACGGTGCGTTTAAGGTCCCGACGTTACGCAATATTGCCGTCACCGGCCCTTACATGCACAACGGCGCCTTTCAGGAGCTGCGCACCGCCGTCGTGTTTCACTTGAGATTTTCAGACGGCCGCGTCGGGAAGATTAATCCGGAAACCGGAGCAGCGTGGAACGCACCGGAAGACGGCGCCAATCTCGCAATCTCCAATCTGAAGGCGCGACCGCTGTCAGACGCCGACGTCGATGCTTTGATCGCGTTCCTGAAGACGTTGACGGACCGGAACTACGAATCTCTCGTCGACAACTGAAACGAAATGGCCATCGCGCGGAAATCCGTGCGATGGCCCTGTTTGATCCGTCCTGTCGTGCGAGGGCGGAAGCGGTCACGCCGCTTTAATAGCGGCGGTAGCCGAGGAACTTTCCGGACATGCCGATTTTCACCCGGTCGCCCTTCTGGTCGGGCTGACGTTCCAGCGTCATATCGAAATCGATTGCCGACATGATGCCGTCGCCGAACTCCTCCTGAATGAGTTCCTTCCACGTCGTACCATAGACCTGAACCAATTCGTAGAAGCGGTAGATCAGCGGATCGGTCGGCGGCACTTGCGGGAGCGATCCGCGGTAGGGAATTTCCGTCAGAATGATCTTTGCTTCCTCGGGAAGATCCAGCAGCTTCGCGGCACGCTCGGCTTCCTCAGGCTCCAGACGCATCTGTCCGAGAAGAGCCGCTGTGACGACGATCGGTGACGTCGAGACCGACACGGTTTGCTGAATCTCTGCCCACGTCAGGCCCTTCATCCGTTTTGCGGAAAGCACAAGTTCGGTCACTTCGGCGCGGTTCATGCGCGTCACTCCTTTGGTTTGGATGGCTAAGGATTTCGGTTCAGGCTGTTACGGCAGCGCGGTCGACGGCGGACGCGGCTCCATCTTTCTCGGCATCGACCCGCATTGGTTTTGCCGTTGGGCGCACGATGGGAGGCCGCATGGGATTGTGGGCCTTGCCCGCGATTTCCTGGTCGAATGCCTTCGAGCGGCTGACGAGGAAATCGAGAAGATGGTTCCGCATCGGATAGTAATTGGCATGCCGATGCATCGTCGCCGGTTGTCGGTCTTTCGGCAGCGTATTCTCGACGATCTCCGCGATCTTGGCGTGCGGACCGTTCGTCATCAGCACGATCTTGTCGGCGAGCAATAATGCTTCATCGACGTCGTGCGTAATCATAAAGACGGTCTGTTGCGTTTCGGTGCAGATGCGGCGGACTTCGTCCTGCAACGAGCCGCGCGTCAGCGCATCGAGCGCCGAAAACGGTTCGTCCATCAACAGCATCTTTGGCTCGATGGCGAGCGCGCGGGCAATGCCGACGCGTTGTTTCATGCCGCCCGACAGCTCGGCAGGTTTCTTCTGTTCAGAACCTTTGAGATGGACAACATCAATATACGTCTGACAGTGCGCAAGAATTTTCGCCTTGGGCCAATCGGGATGACGGGACTTCACCGCGAATGCGACGTTCTGCTGGACTGTCATCCACGGCAGCAACGAGTGCCCCTGGAAGATGACAGCACGATCGAGGCTCGGTCCCGATATCTCGCGGCCGTCGACGATCACCACGCCATCGGACGGTTTGTCGAGGCCCGCTAGAACGTTGAGGATTGTCGTCTTGCCGCAACCCGAATGCCCGATGAGACAGACGAACTCGCCCTTCGCAATCGGCAGCCAGATATTCTCAAAGACGGTAGTCTCGCCGCCGCCATGCTTGGGATAGCGCCGAGCCAGGGCTTCGATGGAGATCAGTGGCTTTTCCATAGCGTCCTCGTGTTCGGGCCTGGGGTGAGTGATTGCAATCTTCCGCTGGCGGACGTCATTCCCGATAGGCGACCAGCCGGGCCGCGCGCGCCAGGATGACGTCCAGCGCCATGCCGGTCAGACCAATCAGCAAGATCGCGGTCAGGATGTTGGAGATCGAGAGATTGTTCCACTCGTTCCAGACGAAGTATCCGATGCCGGTACCGCCAACGAGCATCTCGGCTGCGATAATAACGAGCCACGCGATACCGATCGAAATCCGCATGCCGGTCATGATCGTGGGCGCGGCCGCGGGCAAGATGACCTGAAACGCCTTGCGCAACGGGCTGACCTCAAGGGTCGCGGCAACGTTCAGCCATTCCTTCCGCACGCTTGCGACACCGAAAGCGGTATTGAGCAGCATGGGCCAGAGCGCACAGATGAAGATCACGAAGATCGCTGAAATGCTGGAATCCTTGATCGTGTAGAGCGCGAGCGGCATCCAGGCCAAAGGCGAAATCGGCTTCAGGATCTGAATGAAGGGATCCAGCGCGCGGTGGATGAGCGGCGACATGCCGATCACGAACCCCAGTGGAATCGCGACGATTGCCGCAAGAAAATAGCCAAGCAGCACGCGTCCCAGCGAGTAGCCGAGCTGAATGCCAATGCCTTGGTCGTTGGCGCCATGAACATAGAACGGATTTTTGATTTGTCCCCAGAGCGTCGAGACAAAATCGGCTGGCGTCGGAAAGCCGGTCTTTTGTCCTTCGGCAGCGGCGCCGGAAACGAGAGCAGCGTATTCAGGATCGACTGTTGTCGCGACGCTGGCGGCCGGCGCCGTTGCGAGCTGCCAGACGCCAACCAGCAGGGCGAGGATGACAAGCGATAGGCACGCTGCGCGTATGCCAAGAGGAAACTTCGGCAGGCCTCCGCGCTCTTTGCGCCGGAAGGAAGCGGCGGAGTCGGCTATATCTGTCGTGGCCATCTTCAAAGTCTCCGTGGGAGTTCCCGCGCAGCATTAGCGGGAGATTGCGTGTCTACGGTGAGCGGCAACGTCATGCGGCGAGCTTGGCGACGCGTTCGCTTCCGACCCATTGTTCCATGATCAGCGCACTTGCGTCATCGCGCAGGATGCGCCACTCGCCATGGGCCGAGATCCATCCTTCAAGCACGATCGGCGTCGATCGCGTCTTCAGGCGAACGGTCGGCGTTTTATGAACGTAGCCCTCGTGCTCATGTCCAAGGATAGCTTTGGCAATTGCCTCCGCCTGGCCGCGGATCGGCTCGATATAGCGGCATGGCGCGCCGCCGATGGTCACGCAGTCTCCGAGCGCGTAGACGTGCGCAGCGCTCGTTCTCATCGTTTTCGGATCGACGATGACGCCGCGGTCGAATGCAATGCCGCCGCTGCGCGATAGCCGCTGCTCCGTTGCCAAGCCGGTAGCGGCGACGACATGGTCGGCTGCGATCGTGTCGCCCTTCATGGTCGCAACGAGCAGTTTACCGTGGGTACTTCGTGCGACGCGTTTTACAGTCTGTTCGCCCAGGAACGTCACGCCGACGCTTTTAAGCCCAGCGGCAAGCCGCGAGGCAGCGGGCACCGGTAAAAAGGGCCGCATTGGCAGATTGTCCGGCGCCAAGAGCGTGACGTGATGGCCTGCACGCGCAAGATCTTCGGCCAATTCGCATCCAACCATTCCAGCGCCAACGATGACGACACGTTGAGGACCGGTGGAGAGCGCGCGATAAAGGCCGCTCCACGCGGTAAGATCGTTGATGCGCCAAACGAGCTCCGGCGGCAAGCAATCGGGCGCTGCCGAGCGCGCTCCTTGCGCGAGAATGAGATCGGTAAAACGCAGCGTGCCGCGCGTGGTCCGCAGCATTCCGAGATTTGGCGACAGACCGACTGCATAGGTCTGCGGCAGCAACTGAACGCCAAGGCGCGCGGCTGCCTCGCTGCCGGTTTCTCGCGTCAGGCTTTCGGGCGTCGCACCACGCGTCAATGCAATTGAAAGCTCAGGCTTATAATAGACATCCCCGCTGCAGCCGGTAACGACGGTAATCGGAAGCGTGCCGTCGTGGGCGCGAATGGCTTCCGCCGCTGCCCATCCGGCAGCACCCGCGCCGACGATGACGACGCCTGTTTCGCGCGACCGCACCGCAGTCGATGCGGGCATATCCGTAATCGCACGCGGCACGTAGGGATCGAAATCAACCTTGGTGACGTTACAGATCGGGCATTCCCAATCGTCTGGAATGTCCTCGAAACGCGTGCCCGGCGGAAGTCCGCTGTCGATGTCGCCCTCGGCTTCGTCGTAAATCAATCCACAGACGCGGCAGATGAAACGCTTCCACGGCCCGCGGCCGTCGGTTGGTTCGATCGATCGTGTTTTGGTGGTCATGGTTGCGCTTCCGTTGGCTGCACGTCTTTCGACAGGCGTTCCATCTCGCGCCTCAGATGCTTGATCGCTGGGGTGACGATAGCAACGAAATGCGCTTCCCGGATGCGGCGCTGAGGCGCGGCCGACATCAGATAGCCGCGCGCGCCCTGATGCATCAGCGCCGACTGCGTCGCCCGCAACGCCAGCTCCGCTGCTTGCGCGCGGACGTCGATGACATCCAGAAGAAAGTCTTTCGATCGTTCGAATGGGGTTTCGATAAGCTTCGATGCGCGGGTCGAAAGCTCTTGAAACTCCGCTACTATGTCTGCCGGACGATCGGCAAGATACTGATTGACGTGACCAAGCACGCCTTCGACGTCCAGCATCGACTCGATCGCGCCGTCAATGACGCCGAGTCCCATCCCGAACTGCAGAAGAATGAACGCCCCTTGAATCTGTCCGATAAACGGGCGCGCGGGATCGGCAATCAAATCCGACTCGTCGATGAAGACGTCCGTCAGTCGCACACTCCACGTGCTCGTGCCTTCCATACCCGAAAATGCCGGGCACTCCCGCAACTCGACGGGCTCGTCGCAGCGGAGCACGAACATGATCTCGTGCAATGGGGCACCAAAACCATCGAAGACTTGCGCGATCGCGCCAAAATATTGGCCGCGCCCGATATGGCTGACCCACGGCAGCGTGCCCGAAACGCGATATCCACCAGGAGCACGCACGGCCTTCAGCGCCATTGGCTCGATCCCGGCGAAGGCCTTCATGGGGTTCGACAGGCCGGTGCCACCGAAGGTCTCGCCCATCGCGTGGGCGGAAAGCATTCGGTCGGCTAGCGATCGGTTCGGCGACTGATCGAGATAGAGACCAAATACGTCGTGACACCACGTCAGAAAGCCGGTCGAGCCGCACGACTTGCTGACGGTCCGCATCGCCTCGATGGCGACGCCGAAGCGCTCACCGCCGCTTTTGAGGTGCGCCGAAAAAGCTCCGGCCTCGCCCAAGGCGCGCATCATGTCGAGAGGATAGCGTCCTTTGTCGATGGCGTTGGCCTGGTCGCGCAAAGGGCCTTCGGCAATCGTGCGCGTGCGCGACAGAATCTCGTCGTCTGGCCGCGCACTTACGGGTGGAGCTGCATCGCCGCTCGGCGCGTTCTTTTTTAACGCGAGGACAGTCTGCATGGTGGAACTCCCGCTGAGGAAATGGGGAAGAGACCGGGCCACCGGTCTCTTCATCGGCAATCAGTCGGCGACTGCGATCTTGAACGGGATCGGGTTGCGCATCGTGTTGGCGACCGGCGAGAAATAGTTCGCGTGACGCACGATTTCCGCGAGCTCTTCGCGGCTGGCGTCGCCCTCGACGTCGACCGTGACGCGGATCTCTTGGAAGCCCATCTGCGACGGTTCACGCTCGGCACCGCCTGCACCCCATGCGGCAGGGTTCCCGATGTCGCCTTCAAGTTTCAGCTCAAGTTTCGACAGCCGCACGTTCTTCCAGGTCGCGACGGCCGTGATGCCGACGGCAAGGCAGCCGCCAAGCGCTGAGAGCACGATCTCGCCCGGAGCTGGAGCGGTGTTCTGACCGAAGAGATGCAGAGGCTCGTCGACGACGACTGGCGTGTGGTCGCCGACATAGCTGAGCGTGCGGTATTGGCCTTCGCACACCGTCTTGACGACATTGGTGCCGCGGGAGCCGGGGTTGTTACGGCCCTTTTCGGCGAATGCCATCAGGCCGTCGCGGTCGATCGGCCGAAGATAGGTTTCGATGGTCTTGGTCTGGGCAGAGGCGGTCATGCTGTTTCCTCGGTTCTCGTGGATTGACGGTCTTTCCGTCGCCTTCGAGGGGATATCCGCAAGCCACGTGCCAAGACCGCAAGTAATCGTACACAACTAAAAATTCATAAACATATTCAATTTGTTAGCTTGACTGTGGCGCCATATCTGGCGCATTTCAAATGCGCCTCTCTCGCCAACAATTTGTCGACAATGTCGACGGTCTTTTTGCTTGGCGGATTGGCATGCGAGAGGAGTTCTAGATGGCTGCCCCCAGCCATGGCCAAGGCGCTGACAAAATGTCGACGAAGGTCGACAAGAGGCAGGGGCTGGCTACCCGGTCACAGCGTCGCCCTCACCTAGTCAATTGATTCTGCGCGTCTATTTCAAAACTCCAGGCCTTGGCACAGCTGTTGCGAAGCGCCGATCCATGCAACAACTGGGGTGCAATATGGATAAAGACAAAGTGCCAGGCGGTCGAAGCGGATGTTCGTGCGGGGGGCACGACGATCAAGCCGCGCATGACATTGCGACATCGGGCCAAGCCAGCGCCCTTGAGCGAACGACTGAGCGCGCACTTTTCAGAGCTGTGTTTCCCAATCCACTGGAGCGGCGCAACTTCCTGAAGGCTGTCGGCGCGACAACGGCTGCGGCCGCACTCAATCATCTCTTTCCGGTCAAGGCCGCGGCCGAAGCGCTGGAAGAAACCGGCAAGCCGGAAAAGACCGACCTCAAGATCGGATTTCTTCCGATCACCTGCGCAACGCCGATCATCATGGCCGCGCCGATGGGCTATTACACCAAACAGAAGCTCAACGTGCAGCTCATGAAGACGCCGGGTTGGGCGATCGTCCGCGATAAGACGATCAACGGCGAATATGACGCGGCGCATATGCTGGCGCCGATGCCGCTCGCGATCTCACTCGGGCTCGGATCGACGAAAGCACCGTTCGTTTCGCCCGCAATCGAGAACATCAATGGTCAGGCCATTTGTTTGGCCAACAAGCACAAGAACAATCGCGATCCGAAGAACTGGAAGGGCTTCAAGTTCGCAATACCCTACGATTTCTCAAATCATAACTATCTGCTGCGCTACTATCTGGCGGAGCACGGCATCGATCCCGATACCGACGTGCAGCTTCGTTTGGTGCCGCCACCGGAAATGGTCGCCAACCTGCGCGCCAACAACATCGACGGCTTCCTGGCACCAGATAACCTCGTCCAGCGCGCCGTATACGACGGCGTAGGCTTCATCCACATTCTCTCCAAAGAGATATGGGACGGTCACCCCTGTTGCAGCTTCTCGCTGTCGCGCAAGATGATCGCTGAGACGCCGAACACGTCCGCAGCGTTGCTGCGCGCCATCATGGAGGCGACGGCGTATGCGCAGAAGGCGGAAAATCGCAAGGAGATCGCTGCGGCCATCGCACCAACGAACTATTTAAATCAGCCGCTGACTGTGGTCGAGCAGGTATTGACTGGGACTTACGCTGATGGTCTCGGCGGCGTTAAAAAGGACCCGGCTCGCATCGCATTCGATCCGTTCCCTTACGAAAGTTTCGCCGTCTGGACGCTGACACAGATGAAGCGCTGGGGCCAGATCAAGGGCGATGTTGACTATCAATCGGTCGCGCGCGAGGTCTACCTTGTGACCGATGCGGCGAAGGCCATGAAACAAGCAGGTTTGACGCCGCCACAAGCAACGACAAAGACGTTCAGTGTCATGGGCAAGCTGTTCGATCCCGCCAAGCCGGACGAATATCTGAAGTCCTTTGCAATAAGTCGCGCCGGGTGAAACGCTCGATCCGCGATCTTTCGGCACTGGACGCCCGCGCCGCATCGTCGGCGCGGGCGATTTCGCGTTATGAAAGGTCCGGAGATGCAATCGAAAGCGTTATGACGGCGAGCGAGAAGAAATCACAACGCGAGAGCAGCAATTTCTGGCGGGCTCAGGAGCTTTATCTGATTCAGGAAGTCGCGAACCTGATCGGGAAGGGGCTCTACTTCGATCAGGTTGCGCGCGGGGTGCTGCACCTGCTTTCGGAGATGCTTGGGCTGAACCGCGGCCGCATCGTGCTGAAGTCGCCTGACGAAGACATCTACCGCATCGCTTATTACTACGGGTTGACGTCCGCAGAAGCTGCGCGCGGCCGATATGCACTCGGCGAAGGCGTCACGGGTTACGTCATTCAGACCGGCCAACTCATTATCGTCCAGGATATTGATAAAGACCCAAGCTTTCTTGGCCGCGCGGTCGAACGCAGCAAGTTGCCGGAAGGCGTCGTCTCGTTCTTTGCCTGCCCGATCCGCGTCGAGGACCGCACCGTCGGTGCGCTCGCCTGTCACAGGATACGCCATAGGGATCGTCCGCTGCAGGACGATGTTCGCATTCTTAAAATTCTCTCTGCGATCCTCGGTCAATTTCTAACGCTCAACGATCGCATTGATCGGCGGATGCGGGCCATCGAGGCGCGCGATGCAGCGTCGGCACCGGCCGGCGACAAGGCAACACATTACGGCATTGTTGGACGCTCGCCGGCACTGCTGCGCGCGATCTCGCAGATCGAGCAGGTCGCGGACGCCACCGCGAGCGTTTTGCTGCTTGGCGAGTCAGGAACCGGAAAAGAGCTTTTCGCCCACGCGCTACACGTCGCCGGGCCGCGAAAAGACAAGCCGTTTATCAAAGTCAATTGCGCAGCCATTCCCGAAACACTGTTTGAATCGGAGCTTTTCGGGCACGAGCGCGGCGCCTTTACCGGCGCGAGCGAAGCCCGCATGGGTTGGTTCGAGCAAGCCAACGGCGGCACGATCTTTCTCGATGAGATCGGCGAGATGCCGCTGCTCATGCAGACTAAGTTGCTGCGTACGCTGCAAGAGGGAACAGTCGTCCGCTTGGGCGGTAAGCGGGAGATCAAGGTCAACATGCGCGTGGTGGCGGCCACCAATCGCGATCTTGCCGGAGCGGTGGAGAGCGGCGACTTTCGCGAGGACCTTTATTACCGTCTTAACGTCATTCCTATTCTTCTACCGTCGCTCGCGCAGCGTCAGTCCGATATTCCCGAACTCGTCCGTCATTTTTTGAGCCGCGCGAACGTCGCGAACAAGCGGGAGGTCGCGTTGACCGCCGACGCGATGCATTATCTCGTCGAACAGCCGTGGCCGGGAAATGTCCGTCAACTGTCGAATTTCATCGAACGTCTCGTTCTTCTCGCGAGCGCACCAGTTCTCGGACGTGTCGAGGTTTCCGCCTTGTTGACCGATCGCGTCTTCGATATCAGTCCGCCGAGCGAGCGCCATCAGACGCGGCAACCGATGTCATCCGTGATGCCCGTTCGCCCCTATCTTCCGGCTGCGTCGCACGGACCAGACGATCTGAAACGGGCGCTCGAATTCTCCGGGGGTAACAAATCGCGAGCCGCGCAACGGCTCGGTTTGACGGAGCGACAGTTCTCGTATCGGCTTCGCAAGTTCAAGGCCGAAGGCACGAAATTCTAAGTCGACAAACTTTGACATTGTCGACACTTTGTCTTGCAGACAATGCCGGCCATCGCGAAAAGCTCACTGATAAGCGCCTGAATTCAGGCATTACAAGCTGCCGCCACTTCGGCCAAAATTGGCACATCGATTGCAACCTCCCTCTCTCAGGCGACGGATGAACCGGGGGGTACAGCATGAACGCCATCACAGAGATCACCGCTCTCGATAGCCGAGAGTCGGTTGATCGCCCGCTACTGCCTCTCGACAACGAGCGGATAATCGACACTGCCGCCAGACACAAATCGAAGCATGGAATCTGGACGCGGAGTCGATCATTGAAACGAGCTACCGAACTTCTTTGCATTGCCGTTATCGCAGGAGCGTGTGTCGCCGCGGCTACCCCGTCTCGGGCAGCCGACCTTGGCGGTGATTGCTGCGCGGATTTGGAAGAACGCGTTGCCGAGCTTGAAGCGACGACGGCGCGCAAAGGCAACCGCAAGGTCTCGCTGACGATCTCAGGCTATGTGGCTCAAGAGATGACCTGGTGGGACGATGGTGCTGAAAGCAACGTCTACCTGCACGGCCTCGGCCCGACGCAGGCCACGCATGTGATCTTCAACGGCAAGGCGCAGATCCTGCCTGGATGGACCGCCGGCTACCTGATTCGCATCCAGAACCTTGCGGATAATCCGTTTGGCCGCAACGCCTCGACCGGCGACGCCATGAACCAGAACTCGGCGGACTTCAACCAAGGCCTCAATGTCCAGATGTCGTTCTGGTATTTGAAGAGCGACCAGTTGGGCAGCTTGAGCGTCGGCCGTCAGGCGAACGCTTCAAAAAGCGCGGCGATGTTCACGGACAAATCCGGCACGCAGGTCATCGACAACTACACGTTCTTCGACGGCTTTCCGCAGTTCAAGCTGCGCCAGAAGGGCGGCGGCTATGCACCAGGCAACATGACGTGGGGGCAGCTGTCTTATTGTTATTCGCAGGATGCGCCGATCGGCGGCGATTGCGATGGCATCGTGATGAACGCGGTGCGCTATGATTCACCTGTGTTCGGCGGCTTCTCTGTCTCGGCGAGTTGGGGCGAAGACGACGACTGGGAACTTGCAGCGCGCTATGCCGGCAAGTGGAACGACTTCAAGGTCAACCTTGGCGTCGGCTATTCTGAGAACTCTGATGAGCGCATCAGCGGCACGGCAGTCTTGACCTCGAAGGACAGTCAATACTTCCAGGCCGGCGGCTACATCGAGCATATGCCGACGGGTCTGTTCTTCCACGGCGCGTACGGCCGTGAGGACAACAACGACGCAAAGCTTGTGAACGGCGCGACCGCACCCGACAGCCATCACTGGTACATCAAGTCGGGTATTCGCCGGAACTGGACGCCGCTGGGTGCGACGATCGTCTATGGCGATTATGCCGAATACGATGACCAGCTTGGACCGGCTGCGCTGGCGCTTGGCGCCACGGGGAGCTCGTTCCAGCGTTACGGCGGTGGCATAGCCCAGGAGATCGACGCAGCAGCGATGACGGTCTACGTCAAATATCAGCACTACGATGCGGATGTGTCGGGTGTGTCCAGTCTATCCGACCTCGAAGGCCTCGACCTCGTCAGCTTCGGTGGACTGATCAATTTTTGATCGAAGCTTTCTTCCGCAACTTCGGCGGAATGCCAGCGAGCAGCTAAATCCCGGGCTGCTCGCGGGTGCTTGATGAACTCCAGGCTATCAAGGTCAATGCCGTATGCGCGATCTTTCATTCCGATGAGTGCGGCTCAGTTTACCTTCACGACCTCGGGCGGACTCCAACTCCCATCCAGAATCGAAGGGCTCGTTTCCTTAGGCCAATACATCCGCAGCATCGGCAGGAACGCACCTTTCGGAGCCGGGAGCCAATTGGATTCTTTATCGGCGCCCGGCGATTCATTCTGGAAGTAAAGCGTAACGGAGCCGTCGGGATTGGCCTTTAAATCGTTGCGCGGGCTGACCGTAAATTTATTCAGCGCATTCGGTACGAACCACCACCCTTGATCGATTTGGTACATCGTGATCGACCAGAAACCGTTGACCGGCGGCTCCTGGCCCTTTGCAAACGTCAGCGTATATTTGTCCGCGCCGCTGAGCGGCTGTCCGGCGTTGTCGACCTCCGTATAAGGATAGACGGCGTCAGCCTGCAAATTGGCCGGCCATCCAAAAGCCGCAACGAGCGCGCGCTTCATGTAGTCGGTGCCATATGCACCAAGCCCCTTGGTGAAGATCCATCTCTTGACCTCCACTCCCATCGCAGCCTTGTTCGCGCCGATTTTATCGAGCGCCTGCTGCGGCAACGCTTTCAACGCTGCCTGAACATTGGGATCGAGATTAGCCAAGCTGAATGTCTTGCACGGCTCGATGCCGATTTTCGCCATCTCTGCGAGGATAGGCGCATCCTCAGCCGCTGGTGGCGCATCCTTACACATCAGCCGCGCCATCATGTTGAAGTAGCCTTCGGTTCCAAGGCCAAGAATGACGTCCTGTGGTTTGTCGGTCATGGAGAAGCCCGGATTGGGATCCACCGGCGGGGCCACATACGTGTAATCAGCGCCGACCGCCGAGAGCGGCCGCAGGTCGTACTCAGCCTGCAGAGCATTCACGGCTTTGTAGTCGGCCTCGCTTCCGTCTGCATACGTCCGTCCGAGAATCAGCATGTAACGCGTGGGAGATTTGATCTCCGTCATGCCGGACGGCACCTCGCCTTTCCATCCCGGGCCGGTCAGCAGGAATTTCTCTGCTGCGCCGCCCGTCGTGCGGGTGCCGGGTGAATGGATCACAGGCATCCAAAGACTATACATGGGAAACAGATAGTATCGCTTCCCCATATCCGGATGAGAGAAAACGGTCGGACCTTTTTCCAAATCTATCCAGGCGAGAGAATAAAGCGTATCGGCATTCGGCGCTGATACGCCGCGATAGTCCGCGGGCGGATAACGCGGAATGTTAACGAACTTGCCCATCGGCCCCCGCGTGCCGTCGGGCTTGTCAACGTTCGTCATTTGAACGCGCGTAACTTCCGTCGTAATTAGCGAATATCCATAAATATACGCATCCATCGCAATCGCTTTGGACTCATCCACCGTCAAGGCGTGAGCGGCGCATGAAAAAAAAGCGGCACTCATGAGAGTCGCCGACGCAATTTTAAATTGATTTTTTATTGTCACGCTGTCTCTCCATTTCACATTTTTCCAGAGAGAGTACGGTGCGAGCGGAGTAATAATTCGCTTTATGCGCCAGACGGTGTAAAATAGCTAAGGTCCGCTTGTTTGAATCGCTGCTCGCATGATCTCAAGCTTCCCGCTGGTGCGCGCGTCCGATATCGCGCCGTTCGTTCGATGGGTTCAAAAAAACGGACGGTCGCTCGACGACGTGCTCGCGTGCGGAGGGCTATCAGCCCCGCCTTGGGACGCAACCTCCCGCCCGATTTCCCTGATCAAAGCTCTTTCAGTAATGCGGATGCTGTCCCTACAGGAAGGACCCGACATCGCGACGCGCGTCGTGACAGACACGAGCATTCTCGATCTCGGAGAGCTGGGTCAGCTCATGCTTGGCGGCAGGACGCCGCGCGAGGCACTCACTCTTGTCTGTGAAGCGATGCCCCGTCATTGTACACACGAATTTCTAACGATCACGTCTGCCGCCGAAGGAGCGTTCATTCGTGAGGAACTCACTCTCGATGTGGACGATGTCACGCGGCACACTGTACAACAATACCTGGCCGCACTGATCCGTTCACTTTGTAAAATGACGGGTTACGCAGGCGAGCCGCTCAGCAAAATCGAGATCACGCCGCATCCGGAATTCGGCTTGTCGCATCTCAACGGGTGCCTCGGACCACACCCGACGCCGAGCGACACGAATGCGCTCACAGTCTTTATATCTGACGACGTTCTGGATCGGCCGTTCCCCAGTTCCATCCGGAAGTTTGGAGGCGATTGGCCTAAAGATCATTGGGATCCGCTCTACAGCGCAAACAGTTTCGCGTGTACGGCGCGGGCATTCATCGATTTCATGCTCGATGATGGCGAACCGACCGTTGAGCGGTTTGCCGAAGCGAGTGGCTTCAGCGTGCGAACATCGCAGCGGCGACTTGCGGCCGAAGGCACGAGCTTTTCGGATCTTCTGGATGAAGCGCGAAGGGCGCGCGCGCTCGTTGCTTTGAGCGGTTCTTCGAAATCGATCACCCACGTTGCCGCGGATCTAGGATATTCCGGGCAGCCCTCTTTCGTCCGCGCCGTCCGCCGGTGGACGGGCGTATCGCCGCGACGGTATCGGAACAGCGCCGTTTGAGCAGACCGGCCCGACGCGAATTTCTGTGCAATTAACGGTCCGTCGTCCGACCTTGTCGCGACCCTAGTTCCGGCCCTGAGAATTTGCAGGCAGTTGACCGCGCGCGGAAATCGTGTACCCGAGACAGTCTTCTTGGTGGACACGGGCATGCACGCAGGGCCGAAACGACTTTCCATCTTGGTCATAGATGAAAACCGTCTGCGCGCCTCGGTCATCGAAGCGGGCCTGCGGGAAGCTGGCTATGATCACCTCACCGTCGTTCACGACGTCACGGGAATTGCGCGCCGTATTTCCGAGATCGAGCCGGACGTCATCGTCATCGATCTCGAAAATCCCAACCGCGATATGCTCGAGAACATGTTCCAGCTTTCTCGTGCCGTGAAGCGCCCCATCGCGATGTTTGTCGACCGTTCGGACAGTGCCTCGATCGAGGCGGCGGTCGAAGCGGGGGTATCGGCGTACGTCGTTGACGGACTGAAGCAGGAGCGCGTTAAGCCGATCCTCGAAATGGCGATCAGTCGCTTTAACGCCTTCTCGCGCATGACCCGGGAACTTGAAGAGGCGCGTTCGGAGCTTGAAAACCGCAAGCTCATCGACCGGGCGAAGGGTATTCTCATGACGACGCGCGGTCTCTCCGAGCCCCAGGCTTACGCCTTGCTGCGCAAGACCGCGATGAACCAAAATAGAAAGCTCTCCGAAATCGCCGAAAGTTTGATAACGGCAGCCGGGCTTCTCGCCCCACCCGACGAGGAGGAGTGACGATGGCGAGCCTTTATCAGATCACTGCCGGGTTCATGCCGCTCCTCGACAGCGCGGTTCTCCTAACCGCAAAGGAAGTGGGTTTTGCCGAGGCCGAGGAGATCGACCTGACGCTCGTGCGCGAGATGTCGTGGGCCAATATTCGCGATCGGCTGGCGGTAGGGCATTTCCAGGTCGCCCACATGTTGGCGCCGATGCCAATTGCCTGCAATCTTGGCCTGACACCGCTGGCGGTTCCAACCATCGTTCCGATGGCGCTCGGTCTGGGCGGCAACGCGGTTACCGTGTCGAATGCCCTGTGGGACGCGATGGCAGCTAACGGCGCAAAGGCTGACTTCGATCCTGCGACGAACGGCAAGGCTCTAAAGGAAGTCGTTCGCACGCGCACGGCCCAAAACAAGACGCCGTTGCGGTTCGCGGTCGTCCATCCACACTCAGGGCATAACTACGAGCTTCGCTATTGGCTGGCCGCCTGCGGCATTGACCCATCGCGCGATATCGAGATTATCATCGTGCCCCCGCCGTTGATGGTGGACGCTCTCGCGAGCGGCACGATTGACGGCTATTGCGTCGGCGAGCCGTGGAATTCTGCCGCGGCTCTCCTTGGGCAAGGCCATATAGCGACCGTGAAGGCCGCCATTTGGCGGTCGAGCCCCGAGAAGGTTCTCGCCGCCGGCGCGCACTGGGCGCAAGAGAATCCTGAAGCGCTGTCCGCCTTGTTGCGCGCGCTGCGTAATGCCGCCCAATGGTGCGCAGACACGCGCAATCATAACGATCTAGCGCGCATTCTGGCCGAGAAGATATACGTCGCTCAGCCTATCGAATGGATGCTTCCTGCGTTGCTAGGCCAGTTGCCTGTCGGCGGAGAACGCACCGTCGCCGTCTCGGATTTCTTTGTACCGTTTGCTAAAGCAGCGACGTTCCCTTGGAAGAGTCATGCGCTCTGGTTCTATTCGCAGATGGTTCGTTGGGGGCAGGTGCAGCACAGCGCGGAGCATGCAAAAATTGCGCGCGAAACGTATCGGCCAGACCTTTACCGTGTCGCGCTGAAGCCGTCTGGCATTGCGCTCCCGGTGGCGAACGCGAAGGTCGAAGGAGCGCTGACGGCGCCCACTCCGGTCGGTTCATCCGGCGCGAGCCTGGTGCTCGGGCCGGACGGGTTCTTCGACGGCGGCTTGTTCGATCCCGACAAGCTCGACGCCTACATCGCAAGCCAGAAGCGGTGACGATCCCCGACCTGCGTCAAACGTGCGCTGCACAAATTTGCGGCCGACGGGTCGTGAAATTGCTGAATGTTTGGACTTGCGAAGTGTTCGCTACTGCCGCAATCCTGGCAGGGACTCGAGTTGAAGGTTTGTAATTTCAGCTCGCCTAAGCAGCGTGATTTCCGCGCTTAGGGTTTCATCCGCGTCCAATGACGGGCGCTCAATAGGCAAAGCTGCCGTTCAAGCCTTCCTACCCTCTTTACCGAGGGTGCGAGCGCTTGGCCGGCAGCTTTTTTGTTTTTGGCGCCACGACCGGGAGCAATCGATGCGCACACAGGAAAGTTCGGGATTATCGCTGTCCACGGCCGAAGGGCGCGCCCTTTGGATTTCGACGATCGCTTTCACGGCCTGCTTCGCAGTCTGGACGATCTTCGCGATCATCGGCATTCGCATCAAGGCGCAGCTCGGATTGAATGAAACCGAGTTCGGCCTGCTGGCGGGAACGCCCATTCTGACGGGCTCGCTCGCCCGCATCTTCCTCGGCATCTGGACCGACCGCTACGGCGGACGGGTCGTGTTCACGCTCAACATGATCGCCGCAAGCATTGCGACGGCGCTTCTCGTTTTCGCGCACACCTATACGCAAATGCTTGTCGCGGCGCTTGGCGTTGGTCTGGCGGGCGGCTCATTTGCGGTCGGTATCGCCTACGTCTCGCGCTTCTATCAATCCGGACAGCAAGGCACCGCACTCGGTATCTTCGGCGCCGGCAACGTCGGCGCGGCCGTCACCAAATTTCTTGCCCCGTTCGCACTTGTCGCCTGGGGCTGGCATGCCGTCGCGCTGATCTGGGCGGCTGTACTGGCGGTGATGGCCATCGTCTTCTGGTTTGCGACGACCGACGACCCGGTCACCGCCGAGCGCCGACGCACAGGCGAAGCGCCAAAGGCGTACGCAATGGAACTCGCGCCGCTGAAGGATATCCGCGTTTGGCGGTTTTCCTTCTACTACTTCTTCACGTTCGGCGCTTTCGTCGCCCTCGCACTCTGGCTGCCGCGTTACCTGATCGGCGTCTATGGTTTCGACATCGAAACCGCTGGCATGATCGCTGCCTCCTATTCGATTCCAGCAAGCATCTTCCGCGCTTACGGCGGCGTCCTGTCGGATCGCATCGGCGCCCGTGCCGTCATGTACTGGTGCTTCGGCGTATCCGCCATCGCGACGCTAGCTCTGTCGCTGCCGCCGACCGACTACGTCATGCACGGCACCCACGGGCCGATCTCCGCGCACTTCGAGATCAGTCCCTTGATATTCGTCGGGATCGCGATGGTGCTCGGGTTCTTCATGAGCATCGGCAAGGCCGCCGTCTATAAGCACGTCGCGACATACTATCCCGACAACGTCGGATCAGTTGGCGGCCTCGTCGGCATGATCGGCGGGCTGGGCGGTTTCGTTCTCCCGATCGCCTTTGGCTTTCTTAATCAGGTGACGGGGCTTTGGACGAGCTGCTTCATGCTGCTGTTCGTCATCGTCGTCGCCCTGTTCGTCTGGATGCACGTTTCGATCCGACGCATGGAGCGCGAAGGCGTCTCCCCGAAATCTGCAACCAATACCGACAGCGCCCTGGCCCAAATCGCAGGCTAGGCATAAGAGCGGGAACAACAGTCATGACGGAAAAACTCGTCATAATCGGCAATGGCATGGCGCCTGGGCGGATGCTTGAGCATCTGTTCGAGACATCGCCCGGCCGCTACGCCGTCACGATTTTTAACGCCGAGCCGCGTGTCAATTACGATCGCATCATGCTCTCTCCCGTTCTTTCCGGCGAGAAGAGCTATGAGCAGATCATCATTCACGGCGACGGCTGGTACATCAAGAACGGCATCACGCTCTACAAGGGCCACAAGATCGTCGCTATCGATCGCGACGCCAAAACCGTGATGTCCGATCACGGCGTCGTCGAATCCTATGACAAGCTCGTCATCGCGACGGGGTCGGTGCCGTTCATTCTGCCGGTGACGGGTCACAATCTGCCCGGCGTCTTGAGCTACCGCGATCTGGATGATGTCAACGCCATGCTGCTGGCGGCGCAGTCGCGGGCCAAGGCGGTCGTCATCGGCGGCGGCCTCTTGGGGTTGGAAGCTGCGGCAGGTCTTGAAGCACAAGGCATGGACGTCACCGTCCTGCATTTAATGCCGACGCTGATGGAGCGCCAACTCGATCCAGCGGCAGGTTATCTCTTGCAGCGCGCGATTGAAGACCGCGGCATCAAGGTCATCTGCAAGGCCAACACGAAAGCCATTCTCGGCGACAGACGTGTCGAAGGTGTCGAGCTTGCCGATGGTCGTATCATTCCGGCGACGCTCGTCGTCATGGCGGCCGGTATCAAGCCGAATGCCGGGCTCGCAAAAGAAGCCGGTCTCGCCACCAATCGCGGCATTCTCGTCAACGCCGGCATGCAGACATCCGATCCTGATATTTATGCCGTCGGCGAATGCGCTGAAGTCGGTGGGCACGTCTACGGCCTCGTCGCACCGCTTTACGAAATGGCGCGCGTGGCAGCGGCCCACCTCGCAGATGAAAAAAGCATGGCGGCGTTCGTCCACAACGACACGCCGACGAAGCTCAAGGTCACCGGTATCGAGCTTTTCTCGCTCGGTGACTTCGCTGACGGTGAAGACCGGCACGAGATCGTCCTGCGCGATGCTTCGGCTGGTGTTTACAAGCGCATCATCCTGAAGGACAACCGCATCATTGGTACCGTCCTTTATGGCGAAACCGCCGATGGCGCGTGGTTCAACGACCTGAAGAAAAAGCAGGTCGATATCTCCGACATGCGCGACACCTTGATCTTCGGCCAGGCCTATCAGGGAGGAACGCCCCTCGACCCTATGGCGGCCGTTGCAGCCTTGCCCGATGACGCAGAAATCTGCGGCTGCAACGGCGTGTGCAAAGGCAAGATCGTCGGTGCCATTCAGGAGAAGGGCCTGACGTCGCTCGATGACGTCCGCGCTCACACCAAAGCTTCTGCTTCGTGCGGCTCGTGCACGGGCCTCGTTGAGCAGCTTATGTCTCTGACGCTCGGGGATGCCTACAACCCGACCGCCGTGCAACCGATGTGTGGATGCACAACCCTCGGCCATGACGATGTCCGCCGATTGATCAAAGCGAAAAGCCTGAAGAACATTTACGCCGTCATGCAGGAGCTAGAGTGGACGACGTCGTGTGGCTGCGCCAAGTGCCGGCCGGCGTTGAATTACTATCTCGTCTGCGACTGGCCCGGCGAATACGCCGACGACTATCAATCGCGTTTCATCAACGAGCGCGTGCACGCGAACATTCAGAAGAACGGCACCTATTCGGTCGTGCCGCGCATGTGGGGCGGCGTGACGAGTGCGAATGAGCTGCGCGCCATCGCTGACGTCGTGGACAAGTTCAATATCCCGACCGTGAAGGTAACCGGCGGCCAGCGCATTGACATGCTGGGCGTGAAGAAAGAGGACCTGCCCGCTGTCTGGGCCGATCTCGGCAAAGCGGGCTTCGTCTCGGGGCACGCCTACGCGAAAGGTCTGCGCACTGTGAAGACGTGCGTCGGCACGGACTGGTGCCGCTTTGGTACGCAGGATTCGACCGGCTTCGGCATCCGCATCGAGAAATTCATGTGGGGCTCGTGGACGCCCGCGAAGGTCAAGATGGCCGTTTCGGGCTGTCCACGCAATTGCGCCGAAGCAACCTGCAAGGACGTCGGCGTGATCTGCGTCGACTCCGGCTACGAGGTTCATTTTGCAGGTGCGGCCGGTCTCGACATCAAGGGCACGGAAGTTCTGGGTCTTGTCAAAACCGAGGACGAAGCCCTCGAAGTCATTGTTGCGCTCGTGCAGATGTACCGTGAGCAGGCGCGCTATCTCGAACGCATCTACAAATGGGCAAAGCGTGTCACCATCGACGAGATTCGTCGCCAGGTTCTCGATGATACCGAGAAGCGCCGCGGCTATTACGACCGCTTCGTCTATTCGCAGAAATTTGCACAGGTCGACCCGTGGTCGGAACGCGTTTCCGGCCTGCACAAGCATGAGTTCAAACCGATGGCAACCATCGGCATGGCAGACGCGGCGGAGTGATGGACATGAGCTGGGCATTGATCGGCAGCATCACCGATGTTCCGCGGCGCGGCGCACGCTGTGTCGAGACACCGCAAGGCAAGGTCGCGGTCTTCCGCACGGCAGAAGATCGCATCTTTGCTATCGAAGATCATTGTCCGCACAAGGGCGGACCGCTGAGTCAGGGCATCGTCCACGGTGCCGCCGTAACATGCCCGCTGCACAACTGGGTCATCTCGCTCGAAACCGGCAAAGCGCTCGGCGCCGATGAAGGCAGCGTGCGGACGATACCGGTCAAGGTCGAAGGCGACCAACTCTTTATTGCCTTGGCTTCCGAAGCCAAAGCGCATCGCGCGGCGTGAGGCAAATATCGATGGCCATGCCTCAGCCAACAAAGACGACGTGTCCGTACTGCGGCGTCGGCTGCGGTGTGCTTGCGGAAGCGTCGGTCGACGGCACGGTCGCGGTGAGCGGCGATCCGGATCATCCGGCGAACTTCGGCAGGCTGTGCTCGAAGGGTTCGGCGCTTGGCGAAACCGTCGCTCTCGATGACCGCCTGCTATATCCCGAAGTGGGCGGTCGGCGCGTGAGCTGGAACGCGGCGCTCGAACTCGTCGCTTCTGGTTTTTCCAAGACGATCGCCAAGCACGGTCCGGACTCGGTCGCGTTTTATGTCTCCGGCCAGCTTCTCACCGAAGACTATTACGTCGCCAACAAACTGATGAAGGGCTTCATCGGCTCGGCGAATATCGACACGAATTCTCGGCTGTGCATGGCCTCGTCGGTCGCCGGGCACAAGCGCGCATTCGGCACCGATACCGTGCCGGGCTGCTACGAGGATCTCGAATGCGCGGACCTCATCGTGCTCGTCGGCTCGAACCTCGCGTGGTGTCATCCGGTTCTCTATCAGCGCATCGTCGCAGCGAAAGAGAAGCGGCCGAGCATGAAGATCGTGCTGATCGATCCGCGTCGAACGATGACAGCCGATCTCGCCGAGATGCATTTGCCGATCAAGCCCGACGGCGACGTCGCGCTGTTCGTCGGCCTGCTCAATCATCTGGCTGATGTGGGCGCAATCGACGACGCCTTCGTTTCCGCACACACATCGGAGTTCGAAGGCACCCTCAACACTGCGCAATCTGTCGATGCGCTGACCATCGTTGAGCGAACCGGGCTGTCGAACGCACGGCTTAAGGACTTCTTCGACATCTTCGCGCGCACGGAAAAAGTGGTCACCATCTTCAGCCAGGGTGTCAATCAGTCGTCCTGCGGCACCGACAAGGTCAACGCCATCATCAATTGCCACCTCGCGACGGGCCGCATTGGTAAGCCAGGCATCGGGCCGTTTTCCGTTACAGGCCAGCCGAACGCCATGGGCGGTCGCGAAGTTGGCGGTCTGGCAAACACGCTCGCCGCTCATATGGAATTCGACAGGGTAGGCGACTGCGACCGCGTCCAACGCTTCTGGCAATCTCCGGTGATCGCGGCAAGGGCCGGCCTCAAAGCCGTCGATATGTTCCGCGCCGTCGCCGATGGACGCATCAAGGCGATCTGGATCATGGCGACGAATCCCGTCGTCTCGATGCCGGATGCAGGCGACGTTGAAGACGCCCTGCGCAACTGCCCGTTCGTTGTTGTCTCGGACGTCATCGCGAAGACAGACACGGTGCGCCATGCTCATGTCACGCTTCCAGCCGCGGCATGGGGAGAGAAAAGCGGCACCGTCACCAATTCCGAGAGACGCATCTCGCGACAGCGCAGTTTCCTGCCGCTACCCGGCGAAGCACAACCCGACTGGTGGATCATGTGCGAAGTCGCAAAGCGCATGGGATTCGGGGGCGCCTTCGCGTTCCAATCGCCGTCAGAGATTTTCGCTGAGCATGCGGCGCTTTCTGCATTCGAGAATGAAGGCACCCGCGATTTCGATATCGGCGCATTCAGCGATATTTCCGGGGATGATTTCGACGCACTCGAACCGTGTCAGTGGCCTCGCCGGAGAGGCGAGAGTTCCCGCATCCGTTTCTTTGCGGACGGAAACTTTTTCACGCCCGATCGTAAAGCACGCTTTGTCGCGACGAAACTCGAGAGCGTGTGGCGCGAACGTTCAGCTTTTCCGCTGACCCTCAATACCGGTCGCATCCGAGATCATTGGCACACGCTGACGCGCACCGGCAAAAGTCAACGCCTGTCGCAGCACTACGGTGAGCCGTTCGCCGAGATCCATCCAGATGACGCAAAGCGTCACGGTATTGCAGATGCCGATCTCGTTCGCGTTTCGACGGGCTCTGCGGCTGTCCTGGTGCGCGCGTTGATTTCGGCGCGCCAGCAACGGGGCTCGATATTCGTTCCGATGCATTGGACGGATCAGTTCGCTTCGAAGGCACGGGTCGATATGCTCGTGCCTTCTATCGTTGACCCGATCTCGGGTCAGCCGGCTGCGAAGAACGTTGCTGTCCGTATCGAGCGCTTCGTCGCCGAAACATACGGCTTTGCGGTTCTTGCCCGCAAGCCCGAGCAAATCAATGCGGAATACTGGGCACTTGCCAAGTGTGACGGCGGCTGGCGCATCGAGCTTGGCTTTGCGTCGGGACGCGAAGATTGGGCCGCGTTCGCCAACGCGCTTTTCGGTTCGTCGTCGGACGCCGATACGATCGCCTTTCACGACTGCCAAAGTGCACGCTACCGCTTCGCTTGCTATCGCGATGAAACGCTGTTGGGCGCTGTTTTTCTCGCACCGGAGCCGGTGGCCGTGTCCCGCGATTGGGCCGTTGCGCAACTCGCGACAGCACATCAGCGCGCTGCCCGATTCAAGATCATCGCCGGTCGTCCGGGCGCTGGCGGTGCCGACAAGGGCGCAACGGTCTGCTCGTGTTTCGGCGTCGGCGCCAATGACATCGCAGCCGCCGCGCGGCGCGGCTGCCGCACCGTTGCAGAGATCGGAGAAACGCTGCAGGCCGGAACAAATTGCGGCTCATGCCGTGCCGAAATCAAAACCATTATCGAAGCGCAGAACCTTCAGGCAGCGGAGTGAATCTTTGAAGCGAGCAAGCAAATATCTTTCTGTGATGCTGGCGTTTGGTGCGTTGCTGAGTTTCTCTACCCCGTCTCGGGCAGCCGACCTTGGCGGTGATTGCTGCGCGGATTTGGAAGAACGCGTTGCCGAGCTTGAAGCGACGACGGCGCGCAAAGGCAACCGCAAGGTCTCGCTGACGATCTCAGGCTATGTGGCTCAAGAGATGACCTGGTGGGACGATGGTGCTGAAAGCAACGTCTACCTGCACGGCCTCGGCCCGACGCAGGCCACGCATGTGATCTTCAACGGCAAGGCGCAGATCCTGCCTGGATGGACCGCCGGCTACCTGATTCGCATCCAGAACCTTGCGGATAATCCGTTTGGCCGCAACGCCTCGACCGGCGACGCCATGAACCAGAACTCGGCGGACTTCAACCAAGGCCTCAATGTCCAGATGTCGTTCTGGTATTTGAAGAGCGACCAGTTGGGCAGCTTGAGCGTCGGCCGTCAGGCGAACGCTTCAAAAAGCGCGGCGATGTTCACGGACAAATCCGGCACGCAGGTCATCGACAACTACACGTTCTTCGACGGCTTTCCGCAGTTCAAGCTGCGCCAGAAGGGCGGCGGCTATGCACCAGGCAACATGACGTGGGGGCAGCTGTCTTATTGTTATTCGCAGGATGCGCCGATCGGCGGCGATTGCGATGGCATCGTGATGAACGCGGTGCGCTATGATTCACCTGTGTTCGGCGGCTTCTCTGTCTCGGCGAGTTGGGGCGAAGACGACGACTGGGAACTTGCAGCGCGCTATGCCGGCAAGTGGAACGACTTCAAGGTCAACCTTGGCGTCGGCTATTCTGAGAACTCTGATGAGCGCATCAGCGGCACGGCAGTCTTGACCTCGAAGGACAGTCAATACTTCCAGGCCGGCGGCTACATCGAGCATATGCCGACGGGTCTGTTCTTCCACGGCGCGTACGGCCGTGAGGACAACAACGACGCAAAGCTTGTGAACGGCGCGACCGCACCCGACAGCCATCACTGGTACATCAAGTCGGGTATTCGCCGGAACTGGACGCCGCTGGGTGCGACGATCGTCTATGGCGATTATGCCGAATACGATGACCAGCTTGGACCGGCTGCGCTGGCGCTTGGCGCCACGGGGAGCTCGTTCCAGCGTTACGGCGGTGGCATAGCCCAGGAGATCGACGCAGCAGCGATGACGGTCTACGTCAAATATCAGCACTACGATGCGGATGTGTCGGGTGTGTCCAGTCTATCCGACCTCGAAGGCCTCGACCTCGTCAGCTTCGGTGGACTGATCAATTTTTGAAGCCTGAAATTCGGATCGGCGATAGCTGAGGACTTCTTCATGCAATCAGATGCGACGACGTTTTTGCAACCGGAGGCAAGTCCGGGACGGTTGTCATTGCTCAGAATGTTCGGTTTGGCTTTAAAGGCAGCCGTCGCGCCGGTTGCCTCAATGCTGAAGGGGTCAGCAGCGAAGATCGGCTCGGCAACAAAAGGCGACAAGTCGCGCGGTTGCGTTACGCTGGTCGGCGCGGGGCCTGGTGATCCCGAGCTTCTGACGATCAAGGCGTTGCGAGCCATAGAAGCAGCGGACGTCATTCTATTCGATGCGCTTGTGTCTGACGCCATACTCGAATTGGCGCCGCGACACGCCGAGTTGATTTGCGTTGGCAAAAGAGGCGGACGGCCGAGCTGCCGCCAAGACGACATCAATCGGCTGATGGTCGAATACGCCAGCGCGGGCAGTCATGTCGTTCGCCTGAAAGCCGGAGATCCCGCGATCTTCGGAAGGGCAGGAGAGGAAGTATCGTATCTTGCAGCAGAAGGTCTGGAGGCACGGATTGTACCCGGCATAACAGCGGCATCGGCGATGGCTTCCGCATTCGGAATTTCGCTGACGCATCGCAATCACGCAAAATCAGTACGCTTCGTGACGGGGCACTCGAAAAACGGCGGTCTGCCGGAAGATCTCGATTGGCAGGCGATCGCCGATCCTTCGGCGACGACGATCTTCTATATGGGCGCGCCTCTCGCCGCAGAAATCTCCAAGCGCCTCATCGCGCTCGGGATGTCAGAGGATACACCCGTTGGTGTGGCGTCTTCGCTCAGTCGTCAAAATCAGAAGGTTGCGCGCGGTCAGCTTAAAGAGCTTGAAAGTGTTGTTGAGACGTTCGATCGCTCGGAACCGCTCGTACTTGGTGTCGGATCGGTATACGCGGGAACGGAACCGCTAACCGCATCTTCCCTGTCTCGGAGCGGATGCGCGGCTGTTTGACCGCGAACTTTGCCTAGCAAAATCATTTTCCAAAGGGAGCCTTGATCGGGCGACGCTATACATTATGCAAAAATGTATAATGTCGATCCGAGGCGGGCGTTGTCGAGACGCGTTGCGAGGCGAAGCAGATCTTCTATCGTCCGACGGAAAAAAAACGCGCTCCTCGTTCAGGCGCTCTATCGAATTTTCTGCAGCCCAGAGGCGCGGGGTTAAACCTCATCCGTGAGCCCGATGCGCCGCCGATGGTCGGCGGCTTCATTATTAACATAAATGCGTTCGTTCGTGGGGCCGAAAGTCTTAGGGCGTCCTTCGCTTAGCGCAGCGCGAAACGTATCGAGCCGGTTTGGCGTAGACGCCACCCCCAGAGTTTGCCTTGCGACTTTGGTGAGCTTTCCCTGTCGTTAGTGCATGATATATCCAGAATTATGCGCTTCACATTCAGACAGCTCGAATATTTCATCGCCACCGCCGAGACCGGGAGCATTACCCTCGCATCCGAGCGCGTAAACATTTCCCAGCCGTCGATATCGACCGCAATTTCCAGTCTGGAACAGGAACTCGGCGTGCAGTTGTTCATTCGGCAGCATGCGCAGGGCCTGTCTCTGACACCGGCGGGCAGCATTTTGCTGCTTGAGGCAAAGCGCATCATCGAACAGGCGAACGCTCTCTATACCGCAGCGAGCGAAGCTATCGATCAGGTGCGAGGACAGCTGACGGTCGGGAGCTTCGTTACCATCACGCCGATGGTCATGCCCGAACTTGCTCATTCCTTTGTTTCGGCTTTCCCGGCGGCGCAAATCCGTTTGGTCGAGAACAATCAGGAGCAGTTGCTCGACAGTCTGCGCCGTGGCGAGATCGATGTCGCGGTCACCTACGATCTGCAACTCGCCGACGATATCGAATTCGTGCCTTTGGCGAGCTTGCCGGTCCACGTCGTGGTTGCCGAGACGCACCCGTTGGCAAGCCAGCCCGCGGTGAGCCTGCAGGACTTAGCGAAAGAGCCGCTCGTTTTGCTCGACCTGCCGCTTAGCCGCGAGTACTTCCTTGCCCTCTTCTTGAAAGAGGGGCTGGAGCCCTCCATCGCAATGCGGTCACCGCACCCCGATGTCGTCCGCACCATGGTTGCAAATCGCTACGGTTACACGCTCGCCAATGTGCGGCCACGGTCAGACTTTGCGCTCGACGGCCGACGCGTCGTTCGGTTGCGGCTGGTGGGTGACCATCGGCCGATGACGATCGGCATCGCAACACTATCACAATTGCGAAAATCGAGGCTGATCTCGGCCTTTGAGGCACATTGTCGTGCCCACGTCTCCGATGCCTACATTCCCGGCATGGCGGCTCCAAATTTTGAACGTTGGTCGCGCAAATAGCCAAAATAACCGTCGGCCGGCGCTTCGGACTTTCCAAACTCCGCAACAGCGAGATCTGGGTGTTGCTTCGGCTTTGTCGAAGCAGGGCAGATGAAATGAGTAATTCGTCCCGAGCCACCAGGGTGATTTTATCACCGAGTTGTCATTTGGCTCCGGCGACGAATACCGATCGCGCTCACGAAACCGGGGTTTTCGCGGAAGCTCAAGAACGGAACTTCGAACCAGCAACATCGGCTTCGCCCGTCCTGGGCGATGGCGCCGACCAATCCAGAAAGACCCGACATGATTGCAAGAATGCTGCAAAAGACGCTTTTCACTGCCGCGATTGCGTTGTCGATCGGCATTTCCAATCCGTTGGCGGCGAATGCCGGACAGCTCCGTCTCGGCATGACGACCTGGGTCGGCTACGGCCCGCTCTTTCTGGCGCGCGACCTCGGCTATTTCAAAGAAGAGGGCGTGGACGTCGACCTCAAGATCATCGAGGAGGCCTCGCTCTATATGGCAGCTACGGCACGCGGCGATCTCGATGGCGCGGCCTCAACGGTCGACGAGCTTATAAAATACCGCTCCAAAGACCTCTGCTTCAAGTATGTCCTGGCCCTCGACGAGAGCCACGGCGGAGATGGCGTCCTCACGCAGGATGACGTGAAGTCTCTCAAGGATCTCAAAGGAAAAGAAGTCGGGCTTAATGAGGGATCAATTTCGGAATTCTGGTTCAATATTCTCCTCAAAAAGGAGGGTATGACCGAAAGCGACGTCAAGATTACAAACTTGACGGCAGATGACGCCGCAGCGGCATTCATCGCTGGCCGCATTCCCGCAGCCGTCACCTGGGAACCGCACCTGTCGTTCGTACGCGAGCAGAAAAAGGGCAAAGTCCTGATCGACTCGTCCACCACGCCTGGCTCCATCGTCGACGTCGTCGCGCTGCGTTGTGACGTGATCGAGAAGAACCCCAAAGAGGTCGAAGGCTTCGTTCGCGCCTACTACAAGGCCATCGAATATCTCAAGCAGCATCCGACTGAGGCATACGCGATCATGGCCAAAGGCGTTGGTGGCTATCTTGAGAAGCCGGAAGACTTCGCCCAGTCGGCGAAGGGCGTGCTCTACTACGATCGTGAGCGCAACATTGCCTACATGGGTCCCGCCGATGGTTCCTCTGGGCTTTCCAAGCTGATCGGGTTCGCCAACGATTTCTTGGGTTCGACCGGCAAACTGAAAATGAAGCAGGATGCTTCGACGCTCGTCGATGCGCGCTTCATTGATGTGAAATAATCGAACCTTCCTTACCGGCCTACCTGATCGAGACGAGCACTCGCATGCCACAACGAAAATCCGCTTGGATGCGCTTGACCACACCTTTCGGCAACATACCGCAGAGCACGGGTCTCGCAGCCGCAGCGTTGGTTTGGCTGCTCGTTCTCGGCGCCTGGGCCATTCTGTCCTACGGCGGTCTGGTGGCGAGCACCTTCTTGCCCACACCGAGCGCCGTCGTCACCAGAACGATCGAGAAGGCTGCTGACGGCAGCCTTCTGGAAAACACGATGGCGAGTGCCGAGGTCGTCATCCTGGGCTTCATCATCTCGTCGCTGATCGCAGTTCCGCTCGGCTTGTGGATGGGCACCTACAAGCTCGTTCAATCCGGCCTGGAGCCGCTGGTCAATTTCATCCGCTATTTGCCTGTAACCTCTTTCGTTCCACTGTTCATCCTGTGGATCGGCATTGGCATCGAGCAGCGCATTACCGTGATTTTCTTCGGCACTTTCTTCCAGCAGCTTGTGATGATTTCCGATTGCGCGCGTAACGTCCCTCAGGACCTCGTCAATGCATCCTATACGCTCGGCACGCGTCGGCGCGAGGTTGTCTGGCACGTCATCTTTCCGGCGGCTCTGCCGTCAATTCTCGACACATTGCGCGTGACGATGGGTTGGGCTTGGACCTATCTGGTCGTCGCTGAACTCGTCGCAGCATCGAGCGGCCTCGGCTACATCAGTCTCAAGGCGATGCGCGGCTTCCAGGTCGACATCATTTTCATGGCCATCGCCGCGATCGGCGTGCTCGGACTGATAACCGACACGGCATTCAGAATTTTACGCCGGAGGGCCGCGCCGTGGGCAGTATGACGAGCAACGCGCAGCGAATGGTAATCGATCAACCCGATTTGGACAGGGAAGCCTCCGTCGCGGACAAGATGATGCAAGCCGTTGACCAGCAGGCCGTGGCGATGTCCACGAGCGATCAAATCGCCGTCGAGAACGTCTCACTGCGCTATGGCGGCAGCGCTGGAGTTCTGGCGATCGACAATGTATCCTTCACCGTGCCCGATAACGAATTCTGCGTCATTGTGGGCCCGTCAGGATGCGGAAAGTCGAGCCTGCTTTATCTGGCGGCCGGCCTTCACGACGCCACGTCTGGACGCATTCTCGTCAACGGGCATGAGGTGTTCGAGCCCGGTCGTGAGCGCGGCATGGTCTTTCAGGGATATACACTTTTTCCCTGGCTAACCGTGCGGGCCAATATCGAGTACGGCCCAAAGCGAAGAGGAATGGCGGCGCCCGAGCGCCGCAAGATCGTCGACCAATACCTTGAAGAGGTCGGCCTAACGGCGTTTGCGAACCATTACCCGTCGCAGCTGTCCGGAGGCATGAAGCAACGCGTTGCGATTGCGCGCGCGTTGGCGAACGATCCCGCCGTTCTTTTGATGGACGAACCGTTCGGCGCTCTGGATAGCCAGACGCGAACGACGATGCAGAAGCTGCTTCTGCGCGTTTGGGAGCGCCATCACAAGACAGTGCTGTTCGTGACGCACGACATCGAAGAAGCGCTTCTTCTTGGCGACCGCGTGCTGGTGATGACGGCCCGGCCGGGTCGCATCAAGGCTCAGGTGAAGGTAAATATCCCGCGGCCTCGCACGACCAATCTGATCCTTGAACCGGAATTCATCGCTCTCAAGCGGCAGTTGCTGAGCTTGCTGCACGACGAGATCGACGAGAACCATTGATCGTCGTCGATGGATTGAATGTCCGATCCGCCGCGGCGACAACAAACGCCGTGGCGGTTTGCGTCTCAGCTCAGCTTGCGAGTGCAGTGACTTCGCGCCGGAACGGGAGAGTGTCCCCGATGTCGGCTTCGTCTAGCTCGCGAGCGAAGCGATGCCCGGCATAGGTTGCCCACGCGATCGGCCCGGGTGCTTCCGCGTCGCCGATGACTTTTATTGATCGGATACCAGCGTCTTCCCACTCAGCTTGACGCGCTTTCAGCTCCTGCCACAGACCGTCGTTCTGAATGCGTGACGTGACAAGAACGACGGCGTCAGCCTCGATGCTGTCTTCTTCGCCCGTGTAGGAGCAAGCCGTGACGACGCCGTCTGCTGCAATACGCGTCACAGTTTGGTTGAGCACGATGCGGACACCGAGTCCGGCGAGCCGGCGGTGGATCGCCGCCTGCTCCAGGGTATTGCGTGTCCAATCTGAGACATAGGCTGACGGCGTAACAAGCGTCACGAGCGCTCCACGCGACACCAGAAGTTCGGCAAGTACGCCGCCCATATAGTAGTGGTCGTCGTCAAAGAGCACGACGTGCCCTGACGGCATCCGTTCTGCCATCAGATCATCGGGCGTGAAGATCGCCATGCCCGGATCGATCGGCATCGGTACAACGTGCGCTCGACCGACCCCATCACATCGCCACGTCGAACCCGTGGCAACGGCGATATTCTGATAGCCGAACGAGAGAATATCATCGGCCGTCAAGCGGCTGTCGAAATAGATCTCGACGTTGCTCATCTGGCTGATCTGATATTGCCGATAATCACGAACTCGTCCCCACGCGGACAAACCCGGCAGCTTGCACTCCTTTGCGACGCGACCGCCAAGCTCTTTTCCGGCCTCCGCCAACGCCACCTGATAGCCCCGCAAGCCGAGCGCACGCGCCGCTTCGAGTCCGGCTGGTCCGGAACCGACGATCAGAACGCTCTCGCTTTCACCCTTCGCCTGCATGCGTTCCGGATGCCAACCCTTGCGCCACTCCTCCATGAATGTCGGATTCTGAGTGCAGCGTGAGATCGACATCGTCATGTCGCCCGTGATGCAGATGTTGCACCCGATGCATTCGCGAATATCTTCGATACGCCCTTCCTCGATCTTCTTGGGCAAGAATGGATCGGCGATTGAGGGCCTGGCGCACCCGATCAAATCGAGCGTTCCGGACTTAATCATCCGCACCATGGTATCTGGTGACGTGAAGCGGCCGACACCAACAACCGGCTTTGTCGTCAGCGCCCTGATTCCCATAACGAGGCTCTCCTGCGCCGCCTCATCCTTGAAGCGGGAAGGACCGGAGCAATCTTCCCAAGCGCCGTGGGCGAGATCCCAGAGATCGGGCAGATCGGCGTGCATTGCAATCAGATCGCGCACTTCAGAATTGGCAAATCCAAGCTCGCCAATCATTTCATCGAGCGAGAGCCTGAGTGTCAGGCCGCAGGTGTCCCCGATAGCGTCCCGCCCTTCCTCGATGAGCTCTCGCATCAGACGCGACCTGTTCTCCAGCGATCCGCCATATTCGTCGTTACGCTGATTGGTAGCGGTTGAGAGGAAATGCTGGATGATGCCGAAGCCATGCGCGCCATAAAGACAGACAAGATCAAAGCCCGCTCGCTTGGCGCGAAGGAACGCGTTGCGATGCCAGCGCCGCAAGTCGCGAATATCCTGTTTGTCCATGGCGCGCGCCTGGACGGGATCGTTCGTAAACGTACGGATCGGCAACGCGGACGGCGCGCGCGGAACTTCCTTGGTATAGAGATTGGGGCCATTCACGCCGGAATAGGCGAGCTGAATGCCCGCCAATGCGCCGTGAGCGTGCATCGCGTCTGCCATCTTGGCGAGGACCGGAATATCCGCGTCGTCCCACAACCTCAGTTCAATGAAGGGCGTGATTTCCGAAGTGTGATGCAGCTCGGTTTGTTCGGTGAAAATGACGCCCCAGCCGCCCTCCGATTTGGTTCGGCGCATCTCGGCCGCCGCCGAAGGATCTCGATATCCTCCGCCGTTGCAGTGAGGAACCTGATAGAAGCGGTTCTTCGCGACCACAGGACCGATCTTTATCGGCTCGAACAAAATATCGTAGCGAGGATCGCGCATCGCAGTGCCCTGTTCTATTGCAGTCTTCGCAATTTTTATCGTTGGCGATGAACCAGAATATCGGTGACTTTAAACCCGATCGTCGACCCGAACTGCCTCGGGCTCCGATGCGTTCTGCCACGGTAGCGGCCCCATCGAGAGGCTGGCGACTTCGCGGCGGAACGGAAGGCCTGTTTCGTTGACGGGAGCATCCAGTTCTTCCGCATAGCGCCGGCCACCGAAAACCGCAGCGGCAATCGTCCCGGGCGCCAGGGCGTCGCCGACAGTGCTGACGCTCATGAGACCGGCGGCCGACCATTCACTGCGGCGCGCCTCAAGCTCGGTTGCCAACTTGTGATCAGGCAGCCGTGCCGTGACCATCACGATGCTTTCCGCCGGGATGACCGTCGGTCGATTGGTGAAGAGACAGATCGTCTCCGCACCTTTCTCGGAGATGGCCGTCACGACATGCTGCGGCACGATTTTCACGCCGAGTTCCATCAGCCGTGCCTGAACGCGGTGCTGCTCCATCGTCAGCTGCATCCAGATGGACACAAGTGCGGCGGGAGTAACGAGAGTGACGCTGCAGCCTTCCTTGACTAGCAGCTCCGCAAGCACGCCGCCCATATAGTAGTGATCGTCGTCATAGATCACGACGTTTTTGCCCCGCGGACGCGTGCCGTTCATCAGGACATCTGGCGTCAGGATCTCGACGTCGCCGGTGACTGGAACCGGACGGAGCAGATGGCGCCCGATGCCGTCCGAACGCCAGTGCGACCCCGTCGCGATCACGACGTTCTCGAATCCGAATGAGAGAATATCGTCGGCCGTGAGATCGCTCTCGCGGAAGATCTCGACGGTGTTGAGTTTTTCCAACTGGGCGATGCGATAATCGGCAACGCGGCCCCATGCGGAAAGTCCGGGCAGGCGACGCTCACGCGCGACGCGTCCGCCGAGTGTCCTATTGCGCTCCGCAAGCGCAACCGAATATCCGCGCCGGCCGAGCATCATCGAGGCTTCGAGTCCAGCCGGTCCCGAGCCCACGACCAGGACTTTATTGGCAGACTGCGACGGCCGAATATATTCCGGATGCCAATTCCGGCGCCATTCTTCGCCCATGGACGGATTCTGCGTGCAACGGATCGGCGTCATGTTGTGATCGCCTGAGACGCACATGTTGCAACCGATGCATTCGCGGATGTCGTCGTGCCTGCCTTCGTTGATCTTTTTGGGCAGGAACGGATCGGCTATCGAAGGACGCGCGGCGCCGATCAAATCGAGGACGCCGGATTTGACCATCCGCACCATCGTATCGGGCGATGTAAAGCGCCCGACGCCGACGACCGGCTTGGTGGTCAGCGCCTTGATGCCCGTTACGAAGGGTTCCTGATATCCTTCTTCCGAAAAGCGCGATGTCTGGCTGTCATTGTCCCAGCTCGACAGCGTAAGATCCCAAAGATCGGGAATTTCGGCGAGATGCGAAATGATATCGCGCGCTTCGGCGGCATGCAGGCCTTCTTCGCCGATCAATTCGTCGACTGAGATGCGGCATGCGACAGCGCAACGATCACCCACCGCTTCCTTGGTGTCTTCGATCAGTTCCTTCAGCAGGCGCGCGCGGTTTTCCAAGCTGCCGCCGTATTCGTCCGTTCGCGTATTGTAGCGCCGCGACAGAAAGAACATCGCGCCGCCGAACAGTTTTCCTGCATAGATATAAATGATGTCGTAGCCGGCGCGCTTTCCTCGCACTGCCGCCTCGCGATGCCAGCGACGCAGATTGCGGATGTCGGTTGCATCCATCGCGCGCGCCTGCACGGGGTCATTGTAAATACTGAAGACCGGCAGATCGACCGGCCCGAACGGAATTTCGCGCGAATACTGGTTGGGCGAATTCATGCCGTTGTGCGCGAGCTGAAGTCCGGCAAGGGCGTCGCCACTATGGATCGCGTCGGCAATACGCGAGAGCATGGGAACGTCCTGATCATCCCAGTTGCGCAATTCGATGAAGGGCGCGATGTCGCCGGTCGGATGGATCTCAACCTGCTCAGTGCAGACGACGCCCCAACCGCCTTCAGCTTTGATAGCGCGCATCGTCGCCAGCGCCGTCGGATCGCGATAGCCCATGCCGTTACAATGCGGCACCTGGTAGAAGCGGTTCTTAGTCGTTACCGGGCCGATCTTTACGGGCTCGAACAGAATGTCATAGCGAGGGTCGCGCATGTGGTGTGCCTTGACGAAGTTTCCTGGAAGCGGCGGCGGAGATGAATTTTGTGGCCGCGAGAGATGAACCGAAACTAGGGATTCCTTTAGCAAAGCTTAGGCTCGACCTAAGCAGGGGTAATGCCTCGGACCGCACGAAGCGCCGTTTAGGCAAATTCGAATGGTTGACGCGGCGTCGAGCGTCATAAAGCAACCAAGGCCCCTTTAACGCTAGCGACGGTGCGGTGACGATTGGACATGGATAGCATTGAAATCCTTGAAAAGCTGATTGCATTTCCGACGGTGAGCAGTGCATCCAACATGGCGCTCATCCATTACGTCGCAGATCTCCTCGGGCAATCCGCAATCGATACGCAGCTGATCGAGAGCCAAGACGGGTGCAAGGCCAACCTGTTCGCCACGATAGGTCCGGCGGATGTGTCGGGCGTCATGCTTTCGGGGCACTCGGACGTTGTCCCGACAGATGGCCAGAATTGGACCGTGCCCCCGTTCGAGATGACGGAGCGGGACGGAAAACTCTACGGCCGCGGTACCGCAGATATGAAAGGCTTCGTCGCGTGCGCGTTGGCCGCCGGCCTAAAAGCCGCTAAAGCACCGCTTGCACGACCACTGCACCTTGCCCTTTCCTATGATGAGGAAGTCGGTTGCCTCGGCGTGCGAAGCCTGATCGACAGCTTGCGGCAATCGGCGGTGCGTCCATCGCTCTGCATCATCGGCGAGCCGACGTCGATGAAGGTTGCCGCCGGTCACAAAGGAAAGATCGCCGCCCGCGCGGTCTGTATCGGCCGCGAAGGCCATTCGGCGCTCGCGCCCCTCGCTCTTAATGCCATTCACCTGGCATGTGATTTCGTCGCGGCGCTAAGGGAGGAGCAACGGCACCTCGCCCAAGAAGGCGCGCGCGACGATGACTATGATATTTCCTATACCACCATTCACGTCGGCCGCATCGACGGGGGCCGGGCGCTCAACATCGTTCCGAACCGTTGTGAGGTCGATTTCGAGATCCGAAACGTCGCTGCCGACAGCGCGGAAGAAATTCTCGATAATCTGCGAAGGCGTGCAGCCATTATCGCTGACAACGCTGCGCGTCAGGCACCCGAGGCGGCGATAGAGATCAGCGTCGTCAACAGCTATCCGGGACTAGATACATCAGCGTCCAGCGAAGCCGTTGCATTCGTCCGCTCTCTCACCGGTTCCAACGGCACGATCAAGGTCGCGTTCGGCACCGAGGGCGGCCTGTTCAGTCGCGACCTTGGCACACCGAGCGTTGTCTGCGGACCGGGCTCCATGGCACAGGGCCATAAGCCAGACGAGTTCGTATCGATCGAGCAAATTCGCAAATGTGACGCCATGCTGGACCGCTTGATCGCGCGTCTCGCATCACACTGAAACGCCGCCAGGACGGCGGCGCTAGCTCAATGTCCATTCAACCGGTATTTGATCCACGTGGTTTTCAGGCCGGTATACTTGTCGAGCGCGTGCAGAGACAGATCCCGGCCGAAGCCCGACTGCTTGAAACCTCCGAAGGGCGTCGCGGGGCTCAGAGCATCAACGGTATTGACCGAGACCGTGCCTGCTCGCAAACGCGACGAGATACGATGAGCACGCGATAAATTGTCGGTCCAAACCGACGCCGCCAGACCGTAGGGCGTGTCGTTAGCAATGCGCACCGCTTCTTCCTCGGTATCAAATGCAACGATGGAAAGAACCGGCCCGAATATTTCTTCGCGCGCAAGAGGATCATCGAGCTTCACCTCGTCGAAGATCGTCGGCAATACGAAGCTACCACGGCCATTTACCTTCGTCGCTTCGCCGCCGATAACGAGCTTGGCGCTCTTTCGGCCTGCGTCGATGAAAGAGACGACCCGTTCTGCATGACGCGCATCGACCATCGCTCCCATCTTCGAGGCAGGATCGAGCGGATCGCCCGGCTGCGTCGCCTTCGCTCGCTGGACAAGACGTTCGAGCAATGGTCCGCGAATGCTACGCTCGACGAGCAGGCGCGAATTGGCTGAGCAGACCTCGCCCTGATTGAAAAATATGCCGAAGGCTGCCATGTCGGCCGCGGCATCGAGGTCGCTGCAATCGGCGAAGACGAGGTTCGGACTTTTGCCGCCCGTTTCCAGCCAGACCTGCTTCATGTTCGACTGGCCGGCATATTCGAGAAAAAGTTTGCCAACGGCGGTCGAGCCGGTGAATGCGAGACAGTCGACATCCATGTGACGGCCAAGTGCTTGTCCTGCAGTCTCGCCAAAGCCGGGAACGACATTGAGAACGCCCGCGGGTAGTCCCGCTTCGATGGCAAGCTCAGCAAGGCGCAGCGCGGAAAGCGGCGATTGCTCGGCAGGCTTCAGGACGATGGAATTGCCTGCCGCAAGCGCTGGGGCGCACTTCCAGGTCGCCATATCAAGTGGAAAATTCCACGGCACCACAGCGCCGACGACGCCGAGCGGTTCTCGCGTGACCATAACGAGATTGCCATCTGCAGAAGGGGCAATCTCATCATAGACCTTGTCGATGGCCTCGGCGTACCATTGAAAAATTCCGGCCGATCCGGGTACGTCGATGGTGGCAGCGTCTTGCACCAGCTTGCCCATGTCGAGAGACTCGAGCAGCGCGAACTCCTGCAAGTTTTCGCGCAAGAGCTCGGCTAGCCGCAGCAAGACGGCCTTTCGGTGCGCGGGATCTGCTCGCGACCATTCGCCGGATTCGAAACTCCGGCGAGCAGCGGCAACGGCGAGATCGATATCCTCATGATCGCATGACGAGATCTCCGCTAGGATTTCGCCGGTGGCAGGATTGACGCTGGCGAACGTCTTGCCGGAGCGGGCAGGCACAAATTGTCCGTCGATGAACGCTTTGTTGCGAAAACGGATCGCCGATGCCGCGCCGAGCCAATCGCGATGGCTGAGTTGGTTCATCTTGTCCTCTCGTCGCTGGATTTATATGCGGGTCACGGATCCCCAAGCACGCCGTAGCTCGGCGCCGCTTCCGGGTCGATAGCTCGGGTGACATAGGATTCGAGTTGAGGCTTGTAGCGTTCCCAGAGCGCCGCGAGTTGCTCGATGGGACAATCCTCCGTCCAATCGCAACGAAGATCTGCGACAGGCCAGGACATCTCCCGGACCAACATCATACCGGCAGAATGTAGCGGGCCAGCTTCGCCGCCGTGCGCAAGCCCCGCGCGCAGAGCACCGATGAGACGGTCACCAAGAGGGCCTTCCGACGCTGTGAACGCCTCGGCCATAGCCCGAGGAATGTTGGCGTCCGCCAAGAGATTTCCACCGCAGGCAACGTCGTCTTGGTGGTAGTGCGACCAGATGCCGAGCGCCTTCTCCCCCGAAAAGGCGGCACT